>NZ_JAMYOZ010000019.1:0-126591 GCF_040320095.1 Mesorhizobium sp. M0800
GCTCCGGCGTCAACATCAGCAAATCACTCAAGGCGGCACCTCCTGCCACCTTGAATCACCCAACAGAGATCAACTCAACAAATTAATGGGTCCTGACCCTAGCTAGGCGCGTGTCACGTTTTGTATAAGGCACAATAGCAGTGAGAAATGGAGATTGATGCCTGCGCGTTTTCGAATAAGACAATCACTAAGCTGTCAGCGGAATTACATCAGGAATTGTCTATAGCCGCCGCCCATCAGGTAGCGGCCACGTTGGATGGCGCGACGCACCTGATCGCGAAGATGGCTACCTGGATGAGACCAATCTTCTTCGACACGGCGTCTCCCGAACAGGGCAATGGCGATCTCCTGATGAGATGCTCCCGCAAGCGAGCCATCCAAAGCCTGGAGCACGAGACGCAGACGCGCTCCGCGGGGCTCCGGCGGAAAGCAAGCAGCTGCCAGGCGGCCGCAACCATTGATGTCGTTCAGGAACTGAAGGGCAGCGACATGGAACTTCAGGTGCTGCGGCTGCACGATCGCGTCGACATATAGCCGCAACGGGCGGAGAACGGATGCACCGGAAAGGGCGATCTGCAGACTCCGGCAGTCCTCCCTCAGCAGCACGTGCTGCACGCCGGCAGGTGTCAGCAGGATGTCCTTGCAGCATGAGAGCGAAGAAAGATCAAGCGGTTCAAAATCGCGGTCGAGCCCAACCGGCTCCGCGGCCGCTCGTAGGATACGGGCGCAGTCGCGCGGATCCCAAAAAACCCTTGCCGACGTAGCGTCCGACTGTGGCGCGTCCGCGAAAAAGGAGGCTCCATTGTCTTAGGAAAGATGATCCTGTCGTCAACTCGATTATCTTCATGTCGGCCTGGGCTCCGACAATGCAGGCGGACGGTGCCATTTTGGCGTGGTCGCGCTGGAATTGTGGATTGCGCCGAAGAAACTCCCAGGCCCAGGCAGTGCGCGGCAATCGTCTGGCGTAGTGGTAAGCTTCGTGACGACGCCAGTCCGGCCAGCATTCAAGACCGACCGTCGCTTCCTTGGGCAGACCAGCATCCTTCACGGCTCAGGTGTCCACAATGCCGACGGGCCTAGAACCGGTTGCCACAGTACCGGTCCGCTCAGACGTCCCCTGCTGCGGATGCGCAAAAGGCTCGCGCGGGAAATCTCGAGAAACCCGGCCACCGCCTCCGTTTTGCCGACGGACTTGGGTTGTCCGATGCGCGACAATGGCCACGTCGCGAGGCGAAGGATCCGTTCCATGCGCGTATCCGTCACCGTTACTATCCGGGTCAGATCCTTGGCCAAGCCGAACTCGATCATGCCCGCGAAGAGCTCGTAGGTTGCCTGGGCCAGCCCGCCCGCTGCCTTGGGCGCCGACGGAGGGAGATCGAGCGCGAAACGACTGCTCTCCCATATGTCGGCAGTCGAGGGCATGACGTCAGCACCCAGCAGCACCGGGAACGTGTCGCGCAACATTGTGGGTCCGGTGCTGGGCAAAAGACGCACGCAACCGCGAATTCGCCAGTCGGATCCCCTGAGGAGCAGATAGACAGGCTTCAGACCATCAAACGGGTCTGTTTCCATCTGGTCTTCGGTATCAACTTCCCAATCGAGCCTTTCCTTGAACACCCGAAACCTGAGCCCGTGCATCTCTTTGAGCTCGCTTGCGAACTCGTTGTAAAGGTCTGGTGTTATCAGCTGCATCATGGTCGCCTCCGTGCGGGATGTGTTCCCGCCATCGAAGGGCAAAGCTGGCAACGATGCAGCCTGTAGAGGTTTACAGCTATCGTGGCAGAAGAATCAGGATCTCGCCTGGCCGGAGGCAACCAATCGTGCAACGGCCTGGTTGATCGTTCGAACGCCAAGCTTTGCCTTGGCGTTTTCCAGATGAAAGGTCACGGTGCGCTTTGAGACGCCGAGAAGCTGGCTGATAACCCAAGCCGACTTGCCGCGCGCCGCCCATTTCAGGCACTCGAACTCCCGCGGGGTGAGCGTTACACCATCCACCACGCGATCGTCGGCGAGCCTGCGCCGGACATGGATATGAAAGTTGATGGCCACCAGCTGCAATGCTTTTTCGTAACGTGTCAGTGACCGCAACAGAGGCGGGCGGGACTCGTCGGAAGCAAAGGTCAGGGCAGCAAACCGGCCGCAATGATCATGCATGGATATCGTCAGGCCGCCGCGGATGCCAAACTCAGCCGCACTCTCCAGAATTTGTTGCTGCGAATTCGGCAGACAGTGCCGAGCGCGATCCACACCCCAATCGAAGGTATCCCAGCCTTGCAGCCCGCGCAGGATGACCGGATCAAGACTGTGGTACCGCTGTTGCAGATAACGTGATGTCCAGGATGATGGATAGTTTGAGATCAATTGCGGGGCGTCGCCGGAGGCCGACGGGTAAGTGAAATAGGCGAATAGCGGAAAATCGAAGCCGGCTGCAGCGGATGCCATTGCCTCACGGAGATCGGCAGCATCAACACTTGCAGACAGTTGCTCGACGAAGTTCTCAAACACGCGATGCATTTGAGCTTTGCGTAACCTCCGTGATCGCTCGATGCCAGGCAGAGACCTTGTTTTAAACAATCCCGGACGGATACAGGGCGTGCCGAGGACCCCGTTAATCTGGTGAAACCCGTGATATTCTGACGTTGTCTATGAGACGTGTGCCGCCGAGCCAGGCCGCGACAAGCAAGCGTGCCGGTTGGTCAAGGCTTGTCATCGGTCGCAGATCTGCCTCGTCGCGAAGTTCTAGGTATTCGACCTCGCGATAGCCTGCAGCCAGAATTGCTGCGCGCGCTTCGGCAAGCGTTGGCAGGACGGGCGAGCCGCGGGCAAGCCGCTCAGCCGTCTCGAGCAAGACCGATGGTAGCTCGGGGGCAACAGCACGCTCTGCTGGCGAGAGCCGGACATTGCGCGATGATAGTGCAAGACCGTCGGCTTCGCGGATTGTCGGACAAGGAACAATGGTGATTGGAATATCCAGGTCCCGGGCCATACGCCTGACTAGCTGAAGCTGCTGAAAGTCCTTTTCGCCAAAGAAGCCGAAGTCAGCGCTGGTCTGCAGGAAGAGCTTGGAGACGACGGTCGCCACGCCATCGAAATGTCCCGGCCGGAAGGCACCGCACAGACCCTCGCTGACACCGGAGACCGAAACGGTCGTGGCGAAGGCCGCCGGATACATCTCCTCTGCATCCGGCGCATAAAGCAGGTGCGCGCCAAGCGGTGCCAGCTTGGCGGCATCCTCGTCCTCAGTGCTCGGATACGCGGCGAGATCGGCCTGGCTGTTGAATTGCTTCGGGTTGACGAAGAGCGTCACGATCACCCGGTCGGCCTTCACGAGTGCCGCGCGCACCAGGCTGAGATGGCCCTCATGCAGGACGCCCATCGTTGGCACGACGGCAATCCTCACGCCCTCGCGGCGCCATGCGGCGACGATTTGGCGAAGCTGGGCAACGCTCCTGACAATCGGCACGCTCACGCTGCTTCTCCGCTCTTGGTGGCGTCCGCGTCGGCGGGCTTGGGCGCATCGGCAAACACGTGCTCGGCGGCCGGAAACTGGCGCTCCTTCACTTCCCGCGCATAGGCCGCGATCGCAGCCGCAGCGGCCTCCCCCAGTTCAGCGTAGCGCTTGACGAATTTGGGCCGGAAGTCGCCGA
Source organism: Mesorhizobium sp. M0800 (assembly GCF_040320095.1). Classification (NCBI taxonomy): domain Bacteria; kingdom Pseudomonadati; phylum Pseudomonadota; class Alphaproteobacteria; order Hyphomicrobiales; family Phyllobacteriaceae; genus Mesorhizobium; species Mesorhizobium sp. M0800. The sequence goes on from NZ_JAMYOZ010000019.1 coordinate 3,648, forward strand.
AGAGGCCCAGCATGTCGTCGACGACGAGAATCTGGCCGTCACAGGCTGCCGAGGCACCGATGCCAATGGTCGGGGTCGCCACCTCCCCGGTAATCCGGCGGGCGAGCGCCTCGGGAACCTTCTCCAGCACGACCGCAAAGGCGCCCGCTTCGCTCACCGCAAGCGCGTCGCGCCTGATGCGCTCGGCATCCCCGCCTCTGCCCTGCACGCGGTAGCCACCGATGGTGTTGATCGCCTGCGGCGTCAAGCCGACATGGGCCATGACCGGCACGCCGCGCGCGGCGAGGAAGCCGATCGTCTCTGCCATCGTTTCGCCGCCTTCGAGCTTGACGGCCCCGCAGCCGGTCTCGGCCATGACGCGCGCGGCATTGCGGAAAGCCTGCTCGGGGCTTTCCTCGAAGGAACCGAACGGCAAGTCGACGACCATCAGCGCCTGCTCGAGGCCACGGCGCACGGCCTGGCCGTGCGTGATTATCATCTCCAGCGTCACACCGAGCGTGGAGGGCAGGCCGTGGAGAACCATGCCGACGCTGTCGCCGACCAGCACCACATCGCAATGGGGATCGACGAGCCGGGCGACTGGCGTCGTGTAGGCGGTAAGGCAGACGAGCGGCGTCCCACCTTTACGCGAACGAATATCCGGCGGTGTGATCGCCTTGGTGTCACCAAACGCACTCAATGGAACCTCCTTCCCCAACGTTACCAACCGCGGGTGTCGCGTTTGCCACATTTTTGTGCAAGTGCGAAGAGCTAAAAATGGCCGTGCAGCTTTGCGGTGTTGACGTGCTGACAGGCGCGCTTACAGTTAAATCGATTCAGGCGCCCCCGAGCTGGCCAACCACTTTCGCGAACATGGACGATCAGGCAAAAGGACCCAGGAAAGACAGAGCTGCCGTCAAGGCCGACGAAGTCAAAGTGGACCTGATCGCCTTTGTCGTCGCCGTAAACGACGGTGAACCCTGTGTCCTCACCATCGGCCAGGCGGACACCCTGCCCTCCGGACCATTTGCGCTTGAGCACCGATCGCTGCAATCCGGTTTGAGGGGGTGGGTCGAGCAGCAGACCGGCCATCCGCTGGGGTATATTGAGCAACTCTACACCTTCGCCGATCGGGATCGCATCGGCGCCGAGCGCCAGCAGCGCGTCATCTCCATCAGCTATCTCGCATTGACCCGCAAGGAACAGGCAGCTGGCTCGCCCAAGTGCGGCTGGCAGAGTTGGTATGAATATTTTCCATGGGAGGACCACCGCTCGGGCACGCCTCCGGTCGTGCTGGACGTTCTGCGACCGCGCCTGATTGAATGGGCAGACGGCGTCAGCGACGCGGCCGCGCGACGTGAACGCTGGCAGCGGGCGACGATAGCCTTCGGCTTCGACGACCGCTTTTGGAACGAGGAACTCACGCTTCAACGCTATGAGTTGGTCTACGAAGCAGGCCTGGTCCAAGAGGCCGGAAGCGGACGGGACGCGACGCCGCCTCCGCTGGTGCCCAGCAAGTCTATGGTCGCCGATCATCGCCGCATCGTGGCGACCGGCATTGCGCGGCTGCGCTCCAAGATCAAATACCGGCCGGTCGTCTTTGAGCTGATGCCGCCGGTCTTCACGCTTTTGCAGCTGCAGCGAACCGTGGAGGCGCTCGCCGGCAGGCTCATCCACAAGCCGAACTTTCGCCGCCTGATCGAGCAGCAGGAGCTGGTCGAAGAGACCGGAGAGGCCACCACGGAGACCGGCGGCCGGCCAGCGAAGCTTTACCGGTTCCGCCACGCCGCTCTCGACGAGAGGGTCATCGCCGGGACAAAATTGCCGCTGGCGCGGGGTTGACATCCCTTATACTCACAGCAAGTATATGCTGGTTATTTTCAACTAGAGTATAAGCTGGAGGGGTCGATGAGCGCCATGCTGCCGACGGCCGCGTTTCTCTACGAGCGCGTCCGACGAGTGATCCCGCCGATCGAATGGCCGGCTTTCGTCGAGGATATCGAGGCGATCCTTGCATTGAAGCGCGAGCGCAACGCCATCATCCTGGCGCACAACTATCAGACGCCCGAGATCTTCCATTGCGTGGCCGACATCGTCGGCGACAGTTTGGCACTGGCCCGCAAGGCTGCGACGATTGAGGCGCAAGTCATCGTGCTGGCCGGCGTACATTTCATGGCCGAAACGGCCAAGCTGCTCAATCCGCAAAAGACGGTGCTCATTCCCGACCTGCGGGCAGGCTGTTCGTTGGCGGAATCGATCACGGCAGAAGACGTGCGCTTGATGCGCCAGCGTTATCCCGGCGTGCCGATCATCACTTATGTCAACACGTCGGCCGAAGTGAAAGCCGAGTCGGATATCTGCTGTACATCCGGCAACGCCAAGGCGGTCGTCCAATCCCTTGGCGTTCCCCAGGTGATCATGTTGCCGGACGAATATCTGGCCCAGAATATCGCCGCCCAGACCGATGTGCAGATCATCGCCTGGAAAGGGCATTGCGAGGTGCATGAGCGCTTTACACCGGCCGACATCCGCGAGTTGCGCGAAAGCCATCCCGGCGTGATCGTGCTCGCGCATCCCGAATGCCCGCCCGACGTCGTGGCTGAAGCAGATTTTTCCGGCTCGACCGCTGCCATGTCCGACTATGTCGAAAGGCAAAGGCCGGCACGTGTCGTGCTGATGACGGAATGTTCGATGAGCGACAACGTCGCGTTAGCGCACCCAGAGGTCGAGTTCATCCGGCCCTGCAATTTGTGCCCGCACATGAAGCGGATCACGCTTGCCAACATCCGCATGGCGCTCGAGCAGAACCACCATGTCATAACCATCGAACCCGGGATCGCCGGGCGCGCGCGGCTTGCGGTCGAACGGATGCTGGCAATTTGAGCGCCGATATCCGCAGCTTCTTCGGGCGGCCCATCATCGTCGGCGGCGGCATCGCCGGACTGATGACCGCGCTTCAACTGGCGCCGGAGCCGGTGCTTCTTCTGTCCAGGACGCTGCTGGGAGCTGACAATTCGAGCACCTGGGCACAGGGTGGTCTGGCTGCAAGTTTCGGCGAAGACGACGATCCAGCACTGCACCTGGCCGATACACTTGCCGCCGGGGAGGGTCTCTGCGACACAGACGTGGCGAGCCGCATCCTCCAAGCCGCGCCCAAGGCGATAGAGGGGCTTGCGGGCTTTGGGGTTCCTTTCGACCGTACGCCGAAAGGTTCACTGTGCCTCGGATTGGAGGCCGCACACAGCCGACGTCGCATCGTTCATGCGCATGGTGACGGCACCGGGCGTGAGATCATGCGTGCCCTGATCGCGGCTGTGCGTTCCACTCCGTCGATTGTTGTCGTGGAGGGCGTGGAAGCGCGCCGGCTGGCGGTGCGAGAGAATGCGATCCGAGGCGTCTGGGCGAGCGGCTCGACAGGACCTGTCTTCTTCGGCTCACGGCGGGTCGTCCTCGCCACCGGTGGGATCGGGGGACTGTTTCTCGACACCACCAATCCTTGGGGCAGTTGCGGACAGGGCCTGGCGCTTGCGGCCCGCGCTGGAGCTGTCCTTGCCGACCTCGAGTTCATCCAGTTCCACCCGACCGCGCTTGACGGCCCGGAACGCCCTATGGTGCTGATCAGCGAGGCCGTCCGCGGCGAAGGTGCTGCCCTGATCGACGAAACCGGCCAGGCTTTTCTCCAGAGCGTGCCAGGGGCGGAACTTGCGCCTCGTGATGTCTTGGCGCGCGCCGTCTGGAACCATCTTGCCAACGGCCACCGTGTTTTTCTCGACGCGCGGCAACGGCCTGGCCCGGAATTTGCTCGACACTTCCCGACAATCGCATCAGCCTGTCGTGGAGCCGGCATCAATCCCGCGCGCGATCTCATCCCCATTCGTCCGGCCCAACACTACCACATGGGTGGCGTTGCCGTGGACTGCTCCGGTAGGACGTCCGTCAAGGGGCTGTGGGCCTGCGGCGAAGTCGCTTCGACAGGACTGCATGGCGCCAACAGGCTCGCCAGCAATTCCTTGACCGAGGCCGTCGTGTGCGCGCGCTGGGTCGCTGAAAGTGTTGCCGGAACGCCTGCTCGCAGAACAAAGCCTGCGTTTGCGGACGTTTACCCATCGCCCGCTCCGATTCCGGTGCGTGTTTTCCTGTCGCGCGCACTCGGCATCGTCCGGGATGGTGAAGGTTTAAAAGCAGCCGCACGTGCCTTATTGCCGCTCGCCGATAGCAAGGACGCGGCCTCGGATCCGGCGGCTGCCGGGCTGATGATCGCGGTTGCCGCCCTGTTGCGCGAAGAAAGCCGCGGCGCTCATTACCGGACAGACTTTCCTCATCATGCGACTGTCGCCCGACGGTCCGAAATCACCCTCGAAGCCGCCTTGGCCGCTGCGCGGGAACTCGGACACTCGCCAAGCCTCGAAGGGGCAAAGTGATGACGCTCTCACCGCTTCCCACGGTCATGCTTGAGCCGCTTGTAAGGGCAGCTCTTCTTGAAGACCTTGGCAGAGCCGGCGACTTGACCACGGAGGCCATCGTCCCGAAGGAACGCCAAGCGGGAACCGTGCTGGCGGCGCGCCAGTCCGGAGTTGTCGCCGGCCTCGATCTGGCGATGCTCGCTTTCCGCTTGATTGATCCTGATATCGAAATCTCGGTGGAGCGGGCAGACGGCTCCAATGTCATGGATGGAGAGGTCATTGCATCAGTGGTTGGCCCTGCCCGGGCCATTCTCACAGCCGAACGGACGGCACTCAATTTTTTGTGCCATCTGAGCGGCATCGCTACAGCAACGGCATCGATCGTCGCTGCGGTTCGTGGATATGGCGCGAAGATCGTCTGCACGCGCAAGACGACGCCCGGATTGCGGGCAGTCGAAAAGTATGCGGTGCGCGCAGGTGGCGGATCCAATCACCGCTTCGGCCTCGACGACGCAATTCTGATCAAGGACAACCACATCGCCATCGCAGGCGGCGTTCGCCCGGCGCTCGAGCGAGCACGAAGACGGGCCGGTCATCTCGTCAAGATCGAGGTCGAGGTCGATACGCTGGCCCAGTTGGAGGAGGTACTTGGCTTCGCTCCCGATGCGGTTCTGCTCGACAACATGTCCCTCGCCGATCTTCGCCGCGCCGTCGCAATCGTTGGCGGCCGTGCTATCACCGAGGCTTCTGGCGGGATCGCATCCGATACAGCGCGAGCGATTGCCGCGACCGGCGTTGATCTGATTTCAGTCGGCCGACTGACCCACAGCGCGCCGATCCTGGATATCGGCCTCGACTATTGGGGCTCATGATCGCCTGAGGAACGAACAGGATCGAATCAACTGTCCTTTCCGATCGTCATCAATCAGACAGCAAAGCAAGGCAGAACCGGAGGAACAGCATGGACATGCAAACAGCGAGTCCAACGCAGACATCGCCACAGGCTCAATCCCCTGACCCTGGAGCGTGGACCCTGGAGAAGGCTCGGGCACTTCACGATGCCCCCTTCAACAATCTCCTCTTCCTCGCGCAAACCGTGCACCGCCAGAATTTCGATCCCAACAAGGTCCAGCTCAGCCGGCTGCTCAGCATCAAGACGGGCAGATGCCCGGAGGATTGCGGCTATTGTAGCCAGTCGGCGCATCACGAGACCGGCCTGAAGGCGTCGAAGCTGATGGAGGTCAGGCGCGTCATCGTCGAGGCGAAGAAAGCGCGTGACGCCGGCGCAACCCGCTATTGCATGGGCGCGGCCTGGCGAAACCCCAAGGCGCGCGACATGGATGCGGTCGTGGCGATGGTCGAAGGCGTCAAGGCGCTGGGCATGGAGACCTGTATGACGCTCGGCATGCTCGATCTTGAGCAGGCCGCTCGAATGAAGCAGGCTGGTCTCGACTACTACAACCACAACATCGATACGTCGGAACGCTACTATAGCGAGATCATCAGCACGCGCAGCTTTGCCGACCGGCTCGAGACGCTCGAGCACGTTCGCCAATCCGGCATCAAGGTCTGCTGCGGCGGCATTGTCGGCATGGGCGAGGAGCCGGTGGACCGGATCGACATGCTGGTGACGCTGGCCAATCTGCCGGAACATCCGCAAAGCGTTCCGATCAACATGCTGATTCCGATCGCCGGCACCCCGCTTGCGCACGCCAAGCCGATCGAGCCGATCGAATTCGTGCGCGTGATCGCGCTGGCGCGCATCATGATGCCGAAATCGCATATCCGACTTTCGGCCGGCCGCACCGCCATGACCGACGAGATGCAGGCGCTGTGCTTTTTTGCCGGTGCCAATTCGATTTTCGTCGGGGACACGCTGCTGACGGCGGACAATCCCGGCGAGGACAAGGATACCCTGCTGTTCCGGCGCCTCGGCATCGAGCCGATGGAACTCGAGGCGCAATGAACGGGGCACCGCTTGCCCGCTATGAGGCGACCTTGCAGGGACTGGCGCGCAAGGACCGGCTGCGGACGCTGAAGCCGCGCGCCGGCCTCGACTTCTCGTCGAACGACTATCTCGGGCTTGCCGCCTCCAAAAGACTTGGCGAATCGGTTGCGGCGGCGATCGCGCGGGGCACGTCGGTTGGCGCCACCGGGTCGCGGCTGTTGCGTGGCAACGCGCCGGAGCATGAGGAATTGGAGGCAGACGCGGCGGCATTCTTCGGGACCGAGCGCGCGCTGTTCTTCGGCAGCGGCTACATAGCCAATTTCGCTCTGCTGACCGCCCTGCCGCAGAAGGGTGACCTGCTGATCCTCGACGAACTTGCCCATGCCAGCATGCGTGAGGGTGCACAGGCCGGGCGCGCCGAGGCCAGGCTGGCCGGGCACAACGACGTCGACGCTGTCGAGGATGTCATCACCCGCTGGCGCGCCGAAGGCGGCATGGGGCGCGTCTGGATCGCGGTCGAAAGCCTTTACAGCATGGATGGCGACCGCGCGCCGATGGAGAGCCTCGTCGCGCTTGCCGATCGGCACGAGACGTTCCTCGTCGTCGACGAGGCGCATGCCACCGGTGTCTGGGGACCGGATGGCCGCGGCCTTGCCGCCGCTTTCGAGGGCCGGGACAACATCATAGCGCTCCATACATGCGGCAAGGCGCTCGGCGCTTCCGGCGCGCTGGTCACAGCGCCGCGAACGCTGTGCGACTATCTCGTCAACCGATGCCGGCCATTCATCTACGCTACTGCGCCATCGCCGCTGATGGCGGTCGCGGCGCGCGAAGCGCTCGCAATGCTCGCCGACGAGCCCATGCGCCGTATTCAGCTGCATGAGCGGGTCGCTTTCGCGAGCCGCCAGTTGGTCGAGCGCTGCGGCGTAAAGCCCAGCGGCTCGCAGATCCAGCCAGTTGTCATCGGCGACGTCAGCCGCGCAATGGCGGTGGCGGCGGCACTGCAGGCCCGCGGCTTCGACATACGCGGCATTCGTCCGCCGACCGTGCCCGAGGGCACGTCGCGGCTGCGCATCTCACTGACGCTCAATATCGGCGAAGCCGACATTTCCGCCATGGTCGAGGCGCTGGTCGAGGTGTTGGCCCAAACATCACCGGAGGCGATATGACCCAACGCATCGTCATCACCGGAACGGATACCGGAGTTGGCAAGACCGTGTTTGCGGCTGGGCTCGCCGGTTTGCTGGACGGCTTTTACTGGAAACCGGTGCAATCGGGCCTCGACGGCGAGACCGACAGCGAGGTTGTCGCGCGGCTTGCCGGCTTGCCCTCAGAGCGCGTGCTGCCGGAAGCCTACCGCTTGCGAAGCCCGCTGTCGCCGCATCGTTCGGCCGAGATCGACGGCGTGGCGATCAAGGCTGCCGATCTTGCTTTTCCCGTCCTACCGACGCCGCTCGTCATCGAAGGCTCCGGCGGCCTAATGGTGCCGCTCAACCGGCGCACAAGGTTAATCGACATCTTCGCTGAATGGCGGCTGCCCGTTATTCTGTGCGCCCGCACCACACTCGGCACCATCAACCACACCTTGCTATCGGTCGAGGCGCTCCGCGCCCGCTCCATCCCGTTGGCGGGCATCGCTTTCATCGGCGATGAGATGGCCGATACGCAACGGACCATCGTGGAATTCAGCGGTGCGCCGCAGCTCGGCAGGCTGCCGCACCTCGATGTGCTGACGGGCAAAACACTGAGGGACGCAATGGTTGCCGGCTTCGCCTTCGCCTCGATTACTGGAGGTGACTGATGTCGCAGTCTCATGTGTGGCATCCCTTCACCCAGCACGCGCTCGAGCCTGCGATCCCAGAAATCGTCCTGACTGAGGGCGCCTATCTCCACAGGGCCGACGGCGCCCGCATCCTGGACGCCATCTCCTCCTGGTGGGTCGTCACACATGGCCACCGCCATCCCCGCATCATGAAGGCAATCGAGACAACCGCGTCGAGCCTCGACCAGATTATCTTTGCGGGCTTCACGCACGAGCCGGCAGAGCGCTTGGCCAAAGCGCTTGTCGGCCTCGCTCCCGCTGGACTCGACTGGGTGTTCTATTCCGACAGTGGCTCGACCTCAGTCGAAGTCGCGCTGAAGATGGCGCTCGGTTATTTCCGCAACATCGGCGCGCCGCGCTCGCGCATCGTCGTCATGGAGCACAGCTATCATGGTGACACGATTGGAACGATGAGCGTCGGTGCGCGTGGCGTGTTCAACGCCGCCTACGAACCCTTGCTGTTCGAGGTCGACATCATCCCCTTTCCGGCCGCGGGGCACGAGCAGGAGACGCTGGATCGTTTCGAGGCTGTGACCCGCGATCGACGAGCCGCAGCCTTGATCGTCGAGCCGCTGGTGCTGGGCGCCGGCGGCATGCTGATGTATCCAGCATCGGTTCTGGCCGAATTGAAGAAGATCACTGAGGCCTCCGGCTCGCTGCTGATCGCCGACGAGGTGATGACCGGCTGGGGACGCACCGGAACCATGTTCGCCTGCGAGCAGGCATCGATTTCTCCAGATATCCTGTGCACCTCCAAAGGCTTGACCGGCGGCACCATCCCGCTGGCCGTAACGCTTGTCACCGATGCCATCTTCCGGGCGCACTATTCCGAGGACCGGAAGAAGACGTTTTTCCATTCGAGCTCCTACACCGCCAATCCGATTGCCTGTGCGGCAGCACTCGCCAATGTCGAGATCTGGCGCGACGAGCCAGTGGCCGGGCGGATCACGGCCTTGAGCGTGATGCAGGCCGTCGGGCTTAGACGCTTTCGGGACAATCCATATTTTGCCGACTGTCGAGCCACGGGAACGATCGCGGCGCTCGACCTGCGAACCGGTTCCGCAGGTTATCTCGCCGAGATTGGTCCGAAGCTGCGCGCTTTCTTCCTCGAGCGCGGACTGCTTGTGCGCCCGCTCGGCAATGTCCTCTACCTTCTGCCACCCTATTGCATCGCAGGCGACGAGCTCGAACGACTCTATGACGCCATCGAGGAGGCCGGGGAACGCTTCGGGTCCAGGCCATGAGCAAGTCGTCGCGCATTCTCGGACTTGGCCATCACGTGCCTGGGCGCAAGGTGGCCAATGCCGAGATCGAGAGCAATCTCGGCCTCGAGCCGGGCTGGATCGAAAGGCGTACCGGAATCCGTTCGCGCTTCTGGGCAACGGACGAAGACACGCTGTCTGGCTTGGCCACGCAAGCCGGCGACATGGCTTTGGCGAACGCCGGTATTGCGCGCCACGACATCGGTCTGCTGTTGCTTGCCACCTCGACGCCCGACCATCTTCTGCCGCCAAGCGCGCCGCTGGTCGCACACAAGCTTGGCCTTGGCCGCGCAGGCGCGGTCGATCTGACCGGCGCCTGCGCCGGCTTCATCTATGCGCTCATGTTTGCGGACGGGTTCACCCGCCTGCATGGCAAACCAGCGCTGGTCATCGCCGCCAACATCCTCAGCCGCCGCATCAATCCAGCCGAGCGCGCGAGCTCAGTCTTGTTCGCCGATGCCGCCGGCGCCCTGGTGATCGGTCAGTGCGATGATGCTGATCGGGGCATTCTCGGTGCCTCGGTGGCTTCGGACGGCTCGCGCTACGGGCTGATCCAGATTCCCGCAGGAGGAAGCAACACGCCGTTCCATGGCGACCTCGACCTCGGGCAGACCCGGATGACGATGACCGACGGGCCCGAAGTGTTCGCAAAGGCCGTCGAGATGATGACCGATTGCTCGACAACCGCGCTAGCCACTGCGGGAGTGCGGCCACACAATGTCGGCCGGTTTGTGCCGCATCAGGCCAATACTCGGATTTTCGGCGCGGTCGGAAGAAACCTCGGCATTGCGGACCAAGCAATTGTCAAGACGATTGCCGAATACGGCAACTCTTCGGCCGCGACGGTCCCGCTGTCGCTCTCGCTCGCCAACCAGATGAAGCCATTCCAGCCAGGAGAGAAAATCCTTCTGGCGGCGGCGGGTGCGGGTCTCAGCGGCGGCGCTCTCGTGGTTGGAATCTAGCCGGCCGGCTCACGCGCGCAGGATTGGTCATGAATGGCAATAGGAGCAACAGAACCAATGCCAAAATGGCCTTCTGAAGCTCGACATGACCAAGCTGACGCAGCACGACCCGTGCGAGCCTCTGGATGAGTTCAAATGCAACACCCGTTGCACCAATCGTACCATCTGAATAAAGCTCAATTACAAAGGGTGAGCCGCCCCATATATGTCGGATACCCGACATTGTTCACATAAAAGGCTCGATGCTTACACGCTCTTTGCTGGCTGCTCTTTGCTGTCTTCTCTTTTCTCTTTGCTCTTTGCTCTTCCGTCTTGACTAGCAGGAGCCTGCGGCTTATCTCATTGCCGCGTTAGCACTCGCTTCGGCTGAGTGCTAGGCATGCTCCGGCAACGGAGCACCGTTCAACATCCGCACCAAGGAAATCCAAAAATGGCAAAGTCGAATTTCCGGCCGCTGCATGACCGCGTGGTCGTACGCCGGGTCGAATCCGAATCCAAGACCGCCGGCGGGATCATCATCCCGGATACGGCGAAGGAAAAGCCGCAGGAAGGCGAGATCATCGCCGTCGGCTCCGGCGCTCGCGACGAAGCCGGCAAGCTGGTCCCGCTGGACGTCAAGGCCGGCGACCGCATCCTGTTCGGCAAGTGGTCGGGCACCGAAGTCAAGCTCAATGGCGAAGACCTTCTGATCATGAAGGAATCCGACATTATGGGCATCATCGGCTGATTATCGGCCTCACCGTCAACTGAATTTCGGGCTTGATCGCAAGCCCCTGCCAGGAGCTAAAAAATGGCTGCCAAAGACGTAAAATTCTCCCGCGACGCCCGCGAGCGCATGCTTCACGGCATCAACATCCTCGCCGACGCGGTGAAGGTGACCCTCGGTCCCAAGGGCCGCAACGTCGTCATCGACAAGTCGTTCGGCGCACCGCGCATCACCAAGGACGGCGTCACCGTCGCCAAGGAAATCGAGCTTGAGGACAAGTTCGAAAACATGGGCGCGCAGATGGTCCGCGAAGTTGCTTCGAAGACCAACGACATCGCCGGCGACGGCACCACCACCGCGACCGTTCTGGCACAGTCGATCGTCCAGGAAGGCCACAAGTCGGTTGCCGCCGGCATGAACCCGATGGACCTCAAGCGCGGCATCGACCTCGCCGTCGCCGACGTCGTCGCGGCTCTCGGCAACGCTGCCAAGAAGATCAAGACCTCCGAGGAAGTTGCCCAGGTCGGCACGATCGCCGGCAATGGCGATGCTTCGGTCGGCTCGATGATCGCTGAAGCGATGCAGAAGGTCGGCAATGAGGGCGTCATTACCGTCGAGGAGGCCAAGACCGCCGAGACCGAGCTGGAAGTCGTCGAAGGCATGCAGTTCGACCGCGGCTATCTCTCGCCCTACTTCGTCACCAACGCCGACAAGATGGTTGCCGAGCTCGAGGACGTCTACATCCTCCTGCACGAGAAGAAGCTGTCCAACCTCCAGGCGATGCTGCCGGTTCTCGAAGCCGTCGTGCAGACCTCCAAGCCGCTGCTCATCATCTCGGAAGACGTCGAAGGCGAGGCTCTGGCCACGCTGGTCGTCAACAAGCTGCGCGGTGGCCTGAAGATCGCCGCCGTCAAGGCGCCGGGCTTCGGTGATCGCCGCAAGGCCATGCTGGAAGACATCGCCATCCTCACCGGTGGCCAGGTCATTTCGGAAGACCTCGGCATCAAGCTCGAGAATGTCGGCCTCAACATGCTCGGCCGCGCCAAGAAGGTGTCGATCTCCAAGGAGAACACCACCATTGTCGACGGCGCCGGCAAGAAGGACGAGATCCAGGGCCGCGTTGCCCAGATCAAGCAGCAGATCGAAGAGACCACGTCGGACTACGACAAGGAGAAGCTGCAGGAACGTCTGGCGAAGCTCGCGGGCGGCGTCGCGGTGATCCGCGTCGGCGGCGCGACGGAAGTCGAAGTCAAGGAAAAGAAGGACCGCGTCGACGACGCCCTCAACGCGACCCGCGCGGCCGTGGAAGAAGGCATCGTTGCAGGCGGCGGCGTCGCACTGCTGCGCGCTTCGGCCAACATCAAGGTCACCGGCGTCAATGCCGACCAGGCTGCCGGCATCAACATCGTTCGTCGTGCACTGCAGGCTCCGGCCCGTCAGATCGCTTCGAACGCAGGTGCGGAAGCTTCGATCGTTGCCGGCAAGATCCTCGACAACAAGGGCGCGACCTACGGCTACAACGCCCAGACCGGCGAATATGGCGACATGATCGCCATGGGTATCGTCGATCCGGTCAAGGTCGTGCGCACTGCCCTCCAGGACGCGGCCTCGGTCGCCGGCCTGCTCGTCACCACCGAAGCCATGATCGCGGAGGCTCCGAAGAAGGAGTCAGCTGGCGGCGGCATGCCTGGCGGCATGGGCGGCGGCGGTATGGGCGGCATGGGCGGTATGGATTTTTAATCCAGCCCCTATCAACTTACAGCGGACAGGGCGGCAGCAATGCCGCCCTTTCCTTGTGTGCCGAACATGATCGAAACCTTGGAGTGCGTCCCGAGGATCTCGTTCGAGCCTCACCGCATGGTCGAGAATTAGGATCTTGTCCGATCGAGCAATTCGCGGGCTCAACCTGGTCAAACCGGCGCCCCCTACGAACTGCCCGATCCTTGAGGATTCCGCTGCGCGACAATCACGATGCTTCATTCAGTTGGTAGCTATAGGCGGTGAATCATGAGGGGCATTGAGGAGCGTGGCAAGGCGCCCATCTCGGCATTTAACTCCATCGAGCGTGATATCAGGGACAATTCTCTCATCGGAACCGGCGGCTGGCGTTGAAGGACCCGGTGAATCATCCTGTTCTATAGTGGAGCAGACGCGCTCTGAGCCTCAAGATCAAGCGTTTCCTCCTCTGAGTATCCTTGATCTGCCGCTGGACATTCTCGTTGATATTGCTGAGCGGCTCAGCCCGATGGATCTGCTGAGGATTTCGCACACAAATCAAGAGCTGCGTGTCGCCGCGATGATAATCGCAACGCCTCAAGAAAGGCGGATTCAGGTTCAGGCCATCTGTGGCAGCCCTTGCAACCGGGCTCCAGCAGCGTCTCGTCGTCGTGGCCGAGGGGCCTCGTGACCCCGACGACTGCGCTTCGGCCTTGTGGGGCCTCGGAGCGGGCGTGGCAGCGCTTGCACCCGAGCTCCAGCGGCGTCTCATCCTCCTCGCCGAAGGGCTTGAGCCCAGGTCTCAGACCATTGCCCTGGAGGGCCTCGGAGCAGGCGTGGGTGGCGGACATAGCAGCCTGTCCCATACCTATGAATACGTTTGGCTGAAGCAGACCGATGGCTGCGCGTCGAAGCCGAAGCCGTCGAGTTCGCGGACAAACGGGAACTGCGCGATCTTGCTCGACATGAGCGTGTCGAGCTGGTCGCGGATCGCCGTCAACTTCAGCCGATCCAGGATTGCGATCAGCAGGTCATGATCTAGGGTCGTCATCACCAGCTCCCTCCGGCCACCGCTTCGTACTCGGCGAGTGGCCGCAGCAAGGTGGCCGGGGGTGATCTTGATCCGCTCGGCGCGCACCGGCCCTTCGAAGCCGGCAACGCCGACAAAAGGCTCTGTCGCAAACCTGGAAATGGGGTTGTGAACGGCCATTTCGGCCTGTCCGTCAGGCAGCGAGGAGATCGAAACAGCGATCGACAGACTTGTAGGCATACCTCGCCTGTCGCTTGCCCATCATGTGGATCATCTCGATGCCGGAGAGGATAACCACGTCGTTCGCATGCGACTTGAAGCCGAGCATGGATCGAATGCGGCTTGATACGCCGGTGATCCTGTTCGATCCGATTGTTGAGATGCCGGCTATTGCGGAGCGGATCGGCTTCAGCGGTCGCCGCGATCGCTGCCGCAGCCGGCTTTCAGCGTCGCAGGAAAGGATTGCTTCGTAATTGGTCTGGCTGCCGTCGATGACGATGCGCTCCGGCCGGCCATGGCGCGTCAGCGCCTTGCGGAGGAAGCGTTGGGCCGCCACCAGGTTACGGTTTTCGCTAAAGAAGAACTCGACCGTATCGCCGAGGATGTCGATAGCGCGGTAGAGATACATCCATGGCCGCGGACCTTGATGTACGTCTCGTCCAATGCCACTTGCTGCCGACCACACGCTTGCGCCGGTTGAAGCGCTCCAGCAGCTGCGGCGAGAAGTGGGCAACCCAGCGATGCACAGTGGAGTGGTCGACCTTCAACGCGTTCGGCCATCATCTCTTCCAGATCGCGCAGGCTCAGAGTGTAGGCCAGGTACCAGCGCACGCACAGCAGGATCACCGACTGGTCGAAATGGCGGCCCTTGAACATCACGTGCTCCTCCACAGCTGAGGCGTTTTTCTTGCCATGCTCGCTTACAAAAAGGTTTGCGACAGAGCCGTTCGAACCGCATGCCGACACCATCGTCAAGGGCGGCCGCGATGTCCATTATGGCCACAAGCTCAACCTGACGACGGGCAGGCAGTCTGTTCTTTCAATTTAGACCAACTATGCGGATGCCGCCTCAGTCAATTCAAGAATGTAACCAATGCCGCGCATGGTCGTGATACGTGGCGTTGCACCTGACCTACTCAGGTGTCCACGTAAGCGATAGATTCCGACTTCAAGCGCGTTGGCAGATACCTCGTCGTTGAACGAATAGAGGTGATCTTCCAACTGCGCACGAGGCACGATGCGGCCTGCACGGATAAGCAGATGCTCTAAAATACATAGTTCGCGGCGTGCGATCTTCAGAGGATGACCCGAGACGGAAACCTGTCGGCCGATCGGATCGAAATTGAGATTGCCAAATACAACGATGGGGTCGGTCACCTGTGTCGACCGGCGCAGAATGGCTCTCATTCTGGCGATGAGCTCATCGAAAGAGACGGGCTTGAGCAGAAAGTCGTCCGCGCCACCGTTGAAAATTGCAATCCGCTTCTCGAGATCGTTGATGCTACTCATAATGAGGGTTGGAACTGAATGCCCGTTGCTCCTTAGCTGTCTCAGCCAGCCCAAGCCATCGCCATCTGGCAGAGCCAACTCCAGCAGGAGAATTTCATAGGTTGCGCAACAAAATGCCCTCGACGCCTGTTCCAGGTTGCCAACTACATCAACGGCAAAACCGCTATCCCCGAGCGCAACTCGCACAGCGCGCGTAAGATCCACATGATGATCAATGAGCAGCGTTCGCATTTCACGTCCTATCAAGGTCGGACAGGTCACCGTCCGCTGTAAGACCGGGGCGACAGCGGAAGTCGCGCAACTCTTCGTAGTGTTCGTAACGCTCTTTCCGATGGGTGATCGCGGGAGCATGCAAGCCGCACGCCTGCAATAGTCGGGGATGGAACACGTGAAGACCTGTTGACGGGCTGAAACCGTCGGTCGGCCAGCCCACAATGCCACCGACTCTGCCTGCGATTTCTCTGCGCATCGATCCTCCTATGGGTTGCGTCGCAAACTCCAGCTGAGGTCGCAAGGGCAGGTTGCGGCTTTGTTCATTGAGAGGACCCCCTGGAGGCAATACCAGGAGGATTCCCTATAGGGCACTTCCCGATTTACCACCGGTCATTCCGAACCACGTTCGGCGGCTTTGAAGACACTCATTGAGCGCGGCTAGGTAAATCAAGGGTACGACCTGCCGGGTGTCGATGCCGCTTTTGAAGCAGGCATCGGCACCAGCTCGGTGAGCGTCGCCCGCGCAATTCAGCGGACGCGCTCGATACACCCAGTCGAATCGTGCCGCAACTTGCCGCGCCGACAGGGCGCCCGAAGACTTCAGACTTGTGACCGAAGGTCTACGCCCAGTCCTCCTCCCATTATCCACCTCCCTCAAATCAAAGTGGACGTTCAATCTGAACAAATTACGCCATCGTATCACAAACGACTTACCGATCCCCGACGTGCTCTAGCCTTAGTGCTTGTTAAGAAGGTCGGCTACTGTCTCTCCGCGTCGCCGGGCATCGGCGGCGAGCCACACCTCCCCCACCTCATACACGTCGCCGTGGGTACTGAACGGCACAATGACGTCAATGGCAGCCGACAGCAGGTCAAGAAGCGTGTGGTCTTCCACAGCAGCTCCTTGCGGGCTGCTCTTGACGAGTGAAAAGAGCTTTTTAAAGCCTTGGACCGGATCCGCCCCATGAATCGTTGATATTGATCCCGCATGGCCGGAGACGACTTCGCTAAGGTAGGCCCAAGCAGCATCATCGCGCATCTCGCCAAGCAATATTCGATCAGGGCGCATGCGCAAGCTGGCTTGCAACAGTTGCTCGGCTGTCACCGCACCTACGCTTGCTCGGTCCTTCGGATAGAGTAACCGGACATGGTTCTCGTGCGGGATTGCAAGTTCGAGCGTGTCCTCGATACTTATCAGCCTCTCTTGCGGGGGTATAGCGTTGATCAAAGTCTTGCTCATTGTCGTTTTGCCGCTTCCAGTAGGTCCGCAAAGCAGCATCGTGAGCCGCCCGCAAACGCATGCTCGCAAAAATTGCTCCAAGTCACCATGGTCGTAGTGCTGAAGAATCGTTTCGTCCTGCCGCTCTTGGCGCTCCTTTCGTGACCGCCATTGATTCCAACGCGAGTATTCGTAGCGAGAAGAAACTTCCTTGAGTTCGGTCACACGACTTGAGGGACGCCGTATCGTCAGGCTTATTGTTCCTGAGGGAACAGCGGGCGGCAAACAGATCTGCAGCCGCTCTCCGTTCGGCAGCTCAGTCGCACAGAGGGGGCTTTGCGGTCCGACATCTTGCTTGCGCAGCGCTCCAGCGAGGATCGCGATGTCCTCCAGATCGTCATAAGATAGCGGTAGCGGATGTTTCGTGAAAACGCCGGCCTGTCGGACAAAGGCTTCCCCAGGCCGGTTGATAGCGACCTCTTCGGTCCTTGGCTCCTCAAGCCATTTCAAAACAGGGTTGAGAAGCAAACGCAATTGAGGGTCAGCCTCCGGTCGCATTGTTGTCTCTCCGGCGTTGGCGATGTTGGGGGGCTGGCGCCACGGCGATCGGTCTAAGATCGTATACATCTGAGAAATCGAGGTCCCGAGCCACAAAGATCGATACAGCATCTCCCTGGTTTTTCTTCAGAGTTGGCGGAACGTTGATCGTTGCTCTAAGGGTCGTGTCAACGGCTTGTCCGGCGTTGCTCTGGAAGCTGTTGATGCCGCTTCCTCCACCTGAGCTGCCAGCGTATTGACCGGCGGCCTGAAACGCGCCTTGAATGACGCTCATGAGCATTGCTCCGCCAAAGCGCTGCCAGAAGTGATTATCCACCGTGCCAGGCATTCCGGAGCGGCCGAGCTCGTCAGCGCCCGGCGACGCTAGCGAAACGAGGGCATGGTCAGGCGTTTCGATGCGCGTCCACAGCACGAAGACACGCGCATCCCCCTGTTGGAGACCACGCTGGATCTCGCCAATCACGGTCGTCCCGCGATCCAAAAGCACCACGTTGTTGGTGGCGCCGCGGACGTCTTTAGGTAAGACGCACTTCACATAACCCGGTAAATTTGTGTCGACTGCCGTTTGCAAAATGCAGGGAATTATCGTTCCTTGGGTAATCACGAGATCAGGGTGCGGCAAAAGTGTGGCCCGGCTTGGCTCCTGTATATCTGGCTTCAATCGCCCCGTCAGATCGCCAGCGTCTGAAATCTCATGCGAGGTCGCGGGAGCATCCCTATGGTTGTCTTCGCTCCGCTGACCGTCGTTGGGCATTTGACCGCTGCCACTGTAGGCGAAAATTGGTGTTTCCTCCGGCGGCGGATCAGCTGGCGCCGGAGGCGGCGTGGATGGCGCAGGATCTCCTGCCTGCGCCGCCTGTACGGGTGCTGGAGCTTCGGGAGCAATCTCAATCGGCACGGGGCGGAATGGCTCGGCGTCGGCGACAATTGGAGGTTTTGGCTGAGTTGGCTCGTCTTGTGTGCTGGGACGACCGCCGAGCCAGATGAGCGATAGAGATGAGATGAGAACAAGAGCAGCGACGGCCAACTTCTGCAATCCCGAAACATGCCGGCGGGCCGGCTCCGAGACCATCGATCCTGAGGCATGGACATCATGTCCCGACTGTGGGCCGGTTTCATTCATCGGCCGGGCCTTTCAAAACGCGCCACACGTCGGGTGTCACTGTACCGGTCACTGGCGCTCGTCCCACAGGGTCATAAGCCCTGTTGAAAATGGACAAGACCGTATTGCCATCTCTCAGACGCCATTCCCGGGCGACTGCGGATACTTCAACATAGTCTCCTTTGACCGTGTAATTGGCAGCGGCTTCCTTGCCGTCGGGATTGATAATGTAGAGGGAGGGTATGCGGGAATTGCTTGCGAAGCCAAATACGGTGGTAAAGCCATTATCGAAAACTTCCAGCGGCGCCAGCGATCGATCGCCCTTTGCGACGTAGTGAAAATTGCTTTCGTCCGGACTGGTAGTTGCGGCGGGCCGATTCAACAAATCCTGAACTCTCTCGTCGCGCAGCACTTTCGCCCGGGCCTGACCAAGAATCGAGCGCCTTTCTGCGTCCTTTCTCTGAGCAGCAGCCTCATCAGCAGGATAGGTGAACTGCACACTGTAGTATAGGTCAGGTTGCTGCTCATCGAGTTTTGGCATCGCTCTCGTTGAAATACTGAAGACGTATCTCCGTGTACCGGACTCACTCTCGGCCAGCACGATGACCGGCTGCGGCGGGAGCATCCGGCTAGCCTTAAAAAAGAGATAGTTGGCGCGCGGGAGCGCAGCCAGGTCTTTGCTATTGGAAACGGCCACGGCTGCGACTGTCTCGTTGGCCGCGAATGTGACAACCAGCGTTGCCCCCACTGCGGTAGACAGGCGCACCACTTCGTCAGGACGGTAAGCCAGGTAGCGCATGCGCGCATCATGCTTGCCGGCAAGTGGTGTGTCTTCCGCGGACGCTTCCATCGTTAAGAAGAGTGAACAGACCAGCGCGAGAAACGCTCTTTTTGTCATGGCTGCACATAGCCCAGGTTCGATACGCTATCTTCCGAGCTTTGATAGGAAGTGACGAGTAGACCTCCCGGATTGGTGAGCCTCGATTGCCCAGGCAGACCCGTCAAGCGCTCGTAGCGGATGGTAGCTGTCCAGGTGGTCACTATCGGCATCTGCCCATCGACAACAAGCGTACGTTTGTAACGGATCTGTTGAACGTCCGGACTGATGTCGTTTGAAGAAATATGCCCGACCTCGAGCTTGCCGCGTTTGCCGACCGTGACTTGCGGCGAGGTGGGATTCGGATAGTTGAAGAAATCTTGATATTGCTGTCGCACAGCCGGCGCGCTGAAACTGGATACGAGGTCATAGGCGTATTGGGCTGTATCTGCTGTGTACCCCTCGCGCAGGCGTACATATTCCCACAGCGAAGCATTTATGACGGCTCGGTCTTGGGTTGCCGGCAGTCGAGAGACTGACACTTCGCTGTCGACGGTCCCATCCGGCCGGACCCAGAGGAACACAGGTACGAGCTTGGCCAACGGGACCATGGCAGCAATGGTAAATGCCTGGGCAACATTTCCTAGGACCGCCGCTGCGGCAAAGGCTATCAGGGCCTTTGACAGGCGCCGCGCAGACTTCGCTCGTGAAGTTTGAAACGCTTCCACCTTCTTATAGTGGGCGGCTAGCGTTTCTCTCTCCACCAGAAGGGCATGTTCAGGAACTTTCACTTTGGCTCTTCCGCGCATTCGACCTGAAGATCCTCAGGGGTGGTTTCCCATTGTCCCACGTTCAGTTGGAATGGGGCACCCGCGCATGTCGCAAGCCCATGGCTCGTCTTGCAGGCGGCCAAAGCGAGGATTGACAGAAGTAGGCAATATTTCATGTTTTTGGCACCGAGCTTGTCGATTGATTAACCACCCGCCGTTTTGGCAAAGTGGCGATTGAGGCTGTTAAGAGGTCGGTTCGCACCTCCCCAAGAGCCGCCGGCGATGCTGCTGGCGATCGTCGGAAGCGCGACGATCAGAGCGTCACCAGCTAGGAAAAGCATGTCGAGCTCGTAAAGCCCGATGATCTTGGCTGCTGTCGTGCCCGAGAATTTGATCATCAAAAGCATGGCTGCCAGCGAGACTGCTTCGGCAGCGATTACTATCGTTGCAACGATGTTGAGGAGGAGAAGCAGCAGCCCGTACGAGAGCAGTTGGCCGATCCATCTGGTGGCTATGTCTCGAGTGTGATCAAAAAGGTAGCCTACAAGGACCAGGGGGCCGATCGTCAAGAGCACCTTCGTCAGAATTCCAACGGCATCGTAGATCTCGAACGCTGTCCACAGCGCGCCGTAGAAAATCCATTGCGCTCCCTCGAAAGCAAGTATGTCCTGGCCGTTCATAGGCCCAATTTCGGAAGCAATCAGCTGAAAGACATACTGGCTTGAAGCAAACATGAGATCGAGCTTCTGGGGGATTCCGATGAAGGGCAAGTCGCTGCCACTGATGTCGTGAGCCAACCTCGGAATCGTGTCGTCGAAGAGCGCTTCAATGTACTGCTGATAGTTGGCCTGCCCTAAGATAAGGGCGACGACAATCGACACCATGATTACGCGCGAGATACCCCCGCGCGCATCGACTTGACCACGCATGACCAGACAGCCTTGGATTATTATCCAGAGCGTGACACACGCAACCAGAGGCGCACTGACCGCCGCTTGGACGTTTTCAAGCACTTTGTGCAGCCCGGACGTGAAGGCCCCATGAAAGATCGTGTGTATAGTCGTGAATGGCGCGGGAATTTTGAAATTCATGGCGTGAGCCTGATGTGTCCCTGATCAGCGCAGCTGAGCCTGATGAACTCTGTGTGGTTTACGGGAGGATGCTAAACATATTAGCGGTGTCCTGATGTTCGCGACGCTGCGTGGCGGCCTCCTCCACGGCGTGAAGGCTCCCTTGTGCAGTGGCCATTGTCAGCAGACTCGTGGCCTGGACATTTTGGATCATCGCATCGTGAATCTGCTTGAGGACCAGACCGTTGGTCACGGTGGCCTGCATAATATTTCCCGAGCGGGAAAGCTGACCAAGCGTGCCGGCGTTATCCTTAAGGCGCTTGTCCATCATGCCCAAAGTGTCGGCTGCAATAGCTGCGGCATTGGCGGCCCCGGCGATTTGTCCCTGTAACAGTTTCGCTTCTGAATCGGTGCCGTTGACTATCCGATTTGGGTCCTTCGCAATGTTACGGGCCATAATCGAAGCTGGCGCCCGAGCATCAAACATCTGCTCCTCCAGCTTATTGCTCGACGGGTAGTGATTTCCTTGGTTCAGTGAGCTTAGCAGTCCCGTGACAGCGAATGACGACGTTAGAATTGTCACCATTTCAATCGTGGTAGCGAGCGTCTCGATTGACCTCTCAAGGATCGCCGCATTGGAAAGCGCTGTTAAGGTCGCTTGTGTTTCTGTTACAGGGTCGCTGACGATAAATTGCGAACGGGCCTGTCCGTGAAGCAGAAGGGAAGCAGCAAGGGTCGTTACTGCAAGTTTGGCAAATTTCATGAATATTCCTCCGTCAGTCTTGAACTTCGTGGTACCGGGCCATGAACTTGTCGAGCCACCCACTTGGGGCGTCTCCGTGCTGGTTACGAAGCTGGTCGGCAAAGCGCACTGTGTTGGCCCGCCCCGAGAGTACGGCTACGTACTCGCGCATCTGCCCAAGATCGAATTCGCAAACAATACTCCCGCTATCGCGCTTGAGCAAAAACTTGCGGCTGCCGATTGCCATTCCCTGGCGGATTGCCTCGAACTCCTGCGCAGTGCACTTCAAGCCATCGACATACGCAGAGCGGTCCGCCGTCGGTGATGGGTAGAAAATTTTCGTCATACATTGCGCAACGAGACTAGCTCCGAGAGGCGATTCCAGAACGTGTTCAGGCTGCTGCGTTGCGAGTATCAACATGCCGTTGTTTTTGCGGACCGTGAGCAAGAACTTGTCGATAACGGCCGAGAATTGGGGGTTGAGTAGATAGAATCGAAATTCGTCGCAGCTCATGACGAACCGACGACCATCGACGATAGCGCCCACTCGATGCAGAAGGTATGCGGCGGCCGGTGCACAGACCTCCTCATATTCCAGGAGCTGCGTCATGTCGAAGCCCGTAATGGAGGCATCCAGCCTTACTTCGTCCACGTCGCCGTCAAAGGCCCATCCAAGCGCCCCCCCTCTACACCACCGCTGCAGCCGTGCTCCTGCGCCCTCGGAGGGGCTGTGCAATAGGAACTCGCGCAGGCCCGCAAGTGAGCGCATAGGGGGTTCGAACGAAAGCTGACGAACAATGCCGCGTTCCAGCCGACGGCTTTCCTCCGGCGAGATCGGACCACGGCCGTCACTCTCGATCAGGGCCATCAACCACTCGCGCAGAAAGTCCCGGGAGGCGGAGGTGTTGTCCAGTCCACGCAGAGGGGCCAAGCCGCTCGGAGCGCCTCTGCGCAACGCAAGATATGTCCCTCCCGTGGCTCGCACCAGCAGTTCACCACCCCGATCCTTGTCGAAGAAGACGATCGCACCATTGCGATCGACCAAGCTTTGCTCAAGCATCGCGAGGACAAAGGTCATCAGCGTCGTCTTGCCTTTGCCAACGGGCCCGAATATTGCCGTCATGCCGACGTCATTCTCATGGGGGATGTAGTCGAAAGAAGTTCCACCGTTTGTGCGAAAGCGCGCAACAGCATTGCCCCAGTGGCCGGAACTGGAACCGCTTGGGAAGTTCTCAAATGAGACGAGCCCGGCAAAATTGTGTGAGGTGATCGCCCCCGGGCGCGTGCGCCACCTGTTGTTCCCCGGAAGTTGGGACCAATATGCGGCCTCCATGCCGATGCCCTCTTGGACGATAACGGCGCCCGCGTCGGCCAGCCGTGCGCGGGCACTTGCTGCGCGATCTGCAAGGCTATTGAGGCTGTCGGCATAGACGCACAGGCTCAGATGATGCGAACCCATCACGAATTCGTTGCTTGCCAGTGCGTCCTCTGCCTCGGCAAGTTCATTGATCTGGGTGAGAGCCTTGTCGCCGGCACTCGTCATCTGGCTGGACTTAAGGCTTAGTTTGGCATGAGCTTGTGGGCGAGTGAGGAAGGAAAAGCTCTGGCTCAGGACAAGCGGGAAGTTGGCGGACAGCAAGGAATTTAGCATGCCCGGCCGCGTCGTCGCCGGATATTCACGGAACGAAAACAATGATCCGACGGAGCTATCCCCGGGCCTTCGAATCTCAAGCGCCCGCTTCCCGCAGATGACCTGGTCAGTGTAGATCGAGGCGCCAAGTGAGCCGGTAACCATCGGAACCGGAAGAAACCGGCAAGTCATCATGAGCCGAAGCGCCTCGCCGATTTCCGTGAAGAGCACGTTGCCTTTCTCACGAATGCCCAACCGGCGCAGACCGTAACCGCCGAGTGCGCCAGCAGTGATGTGCCAGAGGTCTTCCAGGCTCCGCATTTGGGTGGCTAGATCGTGCTCATTCCGTCTGCGGGACTTGGCAATCCGCAAGCCGATCTTGCCGATTGCGGTGCGGGGGGACACGATCAAAGTGAGGAAGTGATCGTTGCGAAAGAGCTTTCCCGACAGCACACGACGCTCGTAGGCCTCGCTCAGACTGCCAGCGAATGCACTTTGAAACTGGCGCGGCGCCGGCGCCGGCACATCGTTGTGTCTCACAAGATGAGCGTATATCGAGACATTGTCATCGGCGATGTTGCGCAAGAGAGTGTTGAACGCGCGGCAGCGCGAGTTGCGCATCTCAGCGTCTTCCAAATCAAAGGGCACACCGTTCACATGTGCCATGGCCATGATCGATCCGTCTTCCAGAAGGACAACCTGATCGCTTACGTGACCAACATACGGAAGGTAGATCTCGCCAGACCTCTCGGTCCGGCCGCTGGCGCCGAACATTACACCATTCCTCTTCCGCGTTTCGGCACTCTGATCGGATTGGCGCTGACGCTTGCGCCTCCCCAGACCGGCCCGTCCACGCTTCTGCCGGCCGTCTGCAAATAGAGCAGCACGACGCTTGCCGCGTTATAGTCACGCTCAACAACCAGCCGTGCTCCGAACCAGAGTGGCACGAGAACGATTTCGTAGAGCGGGTTCTGAAGGATAATGATAACAAGCCCAGCCAACATCATGAGCAATCCGGCCAGCGTCAGCGGCACCCCCAGAAACAGTGCGGGGCGCGTCGCCGCCACATAGAGGGTGCTCACTTCCAACCGGTCGCTCATCAGCCGCCGCCTATGAGCGCCTTGCCCAGGAAGCTGGCCCCGAACATGATGACGATCCCTCCAACGACACCCGCAACCAGGCCAAGTGAAGCACGACCGAACATCCAAGAGATACCGATGGCTACGAGCCCGAGCACGGCCAGTGATTGTCCAAAGGGGCCAAGTATGAACGTGCAGATATTCTGGACCATCTTGGCAGGATCCGTCCCTCCGGTCACCTGAGCCGCGGCTGGCCCGCTGTAGAAGACCGTCCACGCCGCGCCTGCAGCAGCGGCCGGTACATATTCAGCCGCCATGCGCAGCATGGAAAAAGGCGAAGGAACACGCGTTTTAAGCGCACGAAGTATCTTGAGTGGCGTCATCATTGCATCTCCATGTTTCAATCGAATACGAGTTTGTTCGGGTTCGCGGGTTCCCGTGCTTTCGCAGCCTGGCTGCCTGTCGGATCGGAGGGATCGGCCCCGGAGCGGTCTGGCTGATACGAGCCCCAGATGTCCCAAGAATCTTGGTTGGGCTGCTTCTTTCTATTGGCCTGTTGGCTCTGCTGGAGCAGAGGCGGCACGGCTTTCCGACCGGGTGCCTCAAGGTGCGGCACGTCTCGAGCAGTCGGCTCCAGCGTTCTCTCAAGGAGACTTGAGATGTCCTTTGCGGCCGACTCGACCTTGCGTACATAACCGTTGGCGAAGCCATGCGTGACGTCGCCCGTGTTATAGGCCGAGATGGCACGGCGAAGCGCCAGTTGCTGTGCCACAGCAGTGGTGCCGCCGGCATACCGGCTTTCAAGCAGGTGGGCGGCAGCCGAAAGCGAGGCGCAGGGCTCGAAAGCCCTTTCCGGCGTGAGATTGAGCATGGCAAAGTTCTTGCTGTTTATCTGCATCAATCCAACATCGACAGAATGTTGTGCTTCGAGGCGTTCCTTGATGCCCCGCGTGGCTTCCAGGTGGTCTATCCAGCGAAGCTGCTCACCTGTGGTGTTGTCATGAGCCACCAGCGTTTCAAAGCCACTTTCAATCTTGGCAATCGCGGCGAGGGTGGACGGCGCAACCCAGGGGGCGCATTTGCGCGACAGGCTGCGGAACTCACGCGGAGAAAGTGGCGCGGGCTCGGCTGGGAGTGACATGGATGTCATCAGGACGATGGCCAGCGGCCAAGCTGCAATAAACATCCCTATCACCTACCTTTCCAAGCCGCCGGACGGGTTCTGGCCCTGTCCGGCACGCGCTTATCGGGGAGGTTTGTTACTGTGTGATGTTCAAGTTCAGCTTTTCGGTTTCAATTGAAGCAAAGACCGTGTTCGTATCAGCGTGGGTGAGCATCTTGCGCATGCGTGGGTGGCGCGGGCCCGATCAGCCAGCGACATCCGGAGCATCTTGGTACAATGACTCCTGTACAGGATTGCTCGTCCCGGCCGTCCGTTGCTCCTGGAGTGTGGGCCGCGACTTTGGCGTCATGGATGGTACTTCTGTCAGCGCCAAGCCAAGGACAAAATGGGGAGCTTGGCGGGCTTGTTCAGGCTCGGGATCACCGTGGGGAATCGACTAAGGCGATAAAGCGGCCCAACTTTGCCGGTATGCTGCCGGTCCTTAAAGAGCAGCCATGCGCGGCCCTGCACACTCATATCATTGCTTGAGACGCGAGCTCGTCCGCGAAGCTGGCTCGAAGGCGCAAATCCGCGGCGGCGAGGGTCGACTGGGAAGACGTGGCGGCGCAGCCCTCCTGGTGCGAGCCTCGTTCAGCTGTTCGGCCGCCGCCGCCAAAGGGTGGATCATGCACAGTCCCATCGGCAGATAACCGCACGTGATTGACGGAGTCCGACGGCGCAATGGACAAGCATAGTGACACGCTCAAGATGGAGGAGTTGCAGTAACTGAGAAATGTTAGCCCGGACGTTCACCGCAACCGGCGACCTGCCGGTCGCCGAACAGCATTTGAGGCCGCCGGCCACCTTGGACGAAGCCGGCTTGGCAGGAGACACACTATTTTGCACAAGGCCGCTGCAGCGAATCACGGTCTTCTTCCGCCGACCGCCTCTCCGATCAAGCCAAACGCCGCGCTGCTCAACCATGTCCGAGCTGGATCCACGAGCCGGAGGATATCGAGATGATCCAGGTCCGCAAACTCCAGGATGACCAGGATGCAAGGGCATAGCAGGAAACTTGGCATCCATGAGGTCGAACTTGAGTGATATTGGCAGGCCTGCACCAACGGGGGAGCTCGAAGCGAAAAAGCGAAGGACCACACGGCAGGGTCATGTCGGCGCTTGGACCTGTCTGGTGGCCACGGGCTGCCTTGGTGCGGTCAATTCGCTGGGGATGAAAAGAACAGGACGAGCACGGCCTCACATTGGCCGCACGCAACGGCGAGTGGTATCAAGGAGCAGCTGTTCTGGGTCGGTGCCCCAGGGTTGCTCGGCAACAGGTTTAGACAAGGGGATTCAAGATTGAAGGTGTGCCGTTGAAACATGTTCTTGTCATTGACGATGATGCCGCAATGCGGCGCCTCATCGCCGAGTATCTCACGATGCATGCCCTGAAGGTAACCGCAGTCCACGATAGCAAGCAGTTTGACTATGTTCTTTCACGTGAGCCAGTCGATCTCGTGGTTGTTGACCTTAACCTAGGCCGGGAGGATGGACTTGCGATCGTCCGCAATCTGGCGACAAAATCGGATGTTCCTATCATAGTGATCAGCGGCGACCGGCTTGATGAGGCGGAAAAAGTGGTTGCACTGGAGCTCGGCGCAACCGATTTCATTCCCAAGCCTTTCGGGATGCGCGAATTCTTGGCCCGCATTCGAGTAGCGCTACGCCAGCGCATTTCTAGTCCGCGAACCAGAGAGCAGCGCTCATTTCGCTTTGGGGCCTGGAAGCTCAGCGTGAAGCAGCGGCGACTGATCTGTGCGGAGCGTGGCGAGGTCAAGCTTACCGCATGTGAGTTCAATCTCTTGATCGCATTTCTGGAGAACCCCCGCAACGTGCTATCCAGAGAACGGCTTTTGCTCGCGAGCCGTGTGCGTGGAGAAGAGGTGTACGATCGAAGTATCGATGTCCTAATCATGCGCTTGCGCCGAAAGCTGGAGGCTGATGCGGCCAACCCTCGCCTGGTCAAAACATCCCGTGGCGCAGGGTACTTCTTCAACGCTGACGTAGATGTTAGCTACGGAGGCACGTTGGCCGCGTGACAGTGAGCTATGCTGGAGATTGGGGTGACGAGGCTGATCAAGCCTTCCACAGTACCAGCCTGATCAATTACGGCGAGAGCTACCGGTCCGGAGATCGCATCAGCCCCTCTCTGCATATGCACGCGGCCGCCTGAATTGCCGATTTCGCTCAGCTGCTGCTGAATGGCGACGGCTTGCGGCGTATTCAGGGCCCTCTGCGTCTCCGCTGGCCACAACAGCGCTGGTGAATGTTCATTGTTGGGACGACTCACTCGGGTGGCAGGTGGTTGCCCTGGTCAAGCTCATCCGGCGAAGGGCGGATCTGCTGTTGGCTGGCAGCCAAGACTGGGGGCGGCGGCCCGAACTCCGGCGTCCCAGAGCTTGCGAAAGCCTCCGACACGCTTCTGTTGAGGTCATCCCGTCCATCGGGCATCCCTGGGTTGCTGAAAAAAGATGAGGCGGCTTGATGATCCTGCCCTCGCTGAAGCACCTCGCGAAACCCCCTGTTCCAGTCGCAGAAGCTCCTCTGGATTGGTTGGCGGCTCGTCAGCTCGACCATCGAACAGCGGCCGGAGCGCCTCGGACACGTGCTGCTCAAAGCCCACTCGCCGGGCTTGGCCCGCTTGCCCCTCTTCCAAGCCGGCGTCCTGCACCTGCGACAAAGCTGTTACACGCGATGGATTTTTTCGCGGGGTCCACACCAGCCTCACATCAAACTGTATCGTCAAAGTCCTGCGCCAATTCACACAGCGGGTCATCGAGTTGAGATTCGGCGGAGAGCGCCTCCTCTGCTCCCGTCAAGGGCGCCGGCTCCGGGAGGGCGCCTGTCTGGCTTTCAAAGATGCGTTTCAGAATGCGATCCGAGAAATAACGCACCTTCCTCAATCTTAATGGTGGCAGACCTTTGATAAGAACAATCTCGTAGTCGTCATCGAGCAGCCGAACCTGTTCGGGACGCAATAGCGGTGCACCTTGATGTGAATTCTGAATGGTCCAGTCGAACGTTCGCGCCTGGCTGTGGGAAATCGATTTGGCTTCAAACGTGTATTCACCGATGGCCTTGGAAATGTAGTTCGGAGTCTCGTCATCAGCCGTGGCCATGAACACTTGCAGTCCGGTATTGCTGAGAAAATTCTGCTTGCCAGCCTCTCCATAAGCCCCCGTCAGTGCCGAAAGGCTTTGGATGATGAGCATGAAACGCCCCTTGTAGCCCGCGATAGTCGTGATTGCGGTCTCGATCGCCTCCAGCTTACCCAAGTGCTTGAACTCGTCGAGCAGGAAGAGAACCTCGTGCTTTTCATCCCGACGGGCCAGCGACCGCTGCAGAATTGAAACGATTTGCTGAAAAAACAAACGTATCAAAGGCGCGATCACCTCAAGGTCGTTCGGACCAACGCAAAGATAGATGCACGTTCTGCGACGGCGAAGATCATAGACCGAAAAGTCCGAGCGACTTGTGGCCGCCTTTACAGCGGGATCCGCCCACAGGTTGAGCCCGCCATCGCCGAGCACGGAAGTGTAGGAGGTTAGGATTTTCGTATCGTTCCCCGCCATGTCGTCGAAGATGCGTTGTGCCTCTTTGTTCTGGGTCTCCATGGCGAGTCGCGCGAAGAGCTTAAACTTCTCCCCCGGCTGGGCGAAGAGGTCATAGACGGCGCCGATTGTTGGCGTGCCCCGCTCGATGCAGGCAAGGATTCCCGCGACAAAGATATCTCGCGCGCCGCTGACGAAACCTTCCGCGCCCTCCCCCTTGGCCGTAATCAGGTTTGCGGCCAAGCGGCGGGCTTCGGTGAATTGCTGCTGTGGAGGCAACGCTATAAGATCCAACAGCGGATTGTAGCAGTTTGTGCGCCGCTCCGAATCCAGCGGCGCGAATTTAAACACGTCGTCACCTGCGGCTTTGCGCGCCCTCGAGGTGAGCTCAAAGAGCTCCCCCTTGACGTCCAGAGCTATCACCGAGCCTTTGAATGTAAGTAGCGTTGGAATGACTATGCCGACGCCCTTGCCAGCGCGGGTCGGTGCAACGATGAGGCTGTGAGGCTGCTCGCCATTGGTCAGGTAGTAGCCAGGCCAGAAAGGGCCACTTGTCTTCCCAAACACCGGCCCTGTCACGCCACGGTATCGTCGCAGATATCCCGTGCGTCGCATTTCATCCACTCGAGCCCAACGAGCCGTCCCGTGGTGTTCGAGCTTGCGGCGCAATACGATCTGCTGAATCAGCAAGACGACCGCGGACGTCGAGAGCACGATAGCCGCGCCCCGATAGAAAACGGGGGTTGCGAAACCCAAATAGAAGGGCGTCTCAAACCAAAAGGCACGGACATCAAACGCCATCAGAGCCTCGCCGCTACCGCCGTGGCGGAAGGTTGCGTAAAGACTTGCCGCACAGAAGCCCACGGCGAGTGAGCACGCGATGCTAATGGCTATGTTGGGGGGCGTCGTTTTTGTTGAAAGCATTGTTCCATTGCCGGATTAGCCGTAGCTAATGCTGCGCGTGCTTCAGAGACCGAACCGACGTCGCGCGATGTCGCCGCTCGACAGATCGATGCCGCAGCGGGTGGTGCGATGCTTGCAGCGCATCACCCGGCAGACGTGGTTTTTGAAAGTTACACTAAGCAGGTACCTCAACGGCCAGCGAATTGGAAACGGCAAGGCCGTAAACGGAATTCGGGAGAGAAAGCGTCACTGTACCATGGCCGAGACCTCAACGGCCGGAGCGATCTCTGCTTCTGGTGGCCTCCATTAGGTCCTCTCGGGCGTGATTGTAGGTGTGGCTTATGGACTGCCCGACTTGAGCACCCCGCTGCAGCTGTTCATAGGAGGTTTGCGGGCTTACTGTATCACGGACTGCAGCCTCAATACCTGCTATGTGGCCGTCCAGATTCGCACTCCGTTCCTCTGCTGCATGCTGCGGCGGCGGCATGTGCGGCAAGATGTGTTGCATGCCGGGAACTGAGTGAGCTTGGGCCTGTTGATTTGCGTCGAACTGGTGATACGCGTTGAGAATAGCATTGGATGCTGTCAACTTGACATTGACATCCGGATCAGAAGCCAATCCAATGGCCTGATCAAGAATGCGAGATTTATTTTCGTCATTAAACTTACTGAAGTGTGGCGCAACGTAAAGAGCTCCGAGAGCTTGCGACGACGGCTCCATGTTGCCAATGCGATTAACAATAGCATCTTGCATCCCTGGCGTTAGGTAATGGCATACATTACTGACCGCTCTGACTTGCTGCAACGCTACGTCATCCGGGGTGTACCCCAATCCGGCTGTTAATTTCTCGGCCAGATCGATGGCTGATCGTCCAAGCTGATTGGCCCGCCTTTCAAATCTCGCGAGGTCAGTTTCTGGCCCGGGTTGAGTGCCCCGAACGGCTGTTCGCTCGTGCGTCCCGAGGCCTTTGAAGCCCCCAAGATTTCGCGCTGTATCGCGCGGGTTAGCGGTTACCAGCCGTTCTGCAACATCGCTCAATGGCCCCTCTGGAACGTCACGGAGGCTACTGCTCCCCACGCCTTGAGAAGATCTTGCAGCTGCACGTGCCCGTTTGTTATCGCGATCCATTGCTCGCCTCCAAAGTAGTTATTCTACCCAATGAGGTTACCACCGAAGCTTGACCTGCTAAACCGATATGATGTTACAGTTGTAGTATGGCAAAGGGTTCCCAGCTCTGTGGGTCTGCCAAGTGCCCGTCCAAGCCGAAGAAAATACGATGAAGCTGGCATCAAATGCGATGTGAACTGCCCCGGGCATTCCGGAGGCCGTTTCGTTTGAGTCACGCGGCTATGGCTGGTTCATCCAACATGGCGTAGTAGCGTTCCTCGGCTTCGGCCGGCGGGATGTTGCCGATGGGCTCCAGCAGCCAGCGATTGTTGAAGCAGTCGACCCATTCGAGCGTGGCGAACTCGACGGCCTCGAATGAGCGCCAGGGTCCGCGTCGATGGATCACCTCGGCCTTGTAAAGACCGTTGATCGTTTCCGCGAGAGCATTATCGAAAGAGTCGCCGACACTGCCCACTGCGGGTTCGACGCCGGCCTCCGCCAAGCGCTCGGTGTATTGAATGCTGACGTGTTGGGCGGATTCAACCGGTCGTCGCAACACCAAGGGATTGGAGGTTGCAATGACGGTTCACCAACGCGCTTAGATCGGTGCACTCGAAAGAAGCTGGATTCGCCCGGGCGTCCGCCTGCCTGGCAGCGTGAGAATCGCTTCCGGTTCTGGCAAGCTATTGCCTTGGGACATTCGAGCGAGGAGGCCGCACTGGATGCCGGTACATCAACGCCTCTTGGTCCGCGCTGGTTTCGGAGTGCAGGAGGGATGCCGCCAACGCATTTGGCGCCGTGGGCGAAGCCGCCTTCGGGGCGATATCTTTCTTTCGGGACCGCGAGGATATTGCGCTTGAGCTTGCTAAGGGGATCGGCATCCGGGCCATTGCTCGTAAGCTAGGTCGGCCGCCGAGCACAATCTCGCGGGAGGTCAGGCGCAATGCCGCGACGCGCAGCGGCAATCTGGATTACCGGCCAGTGCCGCCCAATGGCACGCCGATCGTGAGTCCCGGCGGCCTCCTGGCAAGCTGGCGGTCAATCCGGCTCTGCGTGAATATGTTGAGGAGCGCTTGGCCGGCAAAGTCACCAACCCCAATGGCGCCTCATTCGAGGGCCCCAATGTGGGTATGGAAAAAACGACAGAGCCGGAGGTGGTCGGCAGCCTGGAGCCCCGAGCAGATCGCTAAATCGGCTTCAGATCGATTACCCAGAGGATCAAACCATGCGGATCAGCCAAGAGACGATCTATCAGTCCTTGTACATTCAAGGACGCGGAGCATTGCGCCGAGGACTTACCGCATGTCTGCGTTCAGGCCGAGCGTTGCGCGTACCGAACGGGCCCGAGTTCGCAACAAGTCCTTCGTTGGAGACGCCCTTATAATAAGCGACCGTCCGGCCGAAATTGCCGATCGGGCTGTCACCGGACATTGGGAAGGCGACCTCATCCTTGGCCTCGGAAGCTAGGCGATCGGTACGCTCGTGGAACGAAGTTCACGCTTCACAATGCGTGCTTCACCTGCCGCGCATGCATGGCTATCAGCAGAGCATGCGCATCAAGAACGGTCCACCACTTGCCGGCCACGGCGCTGAAGCAGTCCGCAGAGCCATAGCCCGATCCATGGGCAAACTTCCCGAGCAACTGCGTCAGTCGCTGACTTGGGACCATGGAGCGGAAATGGCGCAGCAGCCGACCTGCGCATCGACACCGGGCTCGAGATTTTCTTCTGCGATCCCCAAGCCCGTGGCAGCGAGACTCCAACGAAAACACCAACGGCTTGCTGAGACAGTACTTTCCAAAGGGCACGGATCTCAGTCGGCACACAGCCCGGGAACTGGACGCAGTCGCCCATGCTATCAACACAAGACCGCGCAAAACGCTCGGCTGTAAAACACCTGCCGAAGTCCTCGACCAGCTCCTTGGGGGACAGTATGATGCCGGTGTTGCGACGACCGGTTGAATCCGCCTTGGCTGCCTCTATCCCTGTGATGGATGAGCCCGCCTCCCTGCACGGGCCGCCGATCATGGAGAGCCTGTTCCAGGGCATCGAGAACGAAGGCTGCATGCGCCGTCCGGCTCACCCGCCAGCCGACGATCCGACGGGCATAGGTGTCGATGACAAAGGCGACATAGACGAAGCCCGTCCAGGTCGCGACGCAGGTGAAGTCGGAGACCCGCAGCA
The DNA here is from genome assembly GCF_040320095.1 of Mesorhizobium sp. M0800. NCBI lineage: Bacteria > Pseudomonadati > Pseudomonadota > Alphaproteobacteria > Hyphomicrobiales > Phyllobacteriaceae > Mesorhizobium > Mesorhizobium sp. M0800. The sequence goes on from NZ_JAMYOZ010000019.1 coordinate 37,092, forward strand.
TGTTCGGCGCGGAGCAGTGGAACTGGCGGTTGACGTGGTCGAGAGGGCAAGGTGCGGCCTTGTCGCTCACCGTAGTGCGGATCGGCGGACGATGCCTTCGAGGCCCATGGCCTTCATCAAGCGGGCAACCGTGCAGCGGGCGACGTCGAAGCCCTCGCGACGCAACCGCCGCCAGACCTTGCGAACGCCGTAGACGCGGAAGTTCGCCTCAAACCGTCGGACCTCATCCTTCGAGGCTGTATCCCATCTTGCCCGAGCCGAGAGCCGGCAGGGGTCGATGCGCTTGGCGACATGGTCGTGGTAGGTCGACGGGGCGATCGGCAGCACCTTGCAGATCGGCTCGACCCCATGCGCCTGGCGGTGATCGTCGATGAACGCGATCGTGGCCTGAACCGGCGGTCGAGCTTCGCCTGGGCAAAATACGCGGAAGCCTTGCGAAGGATCTCGTTGGCCTGGCGAAGCTCGCGGTTCTCGTTTCCAGAGCCTTGAGTTTCGTCGCCACATCCGTAGGCACACCGACTTGCACGCCACTGTCGCGCTCGGCCTTCTCCACCCCCTCATGCAGCGTCTGCGCCGTGCAGCCGATCTTGGCGGCGATCGATGAAACCGCCGCCCACCGCGACGTATGCTCGCGTTCGTGATCCAGAACCAGCCGCACCGCGCGGGCCCGGACCTCGGGAGAGAACTTGTTGGTCGTCTTGCTTGTCATGGTTCCACCTTCTCAGGAGTTGGAGCCTCCGATCAACCCGGCGCGGTTCACAACAAGGGTCACGGATCAATCTGGGCGGGAACCCTAGAGAATCAGCCCTCAGAGCCTTTGGTAATAGACCGACCCCTCGCACCTGTTTGGGCTGGGTGTACAAGTCAGGTTTTCATCAGGTTGGACGAGTATGTCTGGCAGCCAGAGCGCGACCACTTCCGTGCCCGCCCGCTCGTCTGGCAGACACACAAAGGAGAAAGATATGCCGTCAGCTACAAGCAGCGCCATCGTTTCCTGCCGCAGATCATCGCCCATCCGGTCTGGCCCTCCTTCAGGTCCCCTTGAGCCTGTGTCTCGTCGAGGAAATGGCCCGGGAGCGGGATCGTGGTTTCGTATGAGACAATCCGCCGGTGCGGCAACAAATGCGGTCCGCATACGGAGCCATTACGTCGCGGCACTTGATATTGCAGTGCAGCAAAGGTAGAGGGCCGCCCCTTATCGGAGTGTCGTCCATGGCCCTTACCAATGCTGGTAGCGAGGCAGAACCCGTCGAACAATCGAGCCATCCCGAAATCGAACAGCACAGCACCAAGGTGCTGATGCTAGGCGCGCTCGGCGTTGTCTATGGCGATATTGGCACCAGCCCGATCTACGCGTTCCGTGAGGCGCTGGTGGCGTCGTCGGGCGGCAATGTCGCCGAGCGCGGCGATATCCTCGGCGTGCTGTCGCTGATCATCTGGTCGCTGACTATCATCGTCACCATCAAGTACATCATGTTCGTGCTGCGCGCCGATAACGGCGGCGAGGGCGGCGTGCTGTCGCTGATGGCGCTAGCGCGCGGCAGTTTCCCCAAGCGGTCGGCGGTGATCCTGGGCATCGGCATCGTCGGCGCCTCGCTGTTTTTCGGCGACGCGGTCATCACGCCCGCGATTTCGGTGCTGTCGGCGGTCGAGGGTATGAACGTCGTCACGCCGACCTTCCAGCCCTATGTGGTGCCGCTGACACTGGTCATCCTGGCCATGGTGTTCGCGGTGCAGCGCTTTGGCACCGGCGGGGTGGGATTGGTGTTCGGCCCGGTGACCGCCGTATGGTTCCTGGCAATTGGCCTTTGCGGTCTCAACCACATCATCGCCGATCCAGAAATCCTGTGGGCGGTGAGCCCGCACTACATCGTCGCCTTCCTGATCAATTCGCCCGACGTCGCTTTCGTGACCATCGGCGCCATCTTCCTCGCCGTCACCGGCGCCGAAGCACTCTATGCCGATCTCGGCCATTTCGGCCGCAAGCCGATCGTGCTGGCCTGGCTGGCGATCGTGTTTCCCTGCCTGCTGCTCAATTATGCCGGGCAAGGCGCCTTCGTGCTGGCCAAGAACGGCGTCGTCGGCCATCCATTCTTCGAGATGAACGAAGGCTGGACGCTGATCCCGATGGTGGTATTGGCAACCGCGGCGACGGTGATCGCTAGCCAGGCGGTCATCTCCGGCGCCTTCTCGCTGACCCGGCAGGCGGTGCAGCTCAATATGCTGCCGCGCCTCGAAATCCTGCACACGTCGGAACGGCAGTCGGGCCAGATCTACATGCCGCGCGTCAATCTGTTGCTGGCGTTGGCGGTGATGTTGCTGGTCGTCGGTTTCGGCGAATCGAGCAAGCTGGCCTCCGCCTATGGCATCTCGGTGACCGGCAACATGCTGGTGACGACGGTGCTGCTGTTCGTCGTCATGACGCGCATTTGGAAATGGCGCCTGTGGGTGGCGGTGGCGATGACGGCGGTGTTCGCGTTCATCGACATCGGCTTCTTTGCCTCCAACATCGTCAAGGTGTTCGAGGGCGGCTGGGCGTCGCTTGCGGTGGCCTTCACCATCGTTTTGGCGATGTGGACCTGGGTGCGCGGCAGCCGCTATCTGTTCGACAAGACCCGGCGCAACGAAATCCCGCTCGATTTCCTCGCCGGCAATCTGTTGAAGAAGAAGCCGCAGCTGGTGTCCGGCACCGCCGTGTTCCTGACCAGCGATCCGCAAAGCGCGCCGACAGCGCTGATGCACAGCCTGAAGCACTACAAGGTGCTGCACGAGCAGAACGTCATTCTTTCGGTGGTCACCGCGCCGCAGCCGCTGGTGCCCGACAGCGAGCGGGTCAAGATGGAGACAGTCAACGAGTTGTTCATGCGGGTGACGCTGACCTTCGGCTACATGGAACAGCCAAACATTCCGCGCGCCCTGGCGACCTGCCGCAAGCAAGGCTGGAAGTTTGACATCATGACGACATCCTTCTTCCTGTCGAGGCGCTCGCTCAAAGCCTCGCCCAATTCGGGCATGCCGGTGTGGCAGGACAAGCTGTTCATCGGCCTGGCACGCACGGCCGCCGATGCGACCGAATATTTCCAGATCCCGACCGGACGCGTCGTCGAGATCGGAACGCAAGTGACGATTTAGGGCATGCCGCGGTTGAGAAGAATCGGTGCTGTCACATTGATTGAGCGGTAAGGAAATTCAGGTAGCAGCGCGCCCGGCACTGTAAGTTTCAGCGGCTTGATGCAGCGATAGCTGGCCGGGACGGCTGTCACGCTGTGGCGACACAATGCATGGCGGCGTTACGCAGGTCTCGATGTTGAGCCGATGACAGCGCATTGCAGGGAAAGTGGAGCAGGTCGGCAATCGGATCATGGATGGAAACGAACCGCTGAAGCTGGCGTGCCGACTTGAAGCGTTTCATGATCCTTTCGCGTCGTCGGGCCGGCTGGTGCGAATTTTCCGCTCGATAATTCAGGCCTGTGTGCGACCGGTGTTCGACGCCGGGCATGAGGTCGCGCATGGCGGCATCATAGGATCGGAGCTTGTCGGTGATCATGATCCGTGGTGTCTGCCCTTGAGCCTTCAACTTGCGCATCAGACGCTTTGCCGCCTTGGCATTTCGGCGGCTTTGTACCAGCACTTCGAGGACGAAGCCGTCCTGATCGACGGCACGCCAGAGCCACTGCTTCTTGCCACTGATAGCCACGACACATTCGTCGAGATGCCATTTGTCGCCCAGGCAGCCGGCTGACCGTCGCTTGATCTCTCGGGCGAAATTCCGTCCGAATTTCTCCGCGCAGCTTCGAACGGTCTGATGCGTGACGATGATGCCGCGGGCCGCCAGCATGCCTTCAACCATGCGCAGGCTGAGCGGAAAGCGAAAGTAGAGCCATACCGCGTGCGCAATGATCTCGGGGGAAAGCGGTGGCGACCATAGAGCGGACCACGAGCAACTTCTGACATGGCCCAATGTACGCACATCTTCATAGCTGTCGGTTGACTTTACGGTGCCGCGCCAAGCGAGCAGCATCCGGCCGGCGGGGCCGACCCCGTCTCCCGGCCGTGAGCAGAACGGCATCGCGCAGGGGCCGCTTCATCCTCGACGCGGCCAGCCTGCTTTGCCGTTACCGCCGCCGCCGAAAGCGCCAGGCGTTGCCGCCAGGCGCCGGTCCGCCGGCAGCGGTTCGTCTCCACCGATGCTCCGATTGCCAACCAGTTCCACTTTCCCCCAATACTTGCGTAACGCCGCTATGCAAATCTGGAACAAAATCGCGTATGTCGCCGCAGCATGACAGCCGTCCCGGCCAGCTATCGCTGCATCAAGACGCTGATATTTTTACAATGCCCGCACGCCTCTCGCGCGCCAACGGCCAGTCGGTGTCGCGAATTGAGGCGCGCTGAAGCCGTCCGGCTCAGCCGATCATGGCGCTTCGGTTGCCGGGTTCGAGGTCGTGGCCTCTGCCGCTGCGCGATTCTAGCATTTGCGCCTTGGAGAGCTCTGCTTCAGCCTCGGCGAGGCATTGCGCGGCTGCGGTTCTCTGCCGCAGAAGGTCCGATTGCGAATTCTTGACGTTGTCACGACGTAGGCGAGCGGCCTTGGCGAACGTCGGATAAGCGAAATGATTGACATCGGAGATGCCGGCCTTCGTTTCCTCGGCGTTTATCTGGAAGTCCAGTTCTCGCGCCATGCGTTCGAAATCGGCAATCATGATGTCTAGCTGGTGCAACTGTCGCCGCTTCTCATTCACCTGAAATTGCTTCAGTCGGACCAGATTACCTCGTGGCTTCATGACTCGGTACTCCGGTACCCATTTCGTCCAATCAAACCGCTCTCTCCCCTTAACGTTAGGCCTACAGCGACTCTCACGTTTTCTGCTGCGAGCGGAAACATATTTTCCAAAATCCTTGGCCGATGGCTATGAGTTCAATGGCATCGACAAGCATGCGAGCGGGGGACTTAAGGGGCGGTAAAAAAAGGCGGAATAGGGCGATTTTCACAATGTCTGCATATGAACGCGTTGAGACCTGCGGCGGGCTTGACACACAAAGCAATCGTCAAGATTTGCGACATGGACGCCGGGGGGCATGAATACGCCCGCCGTCAGCTACACGCCCCCCGATTTCCGCCGCCTATTATCGCCCACGCGGTCTGGCTTTATTTCCGGTTTCCGCTGAGCCTGCGCCTGGTGGAGGAAATGCTGCTGGAACGCGGCATCGTGGTTTCGTATGAGACAAGTCGCCGGTGGGGCATCAAGTTCGGGCCGGACTGCGCTCGCTGCTTGCGCCGCAAGCCGCCGTGCCGGAATGATGTCTGGTACCTGAACGAAGTGGTCGTCACCATCGCCCGGCAAAAAGCTTTGGTTGTGGCGCGCCGTCGACCAGGATGCGTGGCCAACCATGCCTCCTTTGGACACATGGCCTGCGCGAGGCAGAGCGCGACCGACAGCGCCGATGGCTTCTCAAGGGTGAGGCAGAAGCCGAGAATGCAGCGCGTCGCCACGTCGCTAACGATCGTAAGATATGCGCGGCCGATGAAGGTTCCACCACCGTCGACGACCTCAACGAAGTTGATGTCGGTGGGTGTGTGATTGATCTGGCAGACATCCAGCGGGTGCGTGGCATGGATGTAACCCGGCCGCGCCTTGAGCCGTTGAAGATGCTTCGGGTTCGCTGATCTTTTCCTCGCGATCTCCTCGGGGCTGAACAGCGAGGGTATGCGACGCGCGACGGTGAGATAGGATGGAGTGGCCAGGCCGGCCTCCTCGCAGCGAGCCCGGACCTCGGCCACGACGGGAGCGAGCGGCGGAGCCTCCAGCACGAGCCACTGCGTCTTCACGATGATCTCCTCGATACCCTGGTCAAGGCGCTTTTTCCGAGTCCCGTCCCCGTCGCGCAGCAGCGACGTCACGGTCCGGTCGATGCGGTAGCGCGCCAGCAGATTGTAGATCTGGCGGGTCGACAGGCGCAGCTCCGCGGCGGCCCGCTCGATCGGCGCCTGACGGGGCCCCGCACCATCGAGGATCTTATCCAGCTCGCGGGCTACACGACGTGCCGCGGACCATGCTTCATCGGAGAGAGATGGGGAAGGAGTTGCTTTTCGGTTGTGTAATCGGTTCGGCAAATGACCAATGAAATCGTTAGCGGAAAATCGGGGCTGTCGTAGCGCTAAAACCTAAACAACACCTAACTTTTCCCTGTTTGAAATCGGGAAGTAAAAGCGACACCGGTAAACCAGCGAGCCATCTCCAATATGTGAATTGTGGATTGCTCCTCGACGGGAGCTGAGGGGCGGCTCCGCAAGCTTACGACGCTCTTTGCGAGCCGTAGCTGCCGAGCTGGCAAAAGGCCGGGCTACGTCGCGCCAGCGCAATCGGCGCGCAGAAAATTAGGCCTACCCGCTTCGGGACCGCGGACCTCGTCAGCTTCTCGTAAGTATGCCCGAGTAGGTTGCTCAGCTGATCTGTGGACGTGAGGCTAGCGTGAACCGGCACAAATTTGACCTATCCAATGTAACAGCTTGGCGGCAGGTGCAGCCCCCGGCATCTCAAGAGCAAGCGGCACAGGCCGGGCAAGCGGGCTTTGAGCAGCGCTTGGGCGAGGCGCGCCGAGCCGCTGCCCAAATTCCGGCCCCCGGCGTTCCGGCTCTGCCAGACCCGTTCCATCCTCATCCGTCTCAGGGAGACCTGAGCCTCATCGAAGCCGCGGCCCCATGGGAAGCGCAGCCCATGATGCAAGGGAGCGGACAAGAACACGCCGCGGCGCCGTACGCCGGAGGCAGTGGGTCGATGCTAGGTGCCTCGGTGCTGCAGCCGGGTCACTCAACGGCGCGCCATCTTCATGCGCCGGATTCGTCAGTGGTTGATCTGAATCCCGCACCGGTCGAGTTGCGTGACCATGCTCGTTCTGTGCCGGCGGCGGTGCAGCCAGATCCTTCAATAGTGGTCTCCGGTCACGACAAGCGTCCTCTTTATTCCAACGATGCGACTGTTGTCGAAGGGCTGAGGTCAGCACTCTATGCCGGTAAGGTCGGGGAGCGCTCGGTCAAGCGCCATGTAAATTCTCTTCTCGGCTTCGGTCGTTGGCTCTTTGATAATAACAGGCCGGGATTTGCTGCTCGGCTTGACGCGCTGGATCAGGATCTCAAGGAGTACGAGAGCAGGGTCGGCCCCTCGGAGTACGAGAGCAGGCGTGGCCCCTCGGACGTGGCTAGAGCAGTGGGTCGTCTCAAGACGTGGGCGGGCGGAGCGCCAGTGCTGGGCCGCGCTGTCCTGACTCCCGACCCTGCCGACGCCGCGCTCATCAGAAAATACACAGCGGCTCTCATCAAAGAGTACAAGGCAGCGTCTGCGACCGAGCCGAATCCCGCTACCATTCAGACCTATGGATCTGCTCTTAGACGTTTTAGTCAATACCTGGTTGAAAACAACAAGCCGGGGATTGCGGCTCGGCTTCACGAGGGGTCGCTGGATGAAGATGCCAAGCGCTATATGAACTCCGGTGGGATCAGTGCACTAGCTCATCTCCGGAAGTCCGAACTCAGGCGCGAAATTGCCCTTGCTGCTCGTCCGGAAGACGCAGTCGGCATGGAGGCTCGTGCCATTGGGGACGCCGCTGCGCAGCATAGCGGGCCGCAGAAGGCATTGGGTCGGCCAGAGAAGCTCCCTGGGAAAGCTAATGAAGACGGGCGGGTGCTCGGCGCATTGCAATTGCTAGGCGACCAACATATCCAGAGGGATTACCAGCTCCTGGAGCAGGAGTTGCAGGGGAACAATCCAGAACTCGCCGCCCGGACGCGGTTCGTGGATCCCCTCGTAGCCCATTCTCATCTGCGCTTCGGCTCCGAGAGCGACAGGCTAAGCGCATTCCAGCGCATCGTCCATAATCAGAACGGTAACGACACAGCCGACTTCCTGTTCGTGCCAGTGAGCGATGCCGGTACGACTCGTGAGGAGCGCGGCACCCATTGGTCGCTGCTATTCGTTGATCGCCGCGACCGGGCACGGCCGGTTGCCCATCATTATGACTCCGCCGGGGAATACAATAAAGAGCTTGCAAAAGAGTTCGCAAAAAGGCTGGGCGCCCGCCTGGACTCACCCCGCATGGCCCAGCAGAGCAACAGGTGGGATTGCGGAGTCTACGTGGTGGACGGCACGCGGGCGCTGGTTGGGCGATTGCAAAGATGGCAGCCAGATGACCTGAACCTCAACAACCTCGTCGTCAATCGGCAGGCACTACAAGCCCGACTCATGGGTGACGATACATCTGGAACGGCAAATTATCTCACGAACTTTGAACTCATGGACCGACACGCCCGAGAAGCGGTTAAGGAAAGCCCCGTTGGGACGGGGGACGCCGCTGCGCAGCGCAGCGGGCCGCAGGAGACATTCAGTTGGCCGGAGAATCTCCCCCTTGGGGAAGCTAATGAAGACGACGCTGTTGTGGCATCGTCTTTCGTGCCTGGGCACCATCACCAAGCCTCGGATCCCGCAGGGTCCTTTCGTCCCCTGAGCTGGCGCGACGGCGACCAGCGCGCGCTGGACGAGCGGATCGCTGCACAGGACAGGAGCAACCAGCTACCAAGCGAGGAGGTCCTCATCAACCGTGAGCATGATACAGCGGAGTTGAGACCAGCGAAGAGGCAAAGGACCCTGAACAGTCGTCTGCAGGACGTTGCCACTGAGCCGCAGCTGAGCGAGACCGGCAATTCAGGCGCTCGCGTGCTGATGCAGGCCCCCACCCATCAAGTGGGTGCATTGCCATGGGAGGCGCAGCCCATGATGCAAGGGAGCGGACAAGAACACGCCGCGGCGCCGTACGCCGGAGGCAGTGGCGAGCACCTGGCACCGCATACCGGAGGCAGTGGGTCGATGCTGGGTGCCTCGGTGCTGCAGCCGGGTCACTCAACGGCGCGCCATCATCATGCGCCGGATTCGTCAGTGGTTGATCTGAATCCCCCCGCACCGTTCGAGTTGCGTGACCATGCTCGTTCTGTGCCGGCGGCGCCTGCCGGGCCAGCGTTCGCCAGGGCTGAGGAGACGCCCTCCGCGGTTGGCGAGGCCGCGGTGGCCGAAAGGCTGGCTCGGTTGCAAAAGCAGACGGTCGACGCTGATTTGTCGGGATATTTCGACTCGATTCCGCACGCGGACCTTCTACGATCGCCATGGGAGGCGCAACTCATGACGCAAGGGAGCGGACAAGAACACGCCGCGGCGCCCTACGCCGGAGGCAGTGGGTCGATGCTGGGTGCCTCGGTGCTGCAGCCGGGTCACTCAACGGCGCGCCATCTTCATGCGCCGGATTCGTCAGTGGTTGATCTGAATCCCCCCTCACCGTCCGAGTTGCGTGACCCTGCTCGTTCTGTGCCGGCGGCGCCTGCCGGGCCAGCGTTCGCCAGGGCTGAGGAGACGCCCTCCGCGGTTGGCGAGGCCGCGGTGGCCGAAAGGCTGGCTCGGTTGCAAAAGCAGACGGTCGACGCTGATTTGTCGGGATATTTCGACTCGATTCCGCACGCGGACCTTCTACGATCGCCATGGGAGGCGCAACTCATGACGCAAGGGAGCGGACAAGAACACGCCGCGGCGCCCTACGCCGGAGGCAGTGGGTCGATGCTGGGTGCCTCGGTGCTGCAGCCGGGTCACTCAAGGGCGCGCCATCATGATGCGCCGGATTCGTCAGTGGTTGATCTGAATCCCCTCGCACCGTTCGAGTTGCGTGACCATGCTCGTTCTGTGCCGGCGGCGCCTGCCGGGCCAGCGTTCGCCAGGGCTGAGGAGACGCCCTCCGCGGTTGGCGAGGCCGCGGTGGCCGAAAGGTGGGCTCGGTTGCAAAAGCAAATGGACGAACCAGTGCATGATCCCGGCCCTCAAGTGGATACATCGCCATGGGAGGCGCAACTCATGGTGCAAGGGAGCGGACAAGAACACGCCGCGGCGCCCTACGCCGGAGGCAGTGGATCGATGCTGGGTGCCTCGGTGCTGCAGCCGGGTCACTCAACGGCGCGCCATCATCATGCGCCGGATTCGTCAGTGGTTGATCTGAATCCCCCCGCACCGTCCGAGTTGCGTGACCCTGCTCGTTCTGTGCCGGCGGCGGTGCAGCCAGATCCTCCAATAGGGGTCTCCGGTCCCGACAAGCGTCCTCTTTATTCCAACGATGCGACCGTTGTCGAAGGGCTGAGGTCAGCATTGGAGAGCACGGTCAAGCGCCATGTAAATTCTCTTCTCGGCTTTGGTCGTTGGCTCTTTGATAATAACAGGCCGGGATTTGCTGCTCGGCTTCACGAGGAGTCGCTGGATCCGGATCTCAAGGAGTACGAGAGCAAGAGTGGCTCCTCGGACGTGGCTAGAGCAGTGGGTCATCTCAAGACGTGGGCGGGCGGAGCGCCAGTGCTGGACCGCGCCGCTGTCCGGAATCCCGACCCTGCCGACGCCGCGCTCATCAGAGATTACACAGCGGCTCCCATCAGAGAGTACAAGGCAGCGCCGACCGGGCCGAATCCCGGTACCATTCAGACCTATGGATCTGCTCCTAGACGTTTCAGTGAATACCTGCATGAAAACAACAAGCCGGGGATTGCGGATCGGCTTCACGAGGGGTCGCTGGATGAAGATGCCAAGCGCTATGTGAACTCCGGTGGGATCAGTGCACTAGCTCATCTCCGGAAGCCCGAACTCGGGCGCGAAATTGCCCTTGCTGCTCGTCCGGAAGACGCAGTCGGCATGGAGGCTCGTGCCATTGGGGACGCCGCTGCGCAGCGCAGCGGGCCGCAGGAGGCATTGGGTCGGCCAGAGAAGCCCCCTGGGAAAGCTAAAGACGGGCGGGTGCTCGGCGCATTGGAATTGCTAGGCGACGAACATATCCAGAGGGATTACCAGCTCCTGGAGCAGGAGTTGCAGGGGAACAATCCAGATCTCGCCGCCCGGACGCGGTTCGTGGATCCCCTCGTAGCCAATTATCATCTGCGCTTGGGCTCCAAGAGCGACAGGCTAAGCGCATTCCAGCGCATCGTCCATAATCAGAACGGTAACGACACAGCCGACTTCCTGTTCGTGCCAGTGAGCGATGGCGGTAAGACTCTTGCGGAGCGCGGCACCCATTGGTCGCTGCTGTTCGTTGATCGCAGCGACCGGGAACGGCCGGTTGCCTATCATTATGACTCCGTCAGCGGATGGCATGACCCGCTTGCAAAAAAGCTCGCAAAAAATCTGGGCGTCAGCCTGGAGACCCGCGTGGACTCACCCCGCATCGCCCAGCAGAGAAACGAGGTGGATTGCGGAGTCCACGTGGTGGACGGCACGCGGGCGCTGGTTGGGCGATTGCAAAGATCGCAGCCAGACCTGCCAGACGTGAACCTCAACAACCTCGTCGTCAATCGGCAGGCACTACAAACCCGCCTCAGGGGTGACGATACATTCGGAACGGCAAATAATCTCACGAACTTTGAACTCATGGACCGACAGGCCCGAGACGCGGTTAAGGAAAGCCCCGTTGGGACGTTTCCCCAGCAGATCAAGCGGCTCGGCCAGTCAGCGCCAGACGTTGCTCCCGGGGACCCATTTAAATTTCAAAGTCTTGAGAGCAAGGGGGACGCCGCTGCGCAGCGCAGCGGGCCGCAGGAGACATTCAGTTGGCCGGAGAATCTCCCCCCTGGGGAAGCTAATGAAGACGCCGCTGTTCTGCCATCGTCTTTCGTGCCAACTGGGCCCCATCACCAAGCCTCGGATCCCGCAGGGTCCTTTCGTCCCCTGAGCGGGCGCCACGGCGACCAGCGCGCGCTGGACGAGCGGATCCCTGCACAGGACAGGAGCAACCGGCTACCAAGCGAGGAGGTCCTCATCAACCGTGAGCATGATACAGCGGAGTTGAGACCAGCGAAGAGGCAAAGGACCCTGAACAGTCGTCTGCAGGACGTTGCCACTGAGCCGCAGCTGAGCGAGATCGGCAATTCAGGCGCTCGCGTGCTGATGCAGGCCCCCACCCGTCAAGTGGGTGCATTGCCATGGGAAGCGCAGCCCATGATGCAAGGGAGCGGACAAGAACACGCCGCGGCGCCGTACGCCGGAGGCAGTGGGTCGATGCTAGGTGCCTCGGTGCTGCAGCCGGGTCACTCAACAGCGCGCCATCATGATGCGCCGGATTCGTCATTGGTTGATCTGAATCCCCCCGCACCGTTCGAGTTGCGTGACCATGCTCGTTCTGTGCCGGCGGCGGTGCAGCCAGATCCTCCAATAGTGGTCTCCGGTCACGACAAGCGTCCTCTTTATTCCAACGATGCGACCGTTGTCGAAGGGCTGAGGTCAGCACTCTATGCCGGTAAGGTCCAGGAGAGCACGGTCAAGCGCCATGTAGATTCTCTTCTCGGCTTTGGTCATTGGCTCTTTAAAAACAACAAGCCGGGATTTGCCGCTCGGCTTCACGAGGAGTCGCTGGATCCGGATCTCAAGGAGTACCAGCGCAAGAGTGGCTCCTCGGACGTGGCTGGGTCACTGGGTCGTCTCAAAACGTGGGCGGGCGGAGCGCCAGTGCTGGGCCGCGCTGTCCTGAATCCCGACCCTGCCGACGCCGCGCTCATCAGAGAGTACACAGCGGCTCTCATCAAAGAGTACAAGGGAGCGCCTGCGACCGGGCCGAATCCCAGTACCATTCAGGTCTATGGGTCTGCTCTTAGACGTTTTAGTCAATGCCTGGTTGAAAACAAAAAGCCGCGGATTGCGGATCGGCTTCACGAGGGGTCGCTGGATGAAGATGCCAAGCGCTATATGAACTCCGCTGGGATCAGTGCACTAGCTCATCTCCGGAAGTTCGCACCCGGGCGCAAAATTGCCCTTGCTGCTCGTCGGGAAGACGCAGTCGGCATGGAGGCTCGTGCCATTGGGGACGCCGCTGCGCAGACCGCGGCACAAGCTCATGGCCACGCAGGAGAGCAGGGACCCATCTCTCGAGCTCAACAAGTCGCGCCAGCGCCGTTTGAACGGCACTTGGGCAAGAAGCGCGAGGCCCAGGACGGACTGACGAGTACACTTGACAGGAGCAACCTCGTGAACAGCGGGGGCGTCATCATAAACAATGAACATTACACAGCGCTGTTGAGACCGGCGAAGAGGCAGAGGACTGATAATCCGCAAAGCCGCGCCATGGGGCGGCAACTGAGCGAAGCAACCACGACGTCCATCAGCCAAGCCTCCGATCAAGCCCGAGCGGACCTAATGGCTTCCTTCAGAAGCAGGGAGCGCTCCGACGCGGGGCGTTGAGCTCCATGGCTGGGGTCAAATCGCCAAACCGACGCAAATTGTCGGACAGGGGAGGCCGCTGAGCCTCATCCGCTTCGATGAGAGCGGCGTCGGCGGGTTCTGTCGCAAACTTTTCGGAAAGGTCATTTGCCGCAAAAAATCGCTTGCGGCATCGCGACGAGCACTGAAGTCGATCAGCAGCCGCAAGAGCCAGTATGTCAGCAACCGGGCTCGAACACATCTCAACCGGTGAAAAGGTTCTCGAAGTCCGCGAGGCCCCCGCGGCGGCCATCATCATGTACGCGTTGCGGCACCTCGAAACCGCTTCCCTTGGCGTCGGATCAATCGTGTTGAATCAGCAAGCCTGGCCCCAGGAGGCGGTTTCAGGTGCATGGCGCAGTACTATTCACAAGAGGGTGCGAACGGGGCATAGCGTGCGCACTCGAAGGCGTCAGCGGGAGCGTCAGCTACATAGTCGATAACACGCGCTTTTTACCTCGGTCTCGGCTCGCAACGATGGATTGCTAACGGCGAACTCATGCTGGTCGGCAAGGCGATACTGGCTGGAGCATCAACTCGGCCGACGAGAGTGGCCACACCATCCTAGACAGGATCGGCCGATATGCCCGGCATCGCCGCTCTGCAAAAAGCACAGCGGGCATCCAGACGTTGCCGGGTTGACTATGGGTGTCCGAACCGCGAAAAGAGGCCGCTCTTTCTGAGTGGCGTGGGCCGGCAGTCTAACCCCAAGCCCCCCGCCCGGGCTGCCGGCGCGCTTCTAGGAACATCGAGGTAGATGACGAGACTCCGAACTACATTTCCAAAGCTATCGGTGGATTCACATTTCAAGCCCAATCGATTTCCTACAGCCAGGCGCGAAGGAACGTTCAGAATTCACATCAAGGTGCACCGCTGTTGCGTCCCGAACAGGTGCGGCTGCTCAATGACGAGTACGAAATCGTTCTCATCAAGGTCTGCCACCATTAAAATTGAGGAAGGTGCGATATTTTTCCGATCGCATTCTGAAACGCATCTTTGAAAGCCAGACAGGCGCCCTCCCGGAGCCGACGCCCTTGACGAAAGCAGACGGGGGGCTCTCCACAGAAAAACTCGATGAGCCGCTGCGTGGATTGGCGCAGGACTTTGACGATACAGTTTGATGTGAGGCTAGTATGAACCCGCGAAATAGTAATCCATCCCGTGTAACAGCTTTGTCGCAGGTGCAGGACGCCGGCTTGGAAGACGGGCAAGCGGTCCAGGCCCGGCGAGTGGGCTTTGAGCAGCACGTGTCCGAGGCGCTCCGGCCGCTGTTCGATGGTCGAGCTGACGAGCCGCCTACCGGTCCAGAGGAGCTTCTGCGACTGGAACAGGGGTTTCGCGAGGTGCTTCAGCGAGGGCAGGATCATCAAGCCGCCTCGTCTTTTTTCAGCGATCCAAGGATGCCCGCTGGACGGGATGCCCCCAAGGGAAGCGTGTCGGACGCTTTCGCAGCAGCCGGCTCTAGGCACGCCGGAGTTGAGGCCGCCGCCCCGCCAGTGTTAGCTGCCAGCCAACAGCAGATCCGGCCCTCGCCAGTTGCGTTTGACCGGCCGGTATCATCCTCGGCTGCTGCAGGCGTGCGCTTGTATGCCCCTTCGATGATCTCTCGGAAGACCAGTTCCGAAAACTGCGATCAGTTGCCCGCCTTGTGCTGCCGCCTCGCCGTCGAGGTCGAAACGCCCGCGAATCAATGGAAGGTCAGCGGGCCATGGGGGCAGAGTGCAACGGTGTCTACACCGCCTATTTGAGGGGAGAGGTACACTTGGCTTTCCTGTTCCAGCAGCATCCGGCCGCACACCGACGCGATGGGGAGCTAGAATTCAAATCGGACCTTCGCAAGGCACGCACCGCGGATCAAACGCCGTTCGTTTGGGAAAAATGGCTCAGTACCGACAAAGCTTCTGTAATGGCCCTAGTGGCCTCGGTTGCGCTCTTGGTCGCGATACAGTGGCAAGACCCCCAGATCAACGAGGCGGTCCTAAGCGAACTGCGGACGATTCAGATCAACTACGCATTGCTCCAGCGAGACGTCGCCCGCGCCGACATGGTATTGGACTTCCGTTCCGTTGCTTCTACCGGGCAAGCATTAAAAAGGAACCTTCAAAACTACCAACGCCTTGTTGAGATTTCGCCCAATGAGAGCTCCGGGGTGCACTCCAGGTTGGTTGCACAGCTCAAAAAGTCCCTCGAAAACACAGAAGCTGCCATCTCGGCCTCGGCCGCGCAAAATGAGCTTCTGCAAAGCTCTCTCGTACGCTTTGCTCGCTCGGCTAATCGCCTTCGGGGGGGAGTGTCGAACAGGCCTGAATTTTCCAATCTGATCCTTCAATTTTCGGCCAGACCGGGATTCAGCCTCGCATTACAAATCGATCAGTCTCTCCGCCGACTTCCTCCTAGCCAGGACCAAGTCACGGAGGATGTTGCCCGCGAGGGCCGCGCTATCCTGTCCTCAATGTTGAGGTTGGACCGCGCTGTCAATCGGATCCCATCCTTCGACACGTTCGCCAAGGCTGCCGAATTGGAGCGAGAACATCTGAAAGCCTACAGCTTCGCCAGCGCGCAAGCGCAGCGTACACGACTTTTCTTTGGCTTGGTGTCCATATGCCTCTGCTTGTTTGCGACCATTCGAGCCTCCACGCTGCATGTGCGGACGAACCGGTTGGAAAGGCGGTTAGAGCTTGAAGCGGCGATGAGTGAGATCGAAGCTTGTTTCATCGACAGTCAAGCAACGAAGGCTTCGCGGCGCTTCTCCACCGAAGCAGCGCTTAGACTCATTCAATGCGTTTTCAATGCGGATCAATGCGCGCTTGCTCTGGTGGATCCGAGTATCAGCAGGAATACCGAGTACTTTGTCGCGAACAAGCGCATGCGCGTCTGGAACGCCACGCTAATCAATGAAGTCGTCTCACTTGTACACCCGGAACAGCCAGTGTTTCGCGTCGTTCCCGCGTCGGAAGTGGTTCGGACTGCCGTAGGCACTACCGGTGTTTGTCAAATTGTTGGTTGCAGGGCCTCCGATCAGCAGGCTGCGGTTTGTATCCTTGTTTTTGAAGGAGATCGCTCACCACCCTCCACAGACGACCTCCTGGTTCTGGCGAGCGCTACTGTGCGTTTAGGCAACCATCTTGAAATGCAACGTGTACACACGGAACGTAACCTTTTTGAGAGTCGATGGGAGCATGCGGAAAGGCTGACGGCTGTCGGCACAATCGCAAGCGGCGTTACACATGAATTCAATAATGTTCTAGGAGCAATAGTCGGCTACGCAGAGATGGCTAAAGGTCTTGTGCGTCGCCCCTCGAGAATTCGGGGCCACATCGGCCAAATTATCTTGGCCAGCAACCGAGCCAAACTGATTATTGACCAAATTTTGTCACTAAGCCGAAATCGGAAGCGCGTGGCGATGCCTTTCGACGTCTCGGAGAGTGTAATGGATCTCGCGCCATTGCTGCGGGTTGCACTTCGTGTGGATGTTCAGTTGAACTTCAAGATCAACGAGTGGCAAACGGTGATCGAGGGCAGCCCGACCGAGATACAGCAGATCCTTATGAATCTATGCAAGAACGCGTCGGAGGCTCTCTTGAATGAGGGCCGTGTCGAGATTAGCGTTTCTCGCGCTCACGTCTGTCAAACGAAGCCCGTGGCTAAGGGCACCTTGAAACCGGGAGATTACGTTCTCCTCTCCATCAGCGACGATGGCCAAGGAATCGCAAGTTCGGTGCTTCCGCATATCTTTGAGCCCTTTTTTACCACGCGCTCTCGCGTCGGCGGGACCGGACTGGGTCTTGCTGCAGTGGACCGCCATGTGAGCGCGCTCGCAGGATGCCTTGACGTCACCTCGGCTGTTGGCCGAGGTACACGCTTCGATCTCTACTTACCGGCCTGCGCTGAGGAGCAGGTCAGAGCTGATAGCGCTTTCGGCCCATGCGATGGATCACTTGGCAACGGAGAAATCATTGCAGTCGTGGAGCCCGATCCAGCAGCGTTGGAGATCTACAACGATAAGATCGCCGCGCTTGGTTATAAGCCTGTCGGCTTCGCGACCTTCGAAAGTCTTTGCGACTGGATCGAGAGCGGGAAGGCAGCCGACCTCCTAATTTTCGATAAAGCGACTTTCCTCGGGCCAGGACAGCCCGAAGCCGTACGTACCACCCTGATGACGGTGCCCATCATCGTCGTTGGTGGAAGCGACCCCATGCCGATCACATCTGGTAATCAGACCTTCGTCCTTTGGCTAGCCAAACCGGTCTCGTCCAGGACGATGGAGCATGCAATTCGTAGGATGATAATGGCATGATGCCGCCGACGCGCTCAGGATACCGAGCTACCGAGGCAGTCGGAGGCGGAGCCGGCTGGGATCCAGCAAATACAAGAGCGTCGGACGATCGCTGCGCACCCGGCTCATGGCGAGTTCCTCGCGCAGGCCGGCGTTCCAATACCGGCTTATCGGTTGGCAACGAATGCGGCGGAGGTAGAAAGCTCGGCTGCAGAGATCGGCCTGCCCGTGATTCTTAAGCCGGCATTAGGCAGCGGCAGCATGGGTGTCCGATTGTGCCGCAGCCTCGAAGACGTAGCCGAACATACGACCTATCTATTGGGCGGAAAGCACATATGGCGGTCTACACCGAAAATACTCGTCGAAGAATTCGCACAGGGCCCGTTCTATAGCATTAATGTTATGGGGAATGAGGTCGTTGCGATTTGCGCCAATGACTTTGGTCCCCTCCCCCATTTCGTCATACGTGAGGTGACGTATCCGGCCCTGCTAACCGATCAGGAGCGTGAGCGCATCGCCGATGTTTCGTTGAGCTGTTTGCGGGCTCTCGGCCTTGGCTGGGGGCCAACTAACATTGAACTCCGGTGCACGAAACGCGGTCCAGTTGTCATTGAAGTCAATCCGCGTCTTAGTGGCGCGCCCGACCCTCAACTGGTCCAGTTAGCTTACGGTGTCGACCTCGTCACCGAGCACATCAAGCTTGTCAATTGGCGAGGAATGGGATCTGCGCAAAAAGCATTCGCATACTGCGGCCGCGCGATTCCTGCTTCCTGATCAAGATGGCACCCTGGACTGGATTGGTGGCGACACTCAGGCAGCTGCTATATCAGGTGTGGCCGAGGTCAAATTGAATGTTGAACCCAAGACACCGATCGTCAGGAAGGGGGATTTCCGAGACTGGATTGGACATGTCATTGCCACTTCGCCCAGCCGTGCTGAAACCGAGGGCGCCCTTCAGCGAGCGGTCGACTTGATCGATTGGTCGATCACCCCTTTTCCGGCGACAATAGGAGGTGATCGAGAGCACGATGTTTGTGGGGCGTTCGGGCGGCCCACCAGTTCTGTTCCGATCAGGCATTGACGGCTTAAGATCCTTGAAACGCAGCAGTTCCGTCTACGTCAATGTCACATCAAGTTTGATGAGGCAAATGCAGCTTTGGCCACACCTGCCCTATCTCCCGCGGAACTTCTCCGCGACCCGTGGCGAGGCCGTCGGCCCAATTTGGGCCCAATTTGATTGCCGCCCACCGCCGCCGCAGGACGAACATGCGCTTGACAAGACAACCCCGGCCCGTTCAACTTGAGGCATTCACCAGGGGAGTCCCGGCAAGGGGCTGAGATACTGCTGGCTTTCGTGGCGCAGTGACCCGTTGAACCTGATCCAGTTCATACTGGCGTAGGGACGGTGCAAGCGCTTTGCGGGAGTTCACGCCCGAGGTCCTGTTTCGGCAGGTAGACAGAAGCGTCTTTTCATCCTTCCGGCACAGAACTGGGTCTCCAATGCATGAGCAAAGGAGCCTCACGATGAATGCCCTCACCCCAGCCGTCTCAACGGGACCGCTGCCCGCCTCACGGAAAATCCACAAGCCCGGTGCCATCCACCCGCAGATCAGGGTGCCGATGCGCGAAATCTCTGTCCATCCGACAGCCGGCGAGCCGCCCGTCACCGTCTACGATCCGTCGGGCCCCTATACCGATCCGGCTGTCGAAACCAGCATCGAAAAAGGCCTAGCCCGACTTCGCCACGAATGGATTTTGGCGCGCGGTGATGTCGAGGCCTGTGACGGGCGCCATGTCCGGCCGGAGGACAACGGGTTCGCTACGGGCGAACGCCTGACGCCAGAATTTCCCATTCGCAACCGGCCACTCAGGGCCAGGGCCGGCAAGGCGGTGACACAGCTTGCCTATGCGCGCGCCGGCATCATCACGCCCGAAATGGAGTTCGTCGCCATCCGCGAGAACCTTGGTCGTGAGATCCTGCATGGCAAGCTTGAGCGTGACGGCGAGGCTTTCGGCGCGACGCTGCCCGATTTCGTGACGCCGGAATTCGTCCGAGAGGAGGTGGCGCGCGGACGCGCAATCATTCCCGCCAACATCAACCATCCCGAGAGCGAGCCGATGATCATCGGTCGCAATTTCCTGGTCAAGATCAACGCCAATATCGGTAACTCCGCCGTCACCTCGTCCATGGCCAAAGAGGTCGAAAAGATGGTGTGGGCGATCCGCTGGGGCGCCGATACGGTGATGGACCTGTCGACCGGCCGAAACATCCACAACATCCGCGACTGGATCGTGCGCAACTCGCCGGTGCCGATCGGCACGGTGCCGCTCTACCAGGCGCTCGAGAAGGTTGGCGGCATTGCCGAGGATCTGACCTGGGAGGTCTACCGCGACACGCTGATCGAGCAGGCCGAACAGGGCGTCGACTATTTCACCATCCATGCGGGCGTGCGGCTGCACTACATCCCGCTGACCGTTGACCGGGTCACTGGCATCGTCTCGCGCGGTGGCTCGATCATGGCCAAATGGTGCCTGCACCATCACCGGGAAAGCTTCCTCTACGAACATTTCGCCGAGATCTGCGACATTTGCCGCGGCTATGACGTGTCCTTTTCGCTGGGCGACGGCCTTCGTCCCGGCTCGATCGCCGACGCCAATGACGCAGCACAATTCGCCGAACTGGAAACGCTCGGCGAGTTGACAAAGATCGCCTGGGCCAAGGATTGCCAGGTCATGATCGAGGGGCCGGGCCATGTTCCCATGCACAAGATCAAGGAGAACATGGACAAGCAGCTCGCCGTCTGCGGCGAGGCGCCGTTCTATACGCTTGGGCCGCTGACGACCGACATCGCGCCGGCTACGACCACATCACCTCCGGCATCGGCGCGGCGATGATCGGTTGGTTCGGCACCGCCATGCTCTGCTACGTCACGCCCAAGGAACATCTCGGCCTTCCCGATCGCAACGACGTCAAGACGGGCGTCATCACCTACAAGATAGCCGCACACGCCGCTGATCTGGCGAAGGGTCATCCGGCGGCGAAACTCAGGGACGATTCCCTTTCCCGCGCGCGCTTCGAGTTCCGCTGGGAGGACCAGTTCAACCTGTCGCTCGATCCCGAAACCGCGCGGTCCTTCCACGATCAGACCTTGCCCAAGGAGGCGCACAAGCTGGCGCATTTCTGCTCGATGTGCGGGCCGAAATTCTGCTCCATGCGTATCTCCCACGACATCCGCGCCGAGGCGCAGAAGGAGGGCATGGCGGCGATGGCGGCGAAATACCGCGAGGGCGGCAATCTCTACATACCGGCGGACGAGACCGGCGCACCGGCCATGCCACAGGCGCGTGCGCCATCATGAGGGTGCTGGTCAAAGGGGCCGGTGTTGCCGGCCTCACCGCCGCCTTCGAGCTCGCCGCACGCGGCGCGGTGACCACCGTTGCCGAGACAAGGCCTGCCATCGAGGGCAATGCGTCGTGGTTCGCCGGTGGTATGCTCGCGCCATGGTGCGAGCGTGAAAGCGCCGAGCAGCCGGTGCTGGATCTCGGACGCGACGCCGCCGACTGGTGGGATGCGGTGCTACCGGGTCAGGTGATACGTGCCGGAACGTTGGTCGTGGCCGCGCTGCGTGATACTGGCGAGCTCGACCGGTTCGCCAGCCGCACGTCGGGATATCGGCGGGTCGCCGAAGATGAAATTTCGCTCCTGGAACCCGACCTCGCCGGCCGCTTCTGGCGCGGATTGCTCTTCCCCGATGAGGCTCATCTCGACCCGCGCCAGGCGATGGTAGCACTTCATGACAAGCTCGCGGCCATGGGCGTCGAATTTCGCTTCGGCGCCGACGCCCAGCCTGTTTCCGATTTCGATCGTCAGATCGACTGCACTGGAATCGCAGCAGCCGATGACAGGCTGCGCGGCGTTCGCGGCGAAATGCTGATCCTGCGCACGCGTGATATCTCGCTGTCGCGCCCGGTCAGGCTGCTGCATCCGCGCTTTCCGCTTTATGCGGTGCCGCGTGCCGACACGCAGTTCATGATCGGCGCGACTATGGTTGAAAGCCAGTCCGCCGGACCGGTGACGGCGCGTTCGATGATGGAACTGCTCGGTGCCGCCTATGCCCTCCACCCGGCTTTTGGTGAGGCCGGGATCGTTGAAACAGGTGTCGGCATCCGTCCAGCCTTTCCCGACAATCTGCCGCGCGTGGAGGCACTTGGAACTGCCGTCGCGATCAATGGACTCTATCGCCATGGTTTTCTTCTCGCGCCTGCCATGGCGCGCCAGGCGGCCGACCTCGTTTTCAATCAAGACGCAACCAAGGAACTTGCTCATGAAACTGATGGTCAACGGCGAAGCGCATGAGGTTGCCGCCGCCACGCTGGCCGAACTGCTTGCCGCGCTCGACTATGAGGGCGATTGGCTGGCGACGGCGGTCAACAGCGACCTCGTGCACAAAGCCAAGCGGGCGGAATTCCAGTTGAGCGACGGCGACCGGATCGAAATCCTCTCGCCCATGCAAGGCGGTTAGACCATGTTAGAGCTTTATGGAACCGAGCTTCCGTCGCGCCTGCTTCTCGGTACCGCTCAATATCCTTCGCCGGCCATCCTTGCCGAGGCCGTCAAGGCGTCGGGAACCTCGGTGGTGACCGTCTCGCTGCGCCGCGAGATGGCAGGCGGCAGGGCTGGCGAAAAATTCTGGTCACTGATCCGCTCGCTCGGCGTCAGAATCCTGCCCAACACTGCTGGCTGTCACTCCGTCAAGGAAGCGGTCACGACCGTGAAAATGGCGCGCGAAGTCTTCGGTACGAACTGGGTCAAGCTCGAAGTGATCGGCAACCACGACACCCTGCAGCCGGATGTGTTTGGTCTGGTCGAAGCCGCCCGCATCCTGTGCGAGGACGGTTTTGCTGTATTCCCCTATACCACCGACGACCTTGTCGTTGCCGATCGGCTGCTTGCGGCGGGCTGCAAGGTCTTGATGCCGTGGTGCGCGCCGATCGGTTCCGCTCTCGGACCGATCAACATCACGGCGCTGCGCTCGATGCGCGGACATTTCCCTGATGTTCCGCTGATCGTGGATGCGGGGCTCGGACGGCCGTCGCACGCGGCAACCGTCATGGAGCTCGGCTTTGACGCCGTACTCCTGAACACCGCGGTCGCCAGGGCGGCCGATCCGGTCGGCATGGCGCGCGCGTTCGGCAAGGCGGTCGAGGCCGGTCGTGAAGCTTTCAGCTCCGGGATGCTCGAACCGCGCGACGTCGCCGTGCCGTCGACGCCGACAATTGGCAGGGGGGTTTTTTCATGAGGCTCGATCCCTTCTACCTGATCCTCGACAGCGCCGCCTGGATCGAACGGCTGGTGCCGCTTGGCGTTAAGATGGTTCAGTTGCGCATCAAGGATAGGGACGAGGCCACGCTGCGGACGGAAATCCGCCGCGCGAACGGCGTCTGCGCGGTCCATGGTTGCCAACTGATCGTCAACGACTATTGGCGGCTCGCAATTGAGGAAGGCTGCGACTTTGTCCATCTCGGCCAAGAGGATTTGGCCGCGGCCGACCTGCTGGCGATTAAGTACGCCGGATTGAAGCTCGGGCTCAGCACGCACGATCATCTCGAACTGGAAACGGCCATCGCTGCCGAGCCCGACTATATCGCGCTCGGCCCCATCTATCCCACCATCCTGAAGCAGATGAAATGGGCGCCGCAAGGGCTCGAGCGGATCAGCGAGTGGAAGCATCGGGTGGCGCCGATCCCATTGATCTCCATCGGCGGCCTCAACCCCGACCGGCTCGACGGTGTCTTCGAGGCTGGTGCGGACAGCGCGGCGGTGGTCACCGACATCACGTTGAATGCCGATCCCGAAGCGCGCACGCGAGAATGGATCGAAAAGACAAAGCCATGGCGCTGAGGCGAGAACCGCATGTGCTCGTGGTCGGCGGATCAGACTCCAGCGGTGGGGCTGGAATTGCACGCGATATCGAGACGATCTCTTCCATTGGCGTGCGCACCTGCCTGGCTGTCACAGCGCTGACGGTGCAGACGCACGACGCCGTCATGGAAATCCATCCTTCGCAGCCCGATCTTGTGGCCGATCAGATGTGCGCCGCGCTGCAGGCCAACAAGGTGGCGGCAATTAAGATCGGCATGCTCGCAACGGCTGAGATCGTCGTTGCCATTGCCGGCGTGCTGCGCGAAAATCCGCAGGTGCCGGCAGTGCTCGATCCGGTGCTGGCCTCGAGCTCCGGCCGGGGGCTTCTGGAAGCAGGCGCCATCGCTGCCATGAGGCGCGATCTGATGCCGCTTTGCTGCCTTGTGACCCCCAATCTCTTCGAGCTGGCACTCCTTGTTGGCTCGGAGCGGGCAGTGGATGAGGACGGCGTAGTGTGGCAAGGCCAAGAATTGCTGGCAGCCGGCGCGCGGGCTCTGCTGATCAAGGGCGGCCATGCATCGGGACCGCAATCAACCGATATTCTGTTGCGCCCCGATCACGAACCAGTCCGCTTTGACACGCCGCGCCTTGCCGCATCGATGCGCGGGACGGGCTGCATGCTGGCCAGCTCGATTGCGGCACATCTGGCGAAGGCGCAATCAATCGAGTACGCCGTGCGCCAGGGCAAGCTCTTTGTGTTAGAAAAGCTTCGGAAAACCCCAGCCGAATAGCCGTAGAGCCGGCTCAAGCGTTCAGCGGCTGACGCTGAAATGGAAGCCGTAGCCCTCCTGCCCTTTTTTCACAGGGCGTGACGGGACGAGGCCGCTTTGCAGATCGGAATTCAGCGGCGCCGAGACAAGCTGCCCTGCCAGGCCGGGAAAGTAACGGGACTCTTCCTGCGGCGAAGCGCACTGCCAGTCAGGCATGGGGATGCACTTGTGCCTCCTGGCGAGTGTGAGGCCGCAGGAGCGAGGCATTTCAGCGCGGCGGGGGCCGCCGGATCTGGCCCCGCAGTGCTGGAGCAAAGCAAAGGCCGGTTTGAGACGATTCCGGGGATTTCTACGAGGCTGCTCGCGACGCCGGCGTTGAGTTCTACCAGCTCCTGAGCGGCATACGCGACCAAACCCGGTTGAGTGTCACCGCAGGGATGTTCCACGAGTGGGACAAACAGCTGCGGGACTGGCTGGTCCGCGAATTACGACACTGGCATCGAGGGGATACGGCAGCTGCGAAGGTCTGGTCAGCGGATTTCGCCAAGATTGCAAACCTCCTGGAAAGTTTCGGCTGGAAAGTCCGAAGCACGGACTGCTTCAAGACGCTCGATGCGTGCCGGTTGGTGGTCAACGTCTACAAGCACGGCGCCGGAAAATCGCTGGATGACCTGAAGAAAACCTGCTTCGAGTATCTAGACGATCCGCTCAAAGGCACTCGGCCGCCGTGGTCAGAGAAACTGCTGAACCACACGCACCTCAAGGTGAGCGATGACCAGTTCCAGACGTTCTCAGACGCGATTGTCGCGTTCTGGCGCGACGTCCCGGCAATGCCGTAGGTGGCAGCAACAGGTTCCTGATTGGTTTGAAAAGGCCATTCTCAGTGATCGCGCCCAACGATAAGCATGCCAAGGTTTTACCCTCGCATATATCTTCGCTCCCGCTCCCGGCCATAAATTCTGCCACATATCTGCATTGCCGGGAAAGGTGCCATGCGTAACGCATTGGTCGATGGGCGAAGATTCCGCCCGCAAGCGGGTTTCGGGGGCTCTTGCCCGCATTGCGGTACAGACATGATCCCGCGCGCGGTAGCGTCTGGGTTGGTCGTGTCCCATCAGGTGGTGTAGCTCGGCGGTAGCGAAGCCGCTCACGAGCGCGCCGTTAGTAGCGCTGTAGCGAGCGAGCGGCGTGTGGGTGGTCATCGGCGCTTTCCGGTAGGGTTTGGTTGTTGACGCCAACCCATTTCGGAAGGACCACCGATGACCGACGACATGATGAACCTGCGCACGCTCGTGGAGAATACCCCGGATGCCGATCTGCTGCGGGAGATGATCGGCTTTGCCGCCGAGCGACTGATGGAAATGGAGGTGGGCGCGGCCACCGGCGCCCGCTATGGCGAGAAGAACCCGCTGCGGCTCGCCCAGCGCAATGGCTACCGCGACCGGGACTGGGAGACGCGGGCCGGCACGGTCGAGCTGCGCATCCCGAAGCTCAGGAAGGGAAGCTACTTCCCAGGTTTCCTCGAACCGCGCCGCATGGCCGAGAAGGCGCTAACCGCCGTTATCCAGGAAGCTTATGTGCAAGGCATCTCGACCCGGTCGGTTGACGACCTGGTCAAGGCCATGGGTATGAGCGGCATATCCAAGAGCCAGGTCTCGCGGCTGTGCGAGGAGATCGACGGGAAGGTGAAGGCCTTCCTCGAGCGGCCGATCGAGGGCGATTGGCCATACCTGTGGATCGACGCCACTTACCTGAAGGTCCGCCGCGGTGGGCGGATCGTCTCGGTCGCCGTTATCATCGCCGTCGGCGTCAACGCGGGCGGCCGGCGCGAGGTACTGGGCATGGAGATTGGCACCTCGGAGGCCGAGCCGATCTGGACAGAGTTCCTGCGCAAGCTGACACGTCGCGGCCTGCGCGGCGTCAAGCTCGTCGTCTCCGATGCTCACGAAGGCCTCAAGGCGGCCGTCACCAAGGTGCTGTGCGCGACATGGCAGAGGTGCCGCGTCCACTTCATGAGGAACGTGCTGGCCCATGCCGGCAAGAGCGGCCGCAGGGTCGTCTCAGCCTTCATCGCCACCGCTTTCGCCCAGGAAACGCCCGAGGCCGCGTCCGTACAATGGCGCGCCGTCGCCGACCAGATCCGGCCGAAGGTGCCGAAGCTGGCGACAATCATGGACGACGCCGAGCCCGACGTGCTGGCCTACATGACCTTCCCCAAGGAACATCGCGCCAAGCTCCACTCGACGAATCCGATCGAACGTCTCAACGGCGAGATCAAGCGGCGCACCGAGGTCGTCGGAATCTTCCCGAACGACGATGCGGTCGTGCGCCTCGTCGGCGCAATCCTGCTCGAACAGAACGATGAATGGGCAGTGCAGCGGGCCAGATAATATGACTCTGGAAACGATCAGCCAGATGAGCGATGATCCCCTGATCAGCCTGCCAGCCGTGGCGCGCTGATCAGCCCGGCCCATGCCGGAGAGCACGGCGACTAATGCCGCCACCTACACCACGCCGCGGGACACGATCTCTGGGTTTGGCATTAGGCCAATAAACGAACACATCGTTGGGTCAGCAGACACCTATCTGTTCGGCCGGTCAGACCGCCAAATTCGATTCATTCAGAATTGGATGGGTACCGACCAAAATGAATCCCTAATCGACCGACTTCACAGAAAACGAAGCGATCTCCGGCCCTGACGAGCGAGTTTCGGCGTTGTCCGGGTGCTCCTGGATGAAAGATCGGGCTTCGCGCCTCATTTGGACAACGCCGCCAGGTAACCGTTTCCCTGAAACCTGCCCTTCATTCAGATTTGCAACATCAACGACTACCGGCTTCCTAGACCTACTTGGAGCCAATCGGAGGACAGCCGTGTCGGCGCCAGCCCGACCGCAAATTGCGGCCGACCCCATGGCAAACGTTGATTAGCCAATGAACTTGATCCACAGGCGCTTGAACCATGCGACGATGGCCCTGAGCCCCTTCGGCTGGGCGCCGCGCTTGAGCAGACGGTCATGGACGCGGCCCGCTTCGATCTGCGCGCGAGACATCTTGCCGGCCCATTGGATGCGGCCGCTTTTAATGATGTAGTGCGAGCCACAAGGGAAGTCGTGATTGCCGATCGACGGCCATATCGAGGCTCCCTCGTCTTCCATAATGAGGTCATATTCAGTCGGAACGAGCGGTGTTGAAACCTCCTCGCCGCACCCACACGCGCAATTATGCAGCGCGACGTGGCATTCGCGCGACACGTAAAGGACACCGTCTTCCAGTTGTTCCGGAATGTCTTCGACGAAGACCGTTGTAAGACAATCCACCCGAGCCATCATGTCACCCGGTTTGTGATATTGTTGCCCTCGATCATGTATGTCGCGTTCCTTTCGTTGCGCTCATCACGATAGAAGGTCAGCCAGCGTTTCCAGCGCATGACCGCCATAATCGCGTTCAAAGAATTGAGTTCGGCGATCTGGATTTCGGTTCCGTACACATCGGCCTCTTCGTCGTCGTCACCGAACGACAGATGGGTAGCCACTTCCGCCCACGGCATGCCAGGGGCAATAAACGTTGCCCTTGCGCAACCGTCGAGCGTGTTGTCGTCCAGCCCTATACCTATGCCAGTGTCGACGAATGCAATGCCCAGGCGAACCAGCCCTTCGGCAATCACGCGCCGCGACGATCCCTTATCAACGCAGACAAATACGAAGTCATAGGCTGAAAATTCGTCAATGTTGTCAGCCGTCACTCGAGTGGTGTGCGGCTTCACGCCCTTGTGCATGCGCGCGTAGAGCGCAGCGTAATAATCTACCTTGCGGGGGAAATTCTTCGCTAGCACCAGTTCGGGAGCACCAGGCGAACGGAAAAGATTGTGGTTGAGAAGCTGGTCGTCATCGTAGATGTGGATCTCGGCAACACGGGTCTTGGCGGCGAGGTCGAGCAGATAGGCACCGGTTCCGCCGAGGCCGATGATCGCGATGCTGCCCCTGAGTTTGCAGTTGGCGGCGAGGATTCCGTAGCGGACTGACGCAGAATCGGGAATCGCGAAGGGACTATCGTCCTCCGCACTGGCCAACGTGACGCCTGTACGCGCGTTGGCGGTCTTGTCGTGAGACCGCGCAGCAGCACCGAGGTGAGACTCATAGGTGACAACCTTGTCGTAAATGTTGGCATACTGGCCGGTGCCTTCTGGCTTCGACGAGAAATAATGGTGGACCTTGATGTCCGACCCCACAGTCGCTTCCTGACTATTATGGATGATATTTGTCATTGGCGTGCCATCGCGATGGCAAGGCGTCTCGCCGGCGAACCACATGGTGTGGTCCGTCAGTGGAGTCGAGGTCAGGCCTTCCGTATCCAGCGACAGAGTGCAGACAAGTGTGCCTCGACCAAGCGACATGTCCCGCTTCACATAGGGCACGCTGTGAACGAGGAGGACGAGGTCGCGCATCTCAAGCTCAAACCCCTCGTCCAGCAGTTGCTTCAGATGTGGATCACGACTTATCAGATCGGCGGACATTGAAGACCATCCCATTCTTGACTTCGATCTTTTCGCCCTCCACCAGATCACCTTCCGCGCCGTGTACACCTTTCAGGTAAGTTATCGTGTACTTGAATTTCTCGAAGTCGGCGTCAGGGTAGGCGAGAAGTGCAACCTCACGATAGCTGAGCTTTTTCTTGGGCACCGTACGCGGTCGCCCGTTGACTTTGATGACCACCGTCTTCGCTTCGCGGCTGCGGATGCGCTCGACTCCCTGTCCGCCCAGAGTCACCTCGCCATCAGCGGGAATGACCGCGTCGCCGGCGCTGTCCAGGATTAGCTCGAGTTCCTCATCGATGCTGGCGTAACGGTAGATGTCAGCTGCGGAGAGTTTGGCCGCCCCCCATTCCCAGCCGCGCTCGTTGACGGTGAGGGAGAAGGTCCGATCACCTTCGAATGAAAGGAACTCAGGCTGCGGCATCTGTCGCAGGTCGGTCGGCTCCTCAAGCCCGATCGAACGCGTCGACCCGTCCGCAATCTGGATGAGAATATAACCGCTAGCTGGATTGAGCCCGCCGATGGTGCGGACCTCGCGACCTGAGATTATGGCGTCATTGGTGGCGATCACGCGACCATCCAGCTTATATGTAAAGTTCGTTACGTCAGGCATTGAAGCCTCCTTGTTTCGCATTCTGCACAAATCATATATGGAGTTTTTAGCCAATGTCTAGCTATTAATTGGCTAATTAATGATTGTTTTTTGATTGACAGGTATGGACTTTATAGCTACATGGAGAGTGCTGGTTAGGGAGAAGCGCCTGTGAAGCGTACGATGACGCTTAATTTGTCGGACGCAGAAATGAGCGTCCTTGAAACCATGTGTGAAGAAAAAGGATTGTCTAAAACCGCACTCGTTCGCCAAGCGCTGCGGCTCTACAAATCAGTCGATGATCGACTGGCGCGGGGCGAAAAGGTGTTCGTCGAAAGCGCGGATAAATCAGAAAAAGTAGAGCTTATGGTTCTATGAAAGGGCTGATCGATCGAGTCTTTCTCAAAAATCGTGCCACAGGCCTGTACGAAGATGCACACCTGTATCATGGCTTGGACAGCACGAATCTCGCGCATATCGAAGGACGCTGGCGACCTCTTTTTGAGTTGCGTCGGAGGGAGGCTAAGGCTTCCCTTCAGACGTTAGCAGAGGTCAATGCTGAAGACGCCCATTGGGAATGGGGCAAGAAGGCGCTGGTTGCGCTGAACGACCCCTTCCTGTTCGATTTCTTCGTGCTTGAATGTGGTGGCAGTACCCAAGCCATCATGATGACGCGCAAAGGCGGTCAGGATTGCTTCAGTCGCCACCCCGAGCATCAGCGAGCGCCGCTGATCTACGTGGAGTTTTTGGCGACGGCTCCATGGAACCGACCAAAGTTGGTTGCTGACCCAACTTACAAGGGCGCGGGCCGTGTGCTCATCGGTACGGCCGTCAGCTTGAGCCTAGAAGAGGAATTTGGTGGCCGAATTGGTCTGCATTCACTTCGTGGCGCAGAAGTTTTCTACCGGGATGCGATCGGAATGACGGATTTCGGAACGGATAGCGAAGGAGTACATAAAGGACTTAGATACTTCGAGCTTTCCAGCAGGGATGCTGCGACTTTCCTATCCGTGCAACACTAACAAGAGGAGTCGACCATGAAATTACATTTCACTGCCGATTGGCTGCGCAGCCATATCGAACATGATCCGGATGTCGATTGCGACGTGGGGCTCCCGCTCCGCGACGCAGCTCCGCTTGAGCGTCTTATGCAGGAGAAGTCTCGTCATCAAGCAACTGCGGGGCAGCCTAATTCGGCTGCCCCCGAACAGAAATCTGCTGTGTTGTTTAAGTTGGTGCATCAGCTTCGACGCAAGGACGGTTTAAGCATTGCGCAGTTGGCTGCCAAAATTCGTGTTGATGCGGCGGAATTGGAGCAGGTGGAGAAGGATCCCAACTATGTTCCAGGCCCGCGTACCGTTCATCAGCTAGCCGAGTTTATTGGGGTTTCAGCACGTGCTGTAGGACTGCTGACTGCGGCGGCGTCCGCGCAGAATGACAATCTCACCGAAGCGGTGCATCGTTTTGCTGCGAGTTCAGACGACCTATCGAAACTAAGCCAGGCTGAAAGGCGCGACCTCAACGATTTCGTTAAGGTACTGGCGTCAATCGATAAGAAGAATGGATGACCATGTCTGCGATTGAGCCGATAATCGGGAACTTTGAGCGCCGAGATATCCATGAGCACATATCACGTTTGCTACGTGATCTCGGCAATCCAGAGCCCCCATTAAGGCTCGAGCAGGTGCGCGCGCTGCAAAAGCTTGACCTTACCTATTATAGCAAGGCGAACTTGAGCCTATTAGATGAGATCGCCCACAGGGCGCGAATGGCTGGGAACGAGATCACCAGCACGGCTAAGCGCATGGTCGATGTAGTCCAGCAATATGGCCTTCGTGGTATCCTAATGTTGAAGGAAGGCGACAAAAGAATCTTCATCGATGACGAGGTAGCCGAGCTAAAGCGACGCTTCCTCATCGCACATGAAATTACACATGACCTTCTACCGTGGCATCGCTCCCTGCTTCTGGGCGACAACGAGTTCACGCTGAACCCAACATTCCATCAGGCAATGGAAGCAGAAGCTAACTATGGCGGACGCCATCTCTTGTTTCTCGGAGGAAGGTTTCGACCGGAAGCGCTGGACTGCTCATTGGAATGGAAGAGTATCGAGCAGCTTCGCAAGCGCTATGGGAACACACTTACAACAACACTTTGGCAAATGGTTTGTGAACGCGACCCGGAGTTTCCTGCCTTCGGCGTTGTCAGTCGGCATCCGTATCACAGAGATATTTGCGAGAAGGCGGGGAATGACAATGTAGCGTATTTTCCAAGATCGAAAGCTTTAGCTGAGCACTTTCCCGGAATCACCACCACAGTTGCCTATTCCGCGATCTGCGATCACGCAACGAACCGCAAACGGGGTCCAGTAGGCGAAGGCGAAAGCATCTTTTATGATGCGAACGGCGAACCCCATGTATTCTGGTTGCACAGCTTCTCAAACACCTACGATCTGCTCACTTACTGCATCTACAAGAAGAAACACCAGCGCATTTTCCCTGTCGGCTATAGGGCAGCCTAGGCACAGGCAGACGGTTATCTCAACGGCAGCTTGCCCCATATGTAAGGTACCTATCCGGTGAAGACCGCAGACGTGTATCCGGCGGCCATGAGCACCGCGGTGCTGGGGTCAAGCTTTCGATGGGGAGACGCGATGATATTCTTCGAGGAGAAGTTCGACCTCCTCGATGCCTTCATCGGTGAAGGCCAAGATTCCGTCGTCATCGTTGGCCCCGTAGACCCAGATGACGCCGTCCTCGGGCTCGAGACCGAGGGTCAGTTCCTGGATGAGCGCTTCGCTGACGCCGAGGTCCCTGGCGACACGTTCGACGATGTAGACGTGATGCACCTTATTGCGCTGCATGATCAGGCCGCCGCTGATTGGGTCCGCAGTTGTGCGGATCTCCAATTCCACGGCAGCAAATCATCGATCCGATGGGCTGGGTGGGCTGCGATGCGCGCCAGGATATCGGCGAGCCAGGCCTGCGGGTCGATATCGTTCATCTTGGCGCTGACGATCAGGCTGTAGAGAACGGCAGCGCGCTGTCCGCCGCGATCGGAACCGCAGAACAGCCAGGACTTTCTGCCGAGAGCGATGCCGCGCAGGGCTCGCTCGGCTGCATTGTTCGATAGGCAGATCCGCCCGTCGTCGAGGAACCGGGCGAAGGATGACCAGCGGCGCAGCATGTAGTTGAAGGCCTTGGTCAGATCGTGTCCGCGCGAGAGCTTGTCGCGCGTCTCGATCATCCAGCGCTCGAGTTCGGTGACCTGCGGCACGCTCCGCTCCTGGCGCACGGCGTGGCGTTGGGCCGGCGACAGGCCGTTGATCTCGCGCTCGATATCGAACAGGGCATCGATGCGCTTCACGGCTTCAACCGCGAGCGGATAGACCAGGTTGGGCTTCTCGCCGTGCGCCTTCTTGCGCGCCGCCGCTTCGATATCGGCCAGCTCGAACACTTTGCGCCGGCTGTGGGCCCAGCAGCTGGCTTCCAGAACAGGCGCCGGCTGACGGCCCGTCGCATAGAGATCGCCATAACCACCAAAGGCATCGGCCTGCAGAATGCCGCTCCAGCCGGCAAGATGCGCCGCGGGATGTTCCCCTCGGCGATCGCGGGAATAATAGAACACCGCCGCCGGCGGATCGACACCGCCGAATGGTCGGTCATCACGCACATAGGTCCATAATCGGGCGGTATCGGTCTTGCCCTTGGCCAGGACCGGCACCGTCGTGTCGTCGCCGTGCAGACGTGAAGCGGCCAGCACATGGGCTTCGAGCCGCTTGAACAGCGGCATCAGCGCCGCGACGCCGGCGCCGACCTGGTCGGCGAGCGTCGACAGGCTGAGCGGCACGCCTTCGCGGGCATAGCGTTCAGCCTGCCGGTTGAGCGGCTGATGCTGGCCGAACTTCTCGAACAGGATCATCGCCAGCAGGCCCGGACCGGCCCAGCCCCGTGGGGTGGCGTGGAACGGCGCCGGAGCCTGGCTGATCGCCTCGCAGTCGCGGCAGGTAAACTTCTCCCGCACGTGCTGGATCACCTTCCATTGCCGCGGCACCACCTCCAGCGTCTCGGTGATATCCTCACCCAGCTTGCGCAGCCGATGACCGCCGCAGCAGTGGCAAGCGGCCGGCGCCGGCTCGACCACGCGTTCGCGCGGGAGATGCTCGGGAAATGGCTGGCGCGTCGGTCGCTTGCGCACATAAGGCGCCACCTCGGTGGTCCGGGCCGCTGCCTGTTCGGCGGCGATCTCGTCTTGCGTCGCCGTGCTCTCGAGTTCCTCGAAGGTGAGTTCCATCTGGTCGTGCAGGCGGGCGGCACGTTCAGAACTTTGACCATGCAGCGCCCGCTGCAGCTTGCGGATCGTCAGATCCTGATGTGCGATCAGCGCCGCATCATCCGATGCCTTGGCCCTGGCGACCGCCAGTTCGGCCTCGACCAGCGCAGCGCGTGCGGCCTCGTCTTCGGCTCTGGCCAGCGCCGCGGTCAGCGCTGCTCTCAGCGCGCCAATATCGTCCGGAACAGCATCCTGGGCGGTGGCAACCATGCCCTGGAGTGAATCATAAAACGCGTCCGCTGACTCGCGGAAAATGGCGCAAACTCAAAGAAAAACTCAGCCCGCGAGCTCAGGGCGGAACGTGTGACGCGGGTTGCGCCAATCGATCCCGTCGAGCATGTAGGCGAGCTGCGCCGGTGATATGGAAACCGTGCCGTCCGCCGGCGACGGCCATAGAAACCGGCCCTTCTCGAGCCGTTTTGCATACAGCGACATGCCGAGCCCATCATGCCAGATAATCTTGACCAGATTGCCGCTGCGGCCGCGGAAGACATAAAGATCGCCGGCATGCGGATCCCGGCCCAGCGTCTCCTGAACCTGCAGAGCGAGGCCTTGCATTCCGCGACGCATATCGGTCCGGCCGACCGCCAACCAGATGCGCACCTGGCTCGGAACCGGGATCATGAAACGCCCAGCGCCTTCACCATCGCCGCCGCCAGTGTCGGCGGCGTGGTCAGCGGTATCCGCAGCCGCACCTTGCCGGCGATCTCCAGCTCGATCACCGCTGGTGGCGCCGCCGGCACCGAAGCGGCGAAAGGCTTATCGGGAACCACGACAACTTCGGCAAAGCCCGTCTCGCGGGTTCTCATCGTGCGCCGCCACTTATAGATCAGGCTGGTCGCGACATCGTACTGACGCGCTACCGCCGCCACCGTGGACCCGGGCGCGAATGCCGCGGCCAGTATCCGGCACTGATCCTCTTCACTCCAACGACGACGACGCTCAGGCCCGGTCAATAACGTCACATGGCTCATGCTGTGCTGCTAACTACGCTCGAAAGGACAACCTTAAGAGCGCAGCCTCGCTACCGTTCCATGCTCGCGCAAGGCGGCCCTCGCCGGAGGCGTACTATGTAAGCACACCACCGCTGTTTCGCTTGCGGCATATTTCTTGGCGGACGTCGCTTATTGTCGGCGCGACATTGGTATGAGCTCGCCGAGCTGGCCGGACGGCCCCTCACCGCGGGTCGGCGCCACGAGCTTCAGCTTCACGACGCGAGCAGGCTCTTGCGAGAGCCAGCCCGGAGGAAGTGCAGCCAAGCTCTCAACATCATGAGCGAACAACGGCAGATCGTGCCGAAGCTCTTCCTTGGACAGCCCCCGTCATCCACCACGGTCCGAAATACATCAGCCAGTAAGGTAGGTTGCTGCAGCGGCCAAACGTATGCTTGTCATCATATGCGGTTAGGCTTTCCGACCAGGGGACTTCCGTTGCAATGGTTGGATCAGGCGTTGGGCCGATCTGCTTTTCATCCATGTCTCGCTTTGGCGATGAACCAGGCCCCCGTTCCAATTCAGAATATCTCGATCTAGCGCACTTTCAACCGTTCTCGGCCTTCTTCGGACAGTGCCCAATCGTTGCATATGGTCGTGGGTTCCAAATTGGCGCGCGGCTGCTCGCGACCAATACATCCTCAACTTGGCGAGGCGATGTAACGCCCGGCTGAACCAGAATGGCGCGGGTATTGAGCATCACCGATTGGATCGAACCTCTTATTTTAGCTTCGCGATAATCTTGTCTGGATGCTTGCAAGCGTCCATCATGCCGCCGTACATACGCTTAAGGATCTCGCCCATCACCGTACGAGCAGCAAACATTTCCAAACTCGATCCTGCAACTTGAGGCTTTGCGTTACTGCATAGCTGCATTGCAAAATGTGTTTGCGCATTGCACAACTTTTAGCCCTTAAGCTTACAGCTGATGCACGCGATGGTTCCCTCCCATTCCATCGTATCAGCTGTTCCTCTCTGAAGGTTTTGACTTTACACCTAAAGGGCCTCGGTGTTCCGATGGCCCTTTTTTTTGGCGGTCGCCACGTCGTTAATGGAACGCGGCTCGATCGCCTGTTCAGCCATCAGGCTTTGGAACCCGTTCTGCCCGGCCGACCCCTCCCGACAACGGTCTGACCTTCGCCAGCCTTCTACGGGCAAGCGTTGGCGCCAAAAGTTCAGAGCCGCGTCCGTAACATTCAACGATGAAAGCCAATGTCATCAGGTCGAGCAGAAACTC
This sequence comes from Mesorhizobium sp. M0800, assembly GCF_040320095.1. Classification (NCBI taxonomy): domain Bacteria; kingdom Pseudomonadati; phylum Pseudomonadota; class Alphaproteobacteria; order Hyphomicrobiales; family Phyllobacteriaceae; genus Mesorhizobium; species Mesorhizobium sp. M0800. The sequence continues at coordinate 72,945 of NZ_JAMYOZ010000019.1, forward strand.
GTCGATCGCATGTGTGAGCGCATCAGACTTTTGTCCGAACTGAAGGAGCAGGGCGCGCGCGTCTTCGATCGCGGCCTGGCAATCGTCTGCATCTATCAGTCAAAGATCTGCAAGCGTCCTCACTTTTTGGAAGCCACACTCAGCATCGAACGCCGCTGATAAGTGAGTTTCCAACAAAAGAACAGGGTAACGTTTCGCGAAAAATCGCTCGGCAGCGCGTCGAACGAGCTTGATGCCTCAAATGACATGTGAATTCCGGCACACCAACATGTCGTCGAAGGCGAGTGAGCCGGCCCATTTCTGCGTCTCGGCCGCCAGACCACTGGAGGAACTGTGGCCACATCGTCGGAGACAAATGGGTCTATCTATTCTTCCAGCCGCCACGGTTCAGCCTAGATTACATGGGAAGCGACAATAACGGAAAGCAAAGGATCGCAAAATGAGTAGGGTGGCTGGATCAAACGAAGATTTGGCTGCACCAACGACCTTTGGGCCACTTCTGCAGCCCACCTTTCGCTCGATCTGGCTCGCCACGCAGGTTTCAAGCCTCGGCTGGTTGATGCAGACTGTCGCCATCAGCTGGCTGATGGCAACGATCTCGACTTCCGATCTGATGGTTGCGTTGGTTCAGGCTTCATCGAACCTGCCCGCCTTCGTCTTGTCTGTCTTCGCCGGGGCTCTCGCCGACAATTTCAGCCGGCGCAGGGTGATGTTCGCCGGTCGGTGCCTTATGGTGACTGCCTCCGCGATGCTGACCGCATCGGTGGCGCTGGGCTTTGTCAGTCCGTGGATGATCCTCGGCTTCAGCTTCTTGATCGCAAGCGGCGGTGCTCTCAATGATCCGGCCTGGCAAGCGTCGGTTGGCGATATTGTGGATCGACGAGATGTTCCCGCTGCCGTCACCCTGCTTTCTGTCGGATTCAATACCGTCCGGACTGTGGGCCCGGCGCTCGGCGGCATTGTAGTTGCCTCGTTTGGCCTTATGGCGGCATTCGCGGTGACCACGCTCACCTATTTCGTACCCTTGGCCACTATTTGGCGCTGCAAGTGGAAGGTTCGTTCTTCCCCTCTTCCACGCGAGTCGATGAGGACGGCGATCTATGACGGGCTGCGCTTCACGGCGATGTCATCGGAAATCAAGGCCGCGATCGCGCGCGGAACCCTCTTTGGCTTGGCGAGCATCGCCATACTCGCGCTGCTGCCGGTGGTTGTCCGCGATCAGCTGGGAGGAGGCCCGCTCGCCTATGGCGCGCTCATGGCCGGCTTCGGGACCGGAGCCGTCTTCGCTGGCCTCTCCAACAGCCTGTTCAGACGGAGCTTGTCGCAGGAGCGGCTGATGAGGCTCTCCTGCGTCGCCTGCGCGGCGTGCTCACTTTCCCTGGCACTGACAACTTCGATCGGGGTGGCGGCAATTGCACTCGCTTTGGGCGGCGCGGGTTGGGTCACCGCCTGGTCAGGGGTCGGTGTGAGCGTGCAGCTGGCAAGCCCGCGCTGGGACGTGGGGCGCACCATCTCGATCTACTATGCTTTGATAGATGGTGGCATCGCGCTCGGCAGCTGGGTGTGGGGCACGGTGGCCGAAAACCATTCGCTGGCCCTGGCGCTGGAGGGTTCCGCTGCCTCCCTGATGTTCGTCGCTGCAGCCGGCGTTCTGTTTCCTCTTCGCGAGCGCCGCGACTCAGAGCCCGATCCTCTGGAGGAATTCGATGCCCCGGCTGTCGCTCTCAATCTGAAGCCGAGAAGCGGCCCGATCGTGGTCAAGGTCGAATATCTGATAGCCGAGAGAAATCTCGAGGCTTTCCTCGACCTCATGCGGCAGCGGCGTCATGTACACAGCCGGGTCGGTGCTCGGAATTGGACGCTCCAGCGGAACTTGCAGAAGCCTATGCATTGGACGGAAACGTTCCGCACGCCGACCTGGACGGACTACCTTCGCCTCAATCATCGTCTGACGGAAGTGGACAAGGAACTGGACGAGCGTGTCTTCCAGTTGCACGCGGGAGAGGAAGCGCCTCAGATGACACTTTCCATCGAGCGACCGACAAGCTCGGCCCGCAAGCCCGAGCACTCAGCTTTTCGCCATCCCCGTCATTGAAGCCCGGCCGGCACAGAAAACGCGATTCTTGTCTATCGCGCTCAAACCGGTGCGGGAGACGGACAATCCACCAAAATTCGATGATGGGTGGCAGAGAAGAACCCCAGGCTGAGAGTGCGACCGATCGGTCCCCACGGTGAAGCGGAGCCTGGGGCTACAGCGGCACGCGACTATTGCCGCGTGTCACCTTTTGAATTTAAAGTCTTCCTAGTCCGCCTCGCTGATCCGGGCCAATGCTATCTTGAGGTTGGCATTTTGTCCCGCCAGCTCGCTGAGACGATCACGTTCGGCGGCGACCACATCCGGACTGGCGTTGGCAACGATGCACCCGCGCGGAGCGTGCTGTTGCTGGAAGCAGGAAGGCATGATCGGCCAAAGCCGGGAGAGGTGCTGCCGGCAGTAGCGAATGGGCTGCTGCGTCAGCTTGGTGTCTGGACGCCGTTCGCCGAGGCCGGCTTCGTTGAAAATCGTGCGCTTGTTTCGGTGTGGGCCAATGAAGTTCCCAGCGAGCGGCACGGCATGTTTTCCGCTCAAGGTGCCGGCTGGCAGCTCGACCGGACGCGATTCGACCGGCTGATGTGCAGGCGGCCAAGGCGGCAGGTGTGGACACGCGGTTTGGCTCGGCCGTGGGTTCGGCAGTGCGCGACGATCAAGGCTGGCTGCTCAAGCTGGCGATGAAGCTATCGTTGCCCGCGCCGTGGTTTGGACGACCGGTCGCAGTTGGAGGCTGGCGCGATGTTTCGGCGCCAAGCTCACCATGCACGGACATCTTGCCGCCTACACACGCTTTTTCGACCGCGCACCGGGCGATTGCAGCATGGTTGTCGAGGCGCGTCCCGAAGGCTGGTGGTACAGCGCCGACTTGCGCGTGCCTCACCGATCCGGATCTGGGCAGCGAACTGCGCAAAGCCGGACATTGGTACCGCGCTTTAGCCGCAACGCAGTCCATCGCGCCGCTCGTGCCGCCCAACGCAATCGAGACCGCCAGCATGATCAACGCGGCGGGAACCGCAACGATCGATCCCGCCGCCGGTGACCGCTGGGTCGCGGCGGGCGACTGCCTGTTCTGTGCCGATCCACTGTCATCACGCGGGATCGTGCATGCACTCCGCTCAGGGATCCTGGCGGCCTACGCGGCATCGGACATGCTGGACGGGCGTGGCGATTCGCCTGCGCCCGCTATGCAAAATCGCCACACGCGGCTTTGCCGATTAGCTCCCGGCGCTGGCTGCCCACTATGCAGCCGCCGCGCGATGGGACACGCCTTTCTCGCAGCGGCGGCGCAGCCATGTCTTCCACGCGTCTAGCATCGAAGGAGGGAGGTCAGAGGTGGTCTCGGGACGGGGTGCTCGGCACTTATGAACCGACCGAGCGCCAGCGAGTGGTCGTCGGCGGGCTCGATGGCGGCATCAGGTCAGGGAACTCGGCCTCCATGATCATCTCCGATTTAATTCAAATTTGTCTGTATATATTGACGATTGCACTACCTTCACCTCGTAGACGGCAATGCGGGCGGGTAGAGAGGGTTCTATGATATGACAAGCGATTTTTCCGCCGCCCGAGTGCATTTAGATCGAGCGTATGACTACCTTTGTGGGGATGACCCGATGAGTCAAAGGGGCCGCGAAGCCTTGGACCTGCTAATTGAGGCGGTTGCCGTCGAAGAGTTCAAGCAGCCACGCCAAAGCGCTGAGGTGCTAAGGTTTCCGATCGGGCGCCGCTGCTGAGGTAATCTCCACGGCCGCCATGTAGCCTCGCGGGTGAGGCGCTCACGGCAGGGACTCGCCGCCCCGGAGGGCCGGGAACGAACGCATTGGCAAACGGAAAGCCCACTTGCCAGACCAGCGCCCGGCCGGCGTGGCAAGTAGGCCGGCGGTTCCAAGCGGAGACATTGATGCCGGACTATGTCGTGCTTTGCATCGCATTAAGCTGCTGCGGGATATACGTAACGCCATCCCTAAAAACATCGAATGCGGCAGCGACAGCGCGAATCCCAAAGCGATGCTCCCGCCGTACGCGGACAAAGCCGTTTTCGAAGTCCACTATCCCGTCCTTGGCCAGCATGGCCAAGCGCTCAGCCGAATCGCGAAGACGGATCGGATCAGATCCGTGGGCGACACAGATTGCCGGCACGTCAGCCTCGAAATCGCACATTAATCGCTCGATAATTGCGGCTCGCACGCGGTCGTCGTCTGTGAGGCGATGGCCCTTCGATGTAGCCAGTCGGCCAGCTGCGATGTGCTGGATGTAGGAATCCCGTGTAACTTCGTTTTGAACGTATCCCTGGCCGATGCGGCCGATAGCCGACGCGCCGAAACCGATCAGGGTTCTGCAGGTGTCAGCCGAGTAGCCCAACGAGTTACGTCGCAGGCGACCTGTTTCCTGTGCCAGCGCGAGCTCGTCGTCCGGCAAGGCGAAATGGTCGAGCCCGATCTGTCGGTAGCCGGCGGCAATCAGCGTCACGGCGACAGCCGCATACTGTTCAGCGCGGGCAGCGCTGTCGGGAAGAAATTCCGCCTCGATGAGGCGCTGATTCTTTACTTGGGATGGGATGTGCGAGTAGCCGAACAAGGCAAGCCGGTCGGGGCGCATGGCGACCGCCGCCCTCACTGTTTCGACGCACGACTCCACCGTTTGACGCGGCAGGCCGTAGATGAGGTCGAAGTTGATGCGGCTTACTCTATGCCGGCGCAGCACTTCCACGGCAGCCGACGTCTGGGCCTCGCTCTGGATTCGGTTGATCGCTTTTTGAACAATGGGATCGAAGCTCTGTACGCCCAGGCTCGCGCGGGTCACGCCGGCCGCTCCCAAGCCTTCCGCCATCTCGGGCGTGAGCGTGCGTGGATCGATCTCGATGGCGACCGTAGCTGTTTTCGAGATGGCGAAGCGGCATCGCAGGAACTCCATCAGAGCGAGGAACTCGGCTGGTCCAATGAGAGACGGCGTTCCGCCGCCGAAATGTATGTCGCTCACGGGCAACGTCTTCGGCACTCGCTCCGAAACCAGACGGATCTCGTCACGCAGCGCCGCCAGATAGTTGAGGATGGGCGCATCACGGCGGGTGATGGTGGTTGGGAAGCCGCAATACCAGCAGGCTGATCGGCAGAACGGAACGTGCAGATAGAGTGACACCGGATCATCAGCCGGCAGGTTCCTGAGCCATTCCTCATAAGCCTCGGCGCCGACCGCCCCAGAGAACTCCGACACAGCCGGATAGATAGTGTACCAAGGCAGGCCGGCCTCGCGATATTTTGTGGTCTGCAACAGTTACCGTCCCATGCTGATAACCACCAACCTTACCGCTGCGCTCGCCTGTGTCTTTGCGCTATGTCAGTCCGTTCCGCTTTGGTCTCGAAACTTGTATTTCTCAGCAATAGCGGCCGTTCAGTCTTGGCTGGACGGTCAGCGACTGGCCATGGCTGTTCCCGCCGCGACCCTCACGCGCACCGTTTGGTTCCACCATCCCTTCCCTTCAGCCTGCGCCTGGTCGAGTAGATTCTGCTGAGCGCGGCTGCCGCATCCAACGAGATAACACGGCGTTGGGACCACACTTTGCTCGCCAGCTAGCGCAGCCCCCATAGTGATCTCTGGCATTTCGATGAGCTCGTTGTGTGAATTGCTGGCAAGAAGCATTAGCTGTGGCGCGCCGTCTATCAGGACGAGAGGCTGCTCGACGCGACCGTCAGGTCGGCCGCAATGCCAAGGCCGGCGCGTCTACTGACTCCGTGGTGGAGGCAAGGCTCGCGTTCAGCGCGTGATTACCGATCATCGCGCTCGCCAAAATGACGGCGTCGTACCGAGCGGTGCCGCCGCATGATGTCTCAACGTCGGGGCTCACAGCAAACAAAGCTGTCGCCATTGAACGAAACTGTCGCGAAGCGAACAGACGAAACGTAGCCGAAACGTTTGCCGTTCGTGCTTGGGTTGATCCGCAGGCAAAAAGGAAGGAAGAGCGAACCAAGGTCCGCCGGCACACTTGAGCTTCAAGCCGCAGCTGCGTCGTCAGGATGGCACGTCATTTGCAGTAGAAGCCTTTGTGACGGCCCGCCAACAACTAGCGGAGATGACGGGGATGATTTGTACAGAAATGTTGGATGGCGTCGTTTCGGCGATTATTATATTTGTAATAACAATCGCATATTTGTAACAATAACACCCAATCATATTCTCAATTTCTGATGAATATCTGGCGTGACGAGCGCATCAAAACTGCTCAAATTCAACTCAATGCGCATCGTTATCGACTGTTCCTTAGCAAGAGTTCATCACTGACGTCCATTCCTTTTACTCTTTGAACGGAGATCAACAATGAACATTAGGAGCCTCCTCCTCGGCTCAACTGCGGCACTGATTGCCGTTTCCGACGCTCGCGCCGTGACCGCCGTTGCCGAGCCTGACCCGACTGAGTACGTTAAAGTCTGCGACGTCTACGGCTCGGGCTACGTCTACATTTCAGGCACTGAGACCTGCGTGCGCGTCGGCGGCTATGTCCGTTACGACGTCGGCTTGGGCCATGTCGGATTGGTTGATCACGCCAGAACCTCGGATGTGAGGACTGGTGAGCATCAGGGCACATGGCAAAACAACACGCGCTTCACATTGAAAACTTGGACCGGCCAGGAGACCGAACTCGGCACGTTGAAGACCTACACCGAAACCCGCATGAACTTCGGCAACCGCCACACTTCGGTTTCGGACAGTTCTCGGCCCTATGCCTTCAACGGAGACAGCACTTTGACTTTCGCCTGGATTCAGCTTGGTGGCCTCCGAGTTGGTAAGGACTGGTCGGCCTTCGACATGTTTATTGGCGGCGCGGGTGACGTACTCAACCAGACGCCGGTTCCGTACGGCCCTTTCGATACCAATGTGGTTCAGTACTACTTCGACGTCGGGAACGGCTTTTCGGCCGTGGTTTCGCTCGAAGAAGGCTCGGGCGTGGTCGGCACAATCGACAGCTACGCACCGCACGTAGTCGGCGGCTTAAAATACACACATGGCTGGGGCGCGATCACCGGCGTTGCCGCTTATGATAGCAACTACGAATCGGTGGCCGCTAAGGTCCGTGTCGACATCAATGTCACCGACGAACTGTTGCTGTTCGGAATGTTCGGCTACGGTTCCAATGGCAAGCTCAACGACGACTCCATCAACGCGATCGACGCTCATGGTCGCGGCTTCTATAAGAGTTGGGGCGGGAACTGGGCTTTCTGGGCTGGCGCCACTTACAAGCTCAACGAGACAACTTCGTTCAACCTTCAGCTCTCCGGTGATCAGCTCAAGAACCATGGTGTCGCTGCAAACGTCGCCTATGCGTTTCTTCCAGATTTCACAGTTACGGCGGAACTCGACTATGGCCGATACGGTAACTTCGCCGTCGGCAAGGTGGACGGCGCTTCCAACATGAATTGGACCAACGCGAACAAGAAGAGCAGTGTCGGCGGAATCCTGCGTTTCGAACGCTCATTCTAACGGATGAAAGGGCGCTGAGGCAGGCATCGCATGTACTTGTCGTCGGCGGATCGGACTCCAGTGGGGGTGCCGGAATCGCGCGCGACATCGAGACGCTCTCCTCCATGGGCGTGCGCAGCTGCCTTGCCGTCACTGCGGTGACGGTGCAAACACACGACAGCGTCACGGACATCCTTCATCTGCAACCCGGTCTGGTGGCCGATCAGATGCGTGCAGCGATCTCGCGGGCGTCGCGGCGTAGTGAGCGCGGGCGCGGCCGTGATGATCGTGGCGGGAGGGAGAGGTAAGGAGCGTCTTTCCTTTGAGAATTCGCGTTTACGGGTACCCACGATGCACAACGGGCGAGTTTTTCAAAGAGGCGCGTCCTCCTTCGAAGCGCTTCGGAGGGCCAGGCTCTAGGCTCGCCCCGAGCCCCTGCGTAGCCTGCGGGGGAGCTGGGTCTCGGCCCATCCGGGTAACGATCCTTCGCGCGGCTATGGAAACGATCGCATTTGCCGATTATCGCATAAAAAACTTGTTATCGCACGACTAAAAAAACTTGCAACTCCACAGCATCATTGACTTGTCGCCTATCAGCACTATATACTTGTAATCGCACAGCTCTAAAAACTTGCAAAGGCACGGCCATGGCCAAGCCCCATGAAAAACTCGCTGTATCACTGGCCGTCCTCAAAGAGCTGCAGGAGGGTGGGCGGCGCATATTCAAATCAGATAAGCTGACCCGCGTCCACCGGGAGCGGCTGCTGCAGAACGGGTTCCTGCGCGATGTTATCAAAGGCTGGCTCATGTCGACCGGCCCGCAGGCACGGCAGCAAGACACCACCCCTTGGTACGCGAGCTTCTGGGAGTTCTGCTCCCTTTACTGCAATGACCGGTTCGGCAAGGACTGGTTCCTCTCACCGGAGCAGTCGCTGCTTCTGCACGCGGAAGCGCCCACTATTCCGCCTCAGGTGGTGGTGAACACCCCCAAAGGCACGAATAACAAAATCGACCTGCTGTTCGGCACTTCGCTCTATGACCTCAAGGTCAAGGAGATGCCGGCCGAACTGACAGAGAAAAACGGCCAGCGCGTGTTCACTGTCGAGGCCGCCCTTACCCGGGTGCCGGAAGCGTTCTTCCAGCGCGCCCCTATCGAGATGCAGATCGCCATGGCGTCGGTGCGCGACGTATCAACCGTTCTGGCCCTGCTGCTTGATGGCGGCCATTCCGCCGTGGCGGGACGGCTTGCGGGGGCCTTCCGTCGCGTAGGACGCGACTCCTTTGCCGATGAAATCGTGGCCGCCTTCAAAGCCGCCGGCTATGACGTGCGCGAATCCGATCCGTTCGCGGGACAATTGGAGTGACAACTATTGCGGCGGGCGTACCGCCGTTGGTCGCCCGCCTGCGCGCGATCTGGCAATCGCAGCGCGAAGCCATCATCGAGATATTCCCGAAGGCACCCGGACTGCCGTCCGACAAAGACGCCTATATGAAGTTCGTCGAGGATATCTACGAAAGCGACGCCTACCATTCGCTGTCGATAGAAGGGTACAGCGTCACCCCGGAACTCATCGACCGGGTGCGCGAGGGGAGCTGGAATCCGGAGATTGATGAAGAGGACCGCAAGAACCGAGATGCGCTTGCCGCGCGTGGCTACTACCTCGCATTCCAGAAGGTCAAAGACTCTGTTGCCGCGATCATCAACGGCAAGCCAGCCGGCGCGTTGACGCGGGACACTCACCGGGAGTGGTACCGGGAGCTGTTCGCGCCGTCAGTGACCGCCGGCATCCTCAAAGCCAGCGCGCTTGCGGGATATCGCAATCACCCTGTGTACCTGCGCGGCTCGCAGCACGTGCGGCCGCGTACCGAAGCGGTGGCCGATGGTATGAATGAGCTGTTCGACCTGCTGGAGGCGGAGAAGGAGGCCTCCGTGCGTGCCGTGCTGGGGCATTGGCTTGTGGGCTATGTGCACCCCTATCCGGACGGCAACGGACGAATGGCGCGGTTCCTCATGAACGCGATGCTGGCTTCAGGCGGTTACCCCTGGACAGTCGTCAGAGTCGATGACCGGAAGGCCTACCTCGCAGGGCTGGAGGAGGCGAGCGGCAATATGAATGTGAAAACGTTCGCCGCCTTTGTCGGCGAACGGGTGAAGTGGTCTATGGAGAAGGCGGCGTGAGGTCGGTGGTGTGCCATGTTTAACTTGCTTGTCTCGGGCCACGGCGAGTGGTGGGAAACGCCGCCGTTCACGTCAACCATTGACCGGTTCAAGGAATCTAGCGGCGCCGAGGCCGAGGCTATCGACCTCGCGCCCTGAAACATTGCGCCGGCTGGAGGAAATCCCGGCGCTTTTGATGTACGAAGTCGGGGCGGGAGGCCCGCACGCGCGCGTGGTCCGGCACAGCCGCATACGCAATATCGTTCGGCGCGGACACGAACTGGCCTTCACCTTCGAGCCCGATCCGAAACATGCCTTTCTCGACCGGTCAGCGGTGTTGAGAATTGCGGACCGGCTGGGCATTCAACAGTTCGAACAGCACCGTACGCACTGGGCGATCAAGGATGGTGACATTCCGGCCGAGCTGATTGCCACCAGCACCGCTGAACGGGCGCAGCGCACCATTGCCGTGGTTGCGGCAGAATATGTAGAAGCGCGCCGCGAGGGACGAAGGAGAGAAGCTGCCGAACTGGCCGAAGAACTGGAGGATTTTCCTCCCTCGCTGGAGAAAGCACTGTCGCTCGTGCCGGCGCGTATCCTTCAGCAGCCGACACCCGAATTATACCCGATCCTTGGGATAGAGCCCCGCACGCCCGAAGGCCGCAACGCCGTCGTGGCCGTCGTCGCAAGGGATCACAATGGGCAGGACTTGCCTGCCGACTGGTCTTATTCGCTGGCGTGGTTCCTGGACCTTTACGGCAGCGCGACGGAAGCGGGGCGCCTTGACGGCGCGCTGGCCGAATGGGCAACGCATGTGATCGCGCTCGGCACTGGCGAGGGAGAAGCCGCCGCCCTGGTTGAAGATATCGGCTACGCACTCTGGCTCTGTTCGCGAAGCCCGAAACTTATCGGCGATCTGGCCGGGAATCGCTGAGATAGCGCAGGAGGTTTTGTCGCTTACCAAAATCAACTGGAACTCGACCCAGATCAACCAGAAGCTTCCCATTCCCATTCTAGCAGCCAGAAGAGTGGGTGAGCTCTTTAAATATCTATCCGAGGAATCGATAAGCTCAGACTATCTCGCAAGTATACATAGTTTTTTTTGTTATAGAGTCTGCTCGGCTGCAGGCAAAGAGCCAGGATAACCTTCAGCACGAAAGCAGAATTGAATGAAGGTGGGCTACATGGAGTTCTCATTTGGGTATGCCTTCACCGAAAACCTTATCCGGTCATCGTCAGCCGCACCTGTAGGCGCGCCGGTCTTTCCAAACCTCATACAGGAGCGGCATTCTGGCTTTGACATCCGCATCAATTTCCCAGGGGTTCCGCTGTTTTTCCAGTACAAGCTTCCGGAGCTGATGAAGCGAGGAACTGCCTTTGAGGTTGCGAGCGGACATTGTCCCGGTTTGTCGATACCATTTTTTCGGATTGCGATGATGCGCAGGGATGTGTCGCGTCAGCATGAACTGCTTCTTCGGTTTGAGGCGCGCTATCCGTCAAACGTCTTCTATGCGGCTCCTTGTATCGCAAACATCAGCGATTTCGACCGCTCTTATAATGGAGCAACCGTAGCACGGCAGTCCATTTTCGTCTCACCAGGGGATATTGGGCCCTTGCCAGACGACAAAGCGTACAGCCTTGCCTATAAACCTGGACTGGCAACTGGATATTTTGCTCGAAACCCAAGCCCACCAAAGTTCAAACATTTGATGATCTCGCTGCGCTCTTTAAGGAGCAGTTCGCCGAGAAGCGTTTTGCGGAAGTCGGCGAGGCGGCGCGTGAGATGCGCGAAAACGTACTTGAGCTTGCTTCGCCGTCAATGCGGCAAGCCGAACAGCTCATTGCTGAACGGGTCGGCGCGAGACGCATTCAGATTCTAGACGGCGCAGCCAGACCGCCGAGGAAGAGCGCGCAGTCACTGACATTCTCGGAGCGCGGGAAATTGCGCGTGTCGATCTTGGCGTCGACCTGCTGGTGGCCCAACCACGCTAACGACATCATACCTCGCTGATTAGCCCAGCTTTTGTCTAGGCCACAGTTATGAGACTACGAACTACTTGGCCAGGAAGAAGATCGGATTGAAAGCGAACCTTCCTTGTCATCTTTGCATCACGGTCAGTCTGCACGAGATTGACCGCTGCAAGCCGGGAGCAAGACCGGGCTGCGCAAACGTTGCAACAGATCCTTCAAGGAAATTCATAGACTCTTAGCAACTCCGGTTCGCTGTGAATGGTAGGCTTATTGCAACGTTTGAGTCAGTGGAGTCCGAACCGTGGCTTATTCTCCGACCCGCCGAACTGCGTGCAATTTCGGCTAAAGGCAATGGCAAGAACAGCGCCCATCTTGTTTGTTCGACACAGCCATATTGGCTCAAAACAGTATCTTCACGGCCACCGAGATTGTCCGGTCGGTGGACAAGCAATCATATTATTTCGTTCGAAAGCTGCAACATCTGTAGAGAACGCGAAATGACAAATTCAGTAGGACGAGTGCCCAGGCTTTCCAAGTGGCTTGGTCCTGCCCAATGCTGACACTGGTCAGTCGCCTTCGGACGGCAGCGCATCTAGATCGCCTTCGAATCCTAGGCCTTTGCGCGCATGCGGACCTAACTGTCTGCCAGCTAGCGGAGATTCTGGGTCTGCGTCGTGAGCACGTTGTACGACACGTCCGGCTGCTGGCCAGAGCCGACTTTCTTTACTGCAACGAACAACGTCCGTGGTGCTCGTACCATCTCAAAGCAGGAGGTAAGGACGGCGGGCTGGTTCAACTGTTGGTTGATCTCCTGCCCCACGGCGATGGCTATCACAAACGAGACCTTCAACGGCTCGAAGCCACACAAGACGCGCCGTCGAAGGGGATCGCATGCTTGACCGTGAAATAGATCAGTCCAATTGGAGCGCGAAACCACCATGTACAACTCCGCCGACGGCGCCATCGCGCCGCGCGACACTTACGGACGGTCTCGATTGGCCGCGGTTGATTGCCGCGTTCACGAACTGCTTCTGAGACAGGAGCGGCAGGAGCGGACGACCCTTAAGCTCATCGCCTCAGAGAACTTTGCGTCCTCGGCCGTGCTGGAAGCGAACGGCTCGATTTTCACGAACAAGTACGCCGAGGGGTACCCCGGTGCGCGCTACTACGCTGGAAATGAGATCGTTGATGAGCTTGAGAATCTAGCCATTGAGCGCTTGAAAACACTATTTGGCAGCGAGCATGCCAACGTCCAGCCTTATTCCGGCTCGCCGGCCAACCAGGCTGTCTATCGTGCGCTTTTGAGCCCCGGTGACAAAGTCATGGGCTTGCCCCTCCCGGAAGGGGGCCATCTGACTCATGGTTGGGCCATCAACTTTTCCGGAACTGACTATCAACGCGTCCCCTATGGACTAGATGAAAAGACACAGCAGATTGACTATGACCGCTTGCGCGAGACAGCCAAGCGGGAACGGCCGCGGCTCATTTGGGTCGGCGGAACTGCTTACCCGCGTGTCTTTGACTACGCGGCAATGGCAGAAATCGCCCTGGAAGCGAACTCCTATCTCGTAGCCGACATTGCGCACATCAGCGGACTGATTGCCGCGGGAGCGCACCCGAATCCCGTGCGCCATTGCGACGTGGTCAGCAGCACCTCCCACAAATCGATCCGCGGTCCCCGCGGTGGTTTCATTTTGTCCAGGAACGAAGATCGCTATCAGGCCCTGTATCATACAAAGAGCAAATACAATCTCGCCAGGCGAATAGACCGGGCGGTCTTTCCTCACCTGCAAGGCGGGCCTCATATGAATGCCATCGCTGCGCTAGCAGTTGCCTTGCACGAAGCCGCGAACCCGTCCTTCCGAAGCTACGGCCAACAGACCGTCAAGAATGCCAAGGCTCTTGCACAGGCACTGATCGAGCGAGGGTATGACCTGGTTACCGGGGGGACGGACAATCACATGCTGATCCTTGATCTGCGCGATCGACCACTATCGGGCAAGGCCTATGCCGAGCGGCTAGCAAAGGCAGGCATCATCCCAAACTTTAATATGGTGCCTGGCGACCCGCGGGATCCGGCGGTCACAAGCGAAATTCGCCTGGGGTCGCCAGCAGTGACGTCAATGGGCATGCGCGATGTGGAAATGGTGCAAATTGCTGGCTTCATTGACTGCGTCCTCCGGCGGCCTGATGACGAAGATCTCCATGCCTGCGTGCGAAGAGACGTTGCCGATTTGTGCGCTGCGTTCGAGGTCCCGGGCATCACCAACAGGTAAGGTGGGCTAAGCAAAATGCACCATACAACTCCAACACCCGAAACGAGGCATTTCATGGCTAGGCAGTTCGTGTTCTCTTCCGAATCGGTTGGCGCGGGACACCCGGATAAGTTGGCCGACAACATCTCGGATGCCATCCTCGACGCCATCCTCCGCACCGATCCCAAGGCACGCGTCGCCTGTGAAGCGTTGGTAAAATCAGGGATAGTCGTTGTGGCTGGCGAGATTACTAGCGATGCGCGGGTGGATTATAGCCAAGTTGCGCGCGATACGATTCTCGATATTGGATACGACGATGAGGCTGTCGGCTTTGACGGCCGGCGTTGCTCCGTCGTTCATGCACTCACCGAGCAATCGCCCGACATTAGCCAGGGCGTTGACGAGGGACGAGGGCAGGACCTCCAGCAGGGAGCGGGAGATCAGGGCCTCATGTTCGGCTACGCATGCCGCGAAACCGATACCCTGATGCCTTTGCCGATCCAGCTCGCGCATCGCTTGACGAAACGACAGGCAGATGTCCGGAAAGCACGACAGCTTGGCTGGTTGCGTCCTGATATGAAATCCCAAGTCTCAGTGCGCTATGAGGGGTTGCGCCCGGTCGCCGTTGATACCATCGTCGTATCGACCCAACATGACGAGCAGGTCTCGCAAGAGACGGTCCGCGAGGGCGTCATTGAGGAAATCATAAAGCCTGTCCTGCCGACCCAGCTGGAGACGGAAGGCATCAGAATTCTGGTCAACCCGACGGGGAGGTTCGTAGTCGGCGGGCCGCGCGGCGACTGCGGTCTCACTGGACGCAAGATCATCGTCGATTCCTATGGTGGGATGGGTCGTCACGGCGGCGGCGCCTTTTCGGGCAAGGACCCGTCCAAGGTTGACCGCTCAGCTGCCTATGCGGCCCGGTATGTCGCAAAGAATATCGTCGCTAGCGGACTTGCGGACGTCTGCGAGGTGCAGCTTGCTTACGCAATCGGCGTGGCCAGTCCGGTTTCTGTCATGGTCAACACGTTCGGAACAGCGAGGGTTGAGGAAAGAAGGATCGAGCGCCTCATTCTTGAGTTGTTCGATCTCAGACCGAAGGGCATTATCAAGATGCTTGATCTCTTACGCCCTATCTACCGCAAGACCGCGACCTATGGCCATTTCGGCCGTGAAGAGCCTGATTTCACCTGGGAGAAGACAGACAGGGCCGACGAATTGCGTCGCGAGGCAGGACTTGCCGCCCCGTGAGGGCTGGCGCCGAACCGATTGGCAAGCGGAAAGCCCATTCCCACTGGCCAGACCCGCCCGCGCCCGGCGTGGCAGAAAGCCGGTGGGTTTTTGGCGGAGACATGATTGATGCCGGACTATGACGTGCTTTGTATCGGAAATGCCATCGTCGACATCATCGCCCAGTGCGACGAGGCGTTCCTGGAGACCAACGGCATCATCAAGGGCGCAATGAATTTGATCGACACGAGGCGCGCCGAACTGCTCTACAGCCGCATGGGCCCGGCCATTGAAGCCTCGGGCGGCAGCGCCGGCAACACGGCGGCGGGCGTCGCCTCCTTCGGCGGTCGCGCCGCCTTCTTCGGCAAGGTCTCCAACGACGCGCTCGGCGAAATCTACGCGCATGACATCCATGCCCAGGGTGTCGCCTTCGACACCAGGCCGCTTAACGGCGAACCGCCGACAGCGCGCTCGATGATCTTCGTCACGCCGGACGGCGAGCGCTCGATGAACACCTATCTCGGCGCCTGCGTCGAGCTCGGCCCGGAGGACGTCGAGGCCGACAAGGCGTCGGGCGCGGCCGTCACCTATTTCGAGGGCTATCTGTGGGACCCGCCGCGCGCCAAGGAGGCGATCAGGCAGACGGCGAAGCTCGCCCATGCCGCCGGGCGCGAAGTGTCGATGACATTGTCGGACTCGTTCTGCGTCGACCGCTACCGCGACGAGTTCCTCGATCTGATGCGCTCCGGCACCGTCGATATCGTCTTTGCCAACAGCCACGAGATCAAGTCGCTCTACCAGACATCGTCCTTCGACGAGGCGCTGGCGCAGATCCGCAAGGATTGCAAGATCGCCGCCGTCACCCGCTCGGAAAAGGGCTCGGTGATCGTGCGCGGCGACGAGACCGTCACCATCGAGGCGACCAGGATCCGCGAGCTGGTCGACACGACAGGCGCCGGCGACCTCTACGCCGCCGGCTTCCTCTACGGCTACACGCAAGGCCGCAGCCTGAAGCAGTGCGGCGATCTCGGCTCGCTGGCGGCCGGGCTGGTCATCCAGCAGATCGGCCCAAGGCCACGCCAGAATTTGCGCAGAGAGGCCGAGCAGGCGGGGCTGCTGTAGGTGGCGAGCCAAGAACCAGCTGCCCACCCTCCTTAATCCAGCCCGAGCCTTTTCTTCAGTTCCGCATTCTCCTTGCGGAGACGATCGGCAAGCAGGCTCTTTAGCCGCTTGTTTTCTTCCTCGAGCGCGACGAGATCCTTCAGCCCGTCACTGTCCGCCGCAGGCGCCGCCGCCTTCTTCCAAAGATAGTATGTCTGTTCCGAGATGCCGGCTTGCTTCACCGCGCTCTTGAGAGTAGCGCCGCCGCCGATCGAGGTCTCGATCTGCGCCAGCTTCTGGGCACGATCCTTCGCGGAGTAGCTCTTTCGGCCCGTTCGCGCTGACGGCGGTGCTTCAGTGGTCGCGGATATCGGCTTGGCAGGCGCGCTCGCCTCAGCTTCTGGCTTCCTCGACCGCCGCGCTCTCGTCTTCGGTTTTGGCGTTTCCGTTTTGTCTGCCGGTTCGCTATGAACTACTGCTGACTCGGTCTCCAGGGGATTGGCCATGAAATGCTCCACTCGCGGTTTGTGCAAAGGTTCAGCATCAAGGGCCACTACAGTAGAGTCAACAAGCTGACGATTTAACGGCTCGACTTCCTTTGTTGTCTCGGCCATCGCCGCGGCGATGTCGAAATTGCCCCAGATGGAACGTGCGGATTTTTGATAATTGCGCTTTTGTTTGATTTCCACGGTGAATGGTCGCGTCTGCCGCCTCATAGTTCCTTCCTGAATAGGAGAATGAAGTCGCCGCTCGAATTTTTTGGCGCTTCCTGCTTAGCGCGGAGCATTATCGTATAGCCGCTCAACGGGCAAGTGATGCCGGTCTTCGATGGCTGACCATCTGGGGAGATTTGAGCGGCTTCGCACGTCCTGCGCATGCCTGTAAGGCCGCCAAGTTTTCTGGGTTAGCAGGCGCGCACTGTGGCAGCTTGGCTTGTACGGCGAGGCCATGGTTGAGTGAGGCGAAACAAATCCAGCCCCGCGGTCAATCCCGAGGCTTCCCACAATGGCGAAGAGAACATCTTCACTCGTTCCTTTTGAGCACAAGACCTTCCGTTCGCTATGGTCGGCTGCACTCATTTCGAACCTTGGCACCCTAGTGGAAGGTGCGGCGGCAGCTTGGCTGATGACGAGCATCGCAGCAGTAATTTTGGATCGCCCATTCGTGCTGTGTACCAGCCCTGTGTCTTGCGCAAGTGGTCATGAACGGCTGCCGGAGCCTCGAAGACGCCCTAAAAACACATGCTGCGATTTTTGAACACGCTTGACGTGTTAGATTAATTCATCCACGATGCGTGTGTTGAACACGCGAGGTGAGTTATGAACATGAAAGAGCTTAGGGTTCGACTGGGCATGACTCAAAAAGATTTGGCAGAGCAGATGGCAACGACGCAACAGACTGTGGCCCGTTGGGAAACAGGCAAAACGCAGTTGAACGTCGAGCAGATCAAGGACCTTTGTCTCACGTTGAAATGCACGGTCGAGGAGCTGCTGGGCTGGAAGATTGATGTCGAGGAGTGGCGCACGAGCCCGTTTGCAATTGCCGATGCCGAAACGCGATACGGCACGCTCAGAATCAAGACGACTGTTGGCAGCCGCCAATATCCTATCGATGAAAAGGCGCGTGAATCGATTTTACGTCAGTTGAAGGAACTTCATAATCTTCGTAGAAATAACACAAGCAGGCCATGGCTGTATTGTTGGAGCCTTGACAACAAAATACTCTTGATAAATCCGCAATATGTCCGCACCATTGAGCTTATCGGTGACGATGTAGAGGAGATGCCAGAGTATTATCATCCAGAAATCTATCGGGCTTTGGATGACTGGGATAAGGGTGAGGTTTCAGGAAAGCTGAAGAAAGAATGCGATGCCATCATCGCAGAGATGGGTGATCAGGAAGCCGTGCGCATGGCCTCCTATGTTCGCGTCACATATGACGACGGAGAAGATGAGTGGAACTTCTTGGATGAAGAAACCGCTACGACTTTCTTCGGATTGGAAGCTGCGACCTTTGACGTTCCCCAGTGTAGTTTCGCCGAAGTGGAGGAAGAAGGTTACTACCGAGCGCGATACGCCAACCTTGATCGCGTCGCGGTGATGGAGGTTCCAAGCGACCGTTATCACAGATTGACCGCGCCCGAGGAAGCTTAGAACCATCCACGAAGGGCGCATGTTACATCTCGACCTTGCGTGGTGCGTTTTCAGTACGAGATGACGTTAAGCGTAGGTAGTGGCAGGTAAGAGTGCTCGACCAGAAGCTCAACTGCCTCCTCAATATCGCTGCCGATGTGCCGCAGGACACGTCCACGGGAGCGTGGATAGGCGTGAAGTTCCTGCACTCCACGGTCCGCTCTCCCATCGCCGGTGTGTGCCCGACGCCATCTTGTGGACGAGCTTGGCCGCCTGCACCCGGTTGTATTCCGGCTTGCGGTCCGCCTGGGCGGTCCGCCGCGATGGCTATCTCCATGTCAATCGGCGCCGAACTTTGACGCCCGCTGCTTTTGATGAATTTGGCGAGGTCCCGCGCATAATCACTCTTGGTCTTCTCCTTGAGGCCCTGTGTCGCGAACTTGTGGTCCAGCAGGGCAAACAGGTCCAAGTCCCCTTCCGCCTGTGGCGCTGGCTTGCCCTCACCGCCCTCGGCTTCCCAATTGGGGACCGCTTCTGCGCGCTGTACCGTGGCGATTGTCCGCCCAAGACGCATCACAAGATCGAACGCCAAACCGTGCGCGTGCACGACGATTTGCCGCTCAGGCCTCATTTGGACAGGACTTGAGCTGGCCCGGTGGTTTGAGCCGGGTTACCTTGAGCCGGTGGGCTGCGAACAAGCAGTTCGAGACATTGGCCTCGATCACTTCGCAACACGCCGCTGCGCCTGGCCTCGGTGTGCTCCCCCCGAAATCGTTGTGTCATATCACCGAGTCACCGAGGGCATCACGGCCAACAGCTTCCACATGGGAAACAGCCTCGCCATTGAGCCGAATATGGTCGCGAGCAGATCACCAACGAAGCGGTCGGAACCTCGGAGCCGAAGTTCGACGCCGAGGTGGTTCGCATGATGCGCTAAGCAGCACCACGGCGCTTGCCGGTATGTTTGCTGCCGGCAGCCGACGAACTCCATCCTCCTGGACAAGGGCGCCGTGCGTCATTGCTTTGATTTACCGGCCGCTCAAGGCTTCCACAGTTTTCGCTTTCGAGGCGACCTTTGGAACATGCCAACGGAAATTTAACATAACGACATAAACATTTCTTTATGCGGCGTTGACAAAGAAGCGAACCGCTGTAATTGTCTCCCGCGTCGTGGTTCTCCGTACGGCGCTGCCGCAGCGGAGCTAAGAGGGAAGCCGGTGCGATGCCGGCGCTGCCCCCGCAACTGTTAGCGGCGAGCCAACCCCACTCATGTCACTGAGGCGAATAGCCTTGGGAAGACGGGTAGAGGCTATGACCCGCGAGCCAGGAGACCTGCCACGGCGAATTACGTCCACGGGCGGGGTGTCTCGGTGGCCGCTGCAGCCTGGCGTTCGTGCCGGCCTGCTAGCGCCTTCCTTGTCACCGACGCCCCAACCATCGGGGTCTGGCATGACTGTCTCTCAGCAAATTCCTGTAGCAACGCTCGGCGTGCCCCGCTTCGGTCGTCGGCGAGAACTGAAATTCGCGCTTGAAAGCTACTGGTCCGGAAAATCTTCCGCCGCCGACCTTCTCACGACGGCGAAGGCGCTCCGTGCCGCTAGTTGGGAAGAGCAGCACGATCGCGGCGTGTCGAAAATCCCGTCGAACGACTTCTCGCTTTACGACCATGTGCTCGACACCGCAGCCATGGTCGGCGCCCTTCCGTCTCGTTACGCCTGGAATGGCGGCGAGGTCCCACTCGACATCTACTTCGCTATGGCGCGCGGCAACCAAGGTCAGACGGAGGATTGTGGACACGCTGGTCACCAGCATGCGGCTCATCGGCCTGGTGTAACCGCGATGGAAATGACCAAGTGGTTTGACACCAACTATCACTACATTGTGCCGGAACTAAACGATGATCAAACGTTCGCTCTTTCGTCGACGAAGCCGGTTGATTACTTCCTCGAGGCTAAAGCCCTCGGCATTCACACACGCCCAGTCATCCTTGGACCGGTCACCTTCCTCAAGCTGGCGAAATCGCCTGCCGAGGGATTCGATCCCATCGCGCTCCTGCCGCGGCTGCTGCCCGTCTACGAGCAACTCCTGCAGAGGCTGAAGCTGTCGGGAGCCGACTGGGTGCAGATCGATGAGCCAGCGCTTGTCCTCGATCTGAACCCGAACGAACGAGCTGCGTTCGAATTCGCCTATGGCCAGCTGTCGAAAGCCGCGCCCGAGCTGAAGATCATGCTGGCTACCTATTTCGGGCCGCTGGGAGACAATCTCGAAACCGCGGTTTCTCTGCCCCTGGCCGGGCTGCATATTGATCTCGTGCGCGCTCCCCAGCAGCTGGAAACGGTGGGTCGGCTCGCACCGAAGGATCTGGTGCTCTCGCTTGGCTTGATCGATGGCCGCAACGTCTGGCGTGCGAACCTGCCCGCCATTCTCGACCGCATCAAACCGATCGTCGCCGGCTGGCCCTTGGACCGCGTCGAGATCGCGCCTTCTTGCTCGATGCTGCATGTGCCGATTGACCTGCGCATGGAGACGGAACTCGACGCGGACATCAGGTCGTGGCTCGCCTTCGCGGCCCAGAAGACCGACGAGTTGGTGTTGCTGGCCCGGGCCCTGTCCCAAGGCAGGGATGCGGTGGCAGGCGCGTTGAAAGCGTCTGCCGAGGCTGCCGCCACCCGCGTGACATCCACGAAGATCCATGACCCGCTTGTTGAGGGGCGGATCGCCAGCATTGACGACAGCATGAAGCGACGAGAGAGCGCTTTTGCCGAGCGCTCCAGAGTCCAGGCCGGCACGCTCGGGCTGCCGCCGTTCCCGACGACGACGATCGGATCCTTCCCGCAGACGCCGCAGGTACGCAGGGCGCGGGCCGCTCATGCGAAGGGCCAGCTGAGCTATGTCGACTACGAGACCTTCCTGAAGAAGGAGATCGAGGCTGCAATTCGCTGGCAGGAAGAGATCGGGCTGGACGTGCTGGTGCACGGTGAGTTCGAACGAAACGACATGGTACAGCATTTCGGCGAGCAGCTGTCCGGCTTCGCCTTCACCCAGCATGCCTGGGTGCAGAGCTATGGGTCGCGTTACGTGCGCCCCCCCATCATCTTCGGCGACGTATCGAGGCCCAATCCGATGACGCTGCGCTGGTGGCAGTTCGCCCAGTCGCTTACGGAAAACCCTGTGAAGGGAATGCTCACAGGCCCAGTGACCATTCTCAACTGGTCATTTGTTCGCGACGACGTACCCCGCTCCGAAGCATGCCGCCAGATCGCGCTCGCCATCCGCGACGAAGTGACGGATCTCGAATGGTCCGGCGCAAGGATGATCCAGATCGATGAGGCCGCGTTTCGCGAAGGATTGCCACTGCGCCAGTCTGATTGGAACGACTATCTCGACTGGGCTGTCGAATGCTTCCGGATCGCTTCAACGGGTGTAAAGGACGCGACTCAAATCCATACCCACATGTGCTATTCGGAGTTCAACGAGATCATCGACGCGATCGCTGAAATGGATGCGGATGTAATTTCGATTGAGACGTCGCGCTCGAAAATGGAACTGCTGGACGCCTTCACGAGCTCCAAATATCCGAACGAAATCGGGCCCGGAGTCTACGACATTCACTCACCACGTGTCCCGGAAGTCGGGGAGATTTCGGATCTCGTCATGCTTGCCCGCGAGCGACTGTCGGATTCCCAACTGTGGGTAAACCCGGACTGTGGCCTCAAAACACGCAAATGGGAGGAGGTCCGCCCTGCCCTCATGAACATGGTCGATGCAGCACGCGCGCTCCGGGAGAAAGTGTAGGCCGGAAGGTTTCCTGGTTGCTCACCATGTGGTGAGTTCTCGGCTGCCGCATGTGGGCCGTGGGAACCGTTTTCTCCCTGTGACGTGTCGAGTTCGAAGGGGATGTGATTGGCGTCGAGACCGCTCCGGCCATGGGTTATCAGCATGCCAAGTGCGCTGTTCTCGATCAGTTCGTAAAGGACTTCTCGGCTCGGTTCATCGAAATGCGCGGGTACATACATGACAGGTTTCTTCACTGGCCGCCGGGTTCGCTGTTCACCGGTTGACATCCGATGGCAAGCGTTCCAACGCGGCGGCGATCTGGCGCTTCGCTGCTGAGGGCAGAGGCAGGATGGGACGCGGGGGGTCGGCACGGCAAATGTCGAGCAATTCGGCGAGTGCATAGACGACGCGAAGGCTCGAGAACTCCTTGAAGAGTCTCCAGAGCGGCGCAAGCGTGGCATCGATCCGTCGCGCTTCGGCCGCATCGCCCTGTTGCGCCGCCGTGACGATCTTCACGCAGACCTCGGGCAGGATGCCGGCGAGGACGCTGTACCATGTGTCGGCGCCGGCGATCATGGCCTCTGCGGCGTTCCAGTCGCCGCTGTAGCCGATCGAGAACCCTTCCGGCACAGTGCGCCTCTGGTCGGCCAGATGGCTCTTGATCGCTTCGCCCTTGTCTGTCGGATTTTTGATAGCGACAATCCCACCCACCTTTGCCAGGCGGCTGACGAGTGCTGGGGTGAAATGGAAATGCGTCGTTCCTGGATTGTCGTAGACGACGATCGGCAGGCCGCTCTCGCACGCCACCGTCGAGAAATGTTCGAACACCTCGTCCTCAGTGAGCGGGGTGTAGGAGGCGGCCGCAAGCAGCCCCGCGGCAACTCCAAGGGCCTTGGCGTCCTGCGCGAACCTCACTGCTTCATCGGTGCGCAACGCGCCCACACCCACCACGACCGGCGTTCGCCCGGCGATTTCGTCCAAGGTCTCGGCGAGCGTCCGTCGCCGTTCCTCGCGCGACAGATACATGTAGGTGCCGGTGCTGCCGAGAAGACCGATGGAGTCGACCTGAGCGGCGCCAAGCCGAGCAATCAGCCTGCGCAGAGCAACGGTATCGACGCGGCCGTCACGATCGGCGGGCGTGATGGGAAACGCGGAAAGGCCGCTCAGGAATGCCATGGCAAGGCTCCGGGTTTGTACGCGAGCGCGGGACTGGCCGGACCACAGGTCATCACAAGGCGTCCAGAGCCCGCCGCAGGTCGGTGATCAGGTCCTCGGCGTCTTCAAGACCCACCGAGAGACGCATGAGGTCCTCGCCGACTCCATCGGCCAGATGCGCATCCTTGCGGATCGGCTGACGAGCACGGGTCAGGCTTGCCGGATGATAGATGAGGCTGTCGGCATCGCCGAGGCTGACAGCCCGGGTGATCAAGTTGAGCCGGTCCATCATCCGGCGCGCGCCCTCGAACCCAGCGTGGAGGCCAAAGGCCAACATGCCCGAGCCTTGGGACATCTGCTTTCGCGCCGTCACCTGATCAGGGTGCGAGTCGAGGAAGGGATAACTCACCCATGCCACCGCCGGGTGCGCCTCGAGCGCCTGAGCCACCGCAAGGGCAGTGGCGCTGTGCCGTTCCATGCGCAGCGTGAGCGTCTTCAGACCGCGCAGGATCAGGAAGGCTGACATGGGCGAGAGCGCTGCGCCGGTGATGTAGCGCAGGCCCGTTTCGTGCAGCGTGCGGAGCGTTTGCGCGTCGCCGAGAATCGCCCCGCCAAGGGCATCGCCGTGCCCATTGATGTATTTGGTCAGCGAGTGGAGCACGAGGTCTGCCCCATGTTCGAGCGGCCGCTGGAGCGCGGGGGAGGCGAAGGTGCTGTCGACTGCAACCTTTACACCGCGCGCGTGGGCGCGCTCGGCAATGGCAGCGATGTCGAGGATGCGGCTCAGCGGATTCACCGGCGTCTCGAAGAAAACAAGCCGGGTCCGCTCGGTAATCGCGGCATCGAGATTTTGAGGATCGGACAGGTCGACCGCGACGACCTTGATGCCGAAGCGGGGGACCGCCTGTTCGACCATGGCAAGCGTGTTCGCATAAAGCGTCTTGTGGACGATGAGTTCATCGCCTTGGGACAGGAGCGACAAGATCAGTGTGCCGAAAGCCGCCATCCCCGAGGCAACGACCAAACCTGCCTCGGCTCCTTCCAGATTGGCGAGCCGTTGCTCGAGGATCTCCGTCGTCGGATTGTATTCGCGCGCATAGAGCCTTCCGCCAAGCGCGGCGGCGGCCTCGTTCGCTGCCACGCTTTCGAATCCATAGGTCGAGGTCAAGAAGACTGGCGGCTGAACGGCATAGGAAAAGCCGGCCGGATCGTAGCCATGATGGATCGCCCGAGTGGCGAATCCGGGACCGGTGTCGTTGAGCGACCGCGTGAGAGCATCGGTTTCGGATTGATAGGAACGGGTCATTCGGCCTCTAGATCTTTCTTGGGTTTCCGAAAGATTGACGGCAAACTGGCCAATGTGAAATATCCAGTTGGCGATGAATGAAATGGTCCAGTCTTCAAGTGCCGGTTCTGCAGGTCGCACGCACGCGATGGGTGCACGCCAGATCTACGAGGCTCTTCGCGAGCAGATCCTCGGAAGTGTCTACGAAACCGGCAGTCAGCTGCCGTCCTCCCGAGGCCTCGCAAATGACCTTGGGGTTTCGCGAACGACGGTGACGGTCGCCTATGAGCAACTGGCTGCGGATGGTTTCATCGACGTCCGTCAAGGCGCACGACCCCGCGTTGCATCCTCGCTGATCGGTCCTGAGACGAGCCGCACTGTCGCGAAACGAGTCGGCCCGGTTCATCTGTCCGCCTATGGCGAACGACTGCGCGTCACGCCGCCCTGGCCGGATTATCTGCCGACTGGACTGAAGGTCGATTTCCGCTATGGCGACCTGGCGCCGTCAGACTTCCCCGCATTGGTCTGGAAACGTGCGATGAACGAGGCGATGGGGCAGCGCCCGTTGCGTCTTGCCTATGACGACCCTCGCGGCTCGCGCCGGCTGCGCCAGGCGCTCCAGGGCTATCTCTGGCGCGCCCGAACGCTGAGCTGCGACCTCGAGCAGATCATCATCATCAACGGTTCGCAGCAGGGCCTCGATCTGTGCGCTCGCCTGCTTCTCGATCGTGCCGACCGCTTCGTCATCGAGGACCCGTGCTACAGGATGGCGCGTCAGGTCTTTGCCAGTACGGGTGCCTTGCCCATCCCCGTCACCGTCGACGAGGACGGGATGAAGACGGAGTTGCTGGCGGGGATCGGGGCGCGACTGGCCTATGTCACGCCATCGCATCAGTTTCCGCTGGGCGGCGTCATGCCGATCGCGCGCCGCCATCAGCTTCTGGAATGGGCGCGGCACAACAACGCCTATGTGATCGAGGACGACTACGACAGCGAATATCGCTACGACATCAATCCGGTCCCTCCGCTGCACAGTCTCGAGGACCACGGGGCTGTCATCTACCTCGGCACGATCTCCAAAACGCTCTCGCCGATGCTGCGCATAGGCTACCTCGTCGTCCCGACGGAATTGCAGGAGGTCTTCGCTACCGCCAAACAATTCGCGGACCGGCATTCGCCGGTGGCTGAACAGGAGGCTCTGGCCTGTTTGTTCGAGAGTGGCGGCTACGAAAGCCATGTGCGGCGTGTGCGCAGGCTGAACGGCGAGCGGCGGGAGACGTTGTTGGGCGCCTTGCGGCGCAGCTTCGGAGATCGCATCGCTGTCCAGGGAGCAGAGGCCGGTCTGCACGTCGTCGTTTGGTTCGACGAACTGCCGCGATCGCGGGAAACGACCCTGGTCGAAGCCGCCCGAGACGCGGGCCTGGGGCTGCACCTGATCTCGCCCCTTTACGAGCGGCAATCGGACGAAGGCCACATCGATCGCGTGGGGCTTGTCATGGGCTATGCCGCCTTGAGCATTCGGCAAATCGAGAAGGGCGTTGAGATCCTGCGAGCGGTTGTCAAGCAGGTGCAAGACGCGTTGCCGGGACACGGTGGCTAAAACGGCGGGACGTGGCGTGCTGGCGAGGAAACCGACCCTTGGGCTGAACCGCATTTCGTTGCAAAGCCAACTGGACTGGGAATACGTCATGCAACTGGTGCTGTTGATCAGGCCAGTTTGGCGGCAGATTTTCGTGCGAGACGAATTTCCGAAAGCGATGCATGACCTGGCAAGGAAAGCTGCTTCACATCCATATCGCGCCCGCTACCTCCTATGAAATGGAGGATCTGGAGGAGGCGTAGCTTGTTGCCGGCCGAGGTGGGCTCGAGCACCCGCAAGACATAATCGACGATCTCTATCAGGCCTTGTCCACCGCCGAATAATGGAATTATCCAGCGCATGGTGCGGCATGCACCATGCCGATGCCAGAAGATCTGGACGCTCGACAAGCACCTTTCTTCAAACATTTCCCGAACGACCCCCAGCGCAAAGCCTCCCTATGAGAAAAGAGCATCCCATGTCTTTCACGCCATTGGTTGCCCCCGAGATCAAGGCCCGCTACCAGGATTTTCATCTGATCAGCATTGTGGTGCGGAACGCTGAAATCGACGTGCCGGATGCACAGGCGTTGAACGACACGATTGCGGCGGCGGAACAGGCGGCGCTTCGCGATGACGCCCAAAGGGACGCGCGTCTTGCGGCGGGCCGTTGCCTACGAGGCTTTCGGCACAAAGGCCAATCGAACGCCGTGCTCGGCCGCCGCGCTTCTCAAGCGGGTGCGGAAAGATGGCTCTCTCCCGCGGATTTCCCCACTGGTTGATGCCTACAATGCCGTCAGCGTGTTGTATGGCGTTCCGATTGGCGGGGAGGATCTCGATCTCTACCAGGGGGTCCCGAGACTTTTAATTGCGAAGGGAGCGGAGCCATTCGACACGATCCAGCAAGGTGAAATGGTAACCGAGCATCCCGAACCGGGCGAAGTCATCTGGTGCGATGATGCCGGTGTCACGTGCCGCCGCTGGAACTGGCGGCAGGGGCGGCGCACCATGGTCACGGTCGATACCCGCGCCATGTGGCTCGTGCTGGAAGCCCTCGGCCCAATGTCAGCTAAACAGATGACGGCCACCGGAGAGCATCTGATGGGACTTATCCCAGCGTTGTGCCCGGGTGCGCGAATCGAAACCGCGCGGATCGACGAGTCCACTACATCTCGTGTTCCTTAGGGCATGGCCCCATCTTTCGGAGAAACACCCCACTCAGCCCTGTCCGGATCTGGCGCTCCTTGCTCGCTCCGCTGGCCTACACAGTTGATTGCGAACGACCCAGAACGGCTCTCGAAAACGAGCGTCGAACGAAATCAGATCACTGCCTGTTCTCCCTTAGCGTTGTTTGGCGTACTTTTATCGCGATGCCTCCAGTGGGGATGGTCCAAATTGCGCAAGCTCGGTCGAGTGATCGCGGAGAAGCTTAATGTCGACTACATCGAAATTCATGGAGCGGTACGGACAACGGGTGCGAACCCGGGACGTCGTCCCGGTGTCGTCAGGCTCTCCCGTCCGACTGAGCCTCAGTTTTCTTCACGGCGCGAATACACCTGAGGCCGCCCGGATTCTCGTTAAGAGACAGCTGCCGCTCAGGACGGCCCACGCGATACTCACGGAGATGGTCGATCACGGCAAGGCGTTCGTGACGGTTCCTTGCGTCGACCTATTGGCACTGAAGAATGAACTGTCGTCCGCAGGCGTGATCGCGAAGGTTCATGCGCCGCGGCCGATAAGTGTTCGCGAAGTCCGGGATCGCACGAAGCTCTCTCAGGAGGCATTCTCCGTGAGGTATGGCCTCGATCTGGCAACGCTTCGAAACTGGGAGCAAGGTCGCTCGAAACCGGATGCAGCGGCGAATACTCTCCTTTGGACCATCGCCCGGAATCCGGAAGCAGTCGAAGAATCGCTGGACATGGAGGACGGAGTGGCTGCCCCTTCGCCCTAAGGGGGCCGATCACTTCGGCGCGCGGCAATTCGGCCGCCAGCGCGATGGCCGGCCGCCGCGGTATCGACAGCGCGCGAGCCTCATGCGTCAGACGCCTTCCTTGGCATGTCGCACGCCAGATCCCAACATGATTCCATCGCAACCAGCTGGTGACGGAAGCAGTGTCTGCACTTTGGAAACGAGCCATTTGCGTTCTCATGGACGTCGCGACTCGTCTCGTCCAGTAAAAGTCGCAATCATTGTCAATTGCGATGTTCCGCAGTCAGCTGGCCGTTTATTTTCCTAAGATCTGCGTTATAGGCCGGGGTGTTGTCGCCGTTTCGGCGGGTAAGATGGGATAGGCGACCTCGGGTGCCTTTCCGGTCAGCGAGTTGAGGAAGGCAACAAGCAGGTCGACTTCTTCGTCCGCCAGTACCACGCCAAGCTGGGTGGTTCCCATGATGGCAACGGCCTGTTTCAGATCCCAAACCTTGCCCGAATGAAAGTATGGCGCGGTGAGTGCAACGTTGCGCAGCGGCGCCACGCGGAAAACATAGGAATCGTCGGCTGCATTGGTGACCGCAAATCGGCCCTTGTCTTTTTCCGGCAGGACCTCGGCGCTGGGCTGTTCCACGAGGCCGAATGGGTAATAGGCTTGCCCACCAACGTTGATACCGCCATGGCAGGACGAGCAGCCTTTGTCCATGAAAAGCGCCAGGCCCTGTTTCTGTTCGGAAGTCATGGCGGCGTCATCGCCATTCAGGAAACTGTCGAAGGGGGCCGGCGTGACCAGTGTCGCCTCGAAGGCTTCGATTGCCTTGGCGAGGTTGTCGAAGGTGACCCGATCGGCTTCAGCCGGAAAAGCTGCATCGAACCACTCGACATATTGCGGCATGGACTTGAGCGTGGTGATGACTTGGCCCGGTGTATTGGCCATTTCGATCCCGGCTTGGACCGGTCCCTTCGCCTGAGCCTTCAGGTCTTCGGCACGACCATCCCAGAACTGGGCGATGTTGAAGACAGCGTTCAGTACAGTCGGCGCGTTGCGCTGTCCCTTCTGCCAACCATGGCCGATCGAGGTTTCGTGATTGTCGTCGCCGCCGGTGGCCAGGTTGTGGCACGAGTTGCACGACAAGACGCCTGACGCAGAGACGCGTGGATCGAAGAACAGTGCCTTGCCGAGAGCGATCTTTTCCGGGGTGATCGGGTTGTTGGCGACTGCCGGCGTGGTGGGTGGCAAAGCCTTGAAAGTGGCCAGTGCCGTTTCTCTGAGGTCTGCGGGGATCGAATCCGCAGCAAAGGCGGTGGCCGTCAGCAAGGGGACAGCCATCATACTGAATAGGATTTTCATAAATGATCTCGCTGCCTCGTGCACGCAGCCACTCTGGGATATGCGGCTCATGAACGCCCTGCGCTAGATCAGTTGCGGGAGAGGACCGGGTGGTCTGACACCTGTTTTTGCGGCAGAGCTTGGACCGTCCCGGAATTGAACGCTCTTCTCGATTGGATTTTGGGAGGCGGAGGATCGCTGCTCGGCAAGCGGCGGCGCCGGAGCCGTGGTCCGGTTCTCTCTGCGCCTTCTACTATGAAGAAATCGGGTCCGCCGCTGTCTCAGATTTCGGTTCGGGTTATCTGCTCCGCTGCAGGTCCTGCTCGATTTCCGGCGTGCCTTCGCCAGATCGACGTGGGCCCAAATCGATCCGCGATCGCGTCTTGTAGCACCCTTTGCGGGACAATCTTATTTTCGACTGTGGAGGGCCGTTTGGGGTGAGCGAAATTACATAAATCTCAAAGGGCGTCCGAGTAGCTGTTTGATCGGCTTGTGACGCCTATAGCCTCCATTGAGCGAATATTGGCAGACCACGGAGCACAATTTTGGCTTCGTTTATCATCTTGCTTCAATGGGACAACTGCGTTGCAATAACTACACGGCAATTTACCATCATGAATTTGAGAGAACCAAGTCCAACGCAGTGATTTCACATCGGAAGCGTTGCAGTCCTGTCGCGAGAAGCTGGTTTACAAATACAACAAGATGATTAACATCGCCATAGGGCGCAAAATATTGTTTGTTCGCTATAGTACGCTCCAGATGCCGGCGAATCTCCTCGTCGGCGTACCCGCTCCAGCCTCACATACGACTGCGACGCCTATACTTGCGCTTTTCCACTGCCCGACATGCAGGCAGCGAGCCATTGCATCGCGGAGGTTGCATCTTCCAATATGGCGACCTGTTCCCCAAAGCGGAAAAAAGTCTTGCGCGCTGCGCTCGCAGATATTCGTCCGTTGTATGCATCAAAGCACGTCCTGAGGGCGGCTTCGTAGATCCGTTCTCTGCGATCTTCTGGCCATTCGTTGAGAAAATCGATAGCATCCGCAGGACTGGCAATCTCTTGCACGATGTGCGCTGCACGCCTTACGAAAAGTGGGCTGCTGAAAGTCCCTGAGCTCATTCGTTCCTCCCGACCTGCTGAACTGCTAGTTTGCGTGAACAGGCGCCTTCTCCCGCCCACCTTTGCGGAATGTGTTGTCACAGCGATAGCGGTTCAATAGCAAAGCAGCGGCGTGATGTCCTCGGTTTACCAGGGGCCAATCCCTAACTGCTGCGAGGGCGGCTCACCGGATGATAATCTACATCGTTTCGACCATTGCGAATCAACGCTTGATACTTCCTCCACGCGCCACCAGGAAGCTGCCACTGCTCTGCCATGGATTTCACAGCCAAAGAGAGGATGGCGAAACAGAAATAGCCCGCTTCGTTTCGAGATTACTGGTCATTTCGGCGCAAAGCTTACGGCCGAGACGCGCCTGAAAATGCGCAAGCACCGCGGCAGCTCGCCAACAACGGACGGATCAACGGTCACGACGGCGGGATACCGCGCCGTAGATCTCGCTGGACGAACATCGCAACAATCCTGTCGAGACCTTTGTTGCTTTCAGCGGCAACCGCCACTATGAAGCGACGCTTCGCCGACTGTGTTTCACGCCGCCTGGAGAGTTTCATGACAGAAGAAGCCGAAAAAAACATCGACACCCTCATCGAGCTCACGGCCGATGTCGTCTCAGCCTATGTCTCCAACAATCCGATCCCGGTGGGGGATCTCCCTGCCCTCATCGGCCAAGTGCACGCGGCTCTGAAAGGGACGGCCGGAGGTGTCTCTGCACAAGAGCCGGTTGCCCTTACGCCTGCAGTCCCGATCAGGAAGTCGGTGACACCGGACTACATCATCTCCCTTGAGGACGGAAAGAAATTCAAATCGCTAAAGCGCCATCTGTCGACCCACTATGGGCTGACGCCGGATGGATATCGGGCCAAATGGGGCCTGCCGGCGGATTATCCCATGGTCGCGCCGAACTACGCCGCGGCGCGCTCGTCATTGGCCAAGACGATGGGGCTCGGCCGCAAACCGAAAGAGCCGGAAGCGCCGGAGCCGGCGCCGACGAAGCGAACCCGCAAGAAGGTCGCGGCTTGATTTCGGCAATCGCAGATTCGTTCTGGAGCGTTGCAGACATCGGCTTAATCTGCGCGTCATATAAAAAGGCGGGCCAACCCCGCCTTCCTTTCAAACAACTTTGTTTCATGAGGAATTCGCGACGCCTGCAGCAATCTGCTGCCCTCAGTTTTTGCTCGCTCCTATCGAGCGGCCGTGAGGACCTCCGGACCTACGCGCCCACTCTTGCCAGGACGCAGGAGAAAATTTCAACCAGCTTTGCTGAGGCTGCCAGCGGAGGATTTGCCAGTGCGGCGGTCCTGCTCGATCTCATAGTTGATCTTCTGGCCGTCAGCGAGGGTCGAGAGGCCCGCGCGTTCGACAGCGGAAATGTGGACGAAAACATCCGGACCGCCATTGTCGGGCTGGATAAATCCAAACCCCTTGGTGCTGTTGAACCACTTTACCGTTCCAGTCGGCATATACGTGTTCCTTTTTAACAATTGCAACGCGGGCAGGCCATTAGGGCCAGCCCGATTCATAGCCGAAACTTAGGCGCAGCAGAACGAAAAATTTCAAGGCCCGGCTTGATTGGTCGGCGGCAACTGGCGCACTCCATCGCGACCGCCTACAGCCAGCAGGCTCTGGCATGGCCCAAAGCACCCGATCTTCGAGCGCTCCCGCCACGTGCTACGGCTGGTCCTTGGAGACGGATGCGCTGACGTCGACCCAACTACATCGCGCACTAAGCGCCCTCGCCGCGTGATGCCTTATTCGTCGGGCCACCAGGTCAACGGCTGGGTGGTTCACGGGCCCACCCTCGTGCATAACCCCTTGGCAAGCGCTTTGAGGAGTTTCGCATTGGATTGTTTCAAGACGATCGAGGTTCTAATCGATGCGGCCAGCCCGGATGCGATCGATAAGGCGCAGTTTTGCTGGATCAGTTCAAGGGTAAGTCAGAAACAATCGCCCAAGCGATCGACGACTTCCTGCTTGATTTGATGACCTTTCTGTTTGTGGTAGAAGCTACCCACGAGCGGTTCCACAATCCGGCGCGGCGGTTGGCGCGCGTCAGAATGAGCAGGATCAGGCTATTGTTGACTGGATAGCCTTAAGCTCAGAGGCCGCCCCGATTAGAGGCCTTTGCAGCAGGCGCCAGGCCATCTTGCCGCATGAGGCCGGCGGAAGATGCGGACTGCTGAAAATAGACGGTAAGCTGCGATGCCTACCTGCCGCAAGGGCATCGCCGTTCAAACACGCGAACCCGCTATGCGGATCAGTCTGATCGGCCCTATGCCGCGCGCTACATAGGCCGATCCGCACAGCAAAGCGATGACGGCCGAAGACTATTTTGATGTCATCGGATTTCAAGATGGCCACAATCTCAAAAGCCCATTTGACGAACCTGCGATGTTGATGGACCTTACCTGTAATCAGCCTCCGACAACGGGTCTGTTTGAAATCAATGACGGTGGCTTGTAGGCGGCCGGCAAAACTTTTTCGTGACGTTGCTATATTTGCACGTCTCAGTTTGGGATCGCAGATGGCTCTGACAAAGTCCCGTTCTCTTGGAGTCCTGACGCTCGAACGAGTGCTGGCCTCCAGCGACACGCCGTCGCTAGGACCGCCCGGTTCGCTGGTGAATCCGTCAACATTTGACTTTCGGATCAGCTGGGAAACTGTGTCCGGCGCTTGGGCGGAATCTGTTTTCTCCTCAAGTTCGACCAAGGCCCCATGCAAACGATCCCTGTTCCGCAGCAACTCATCACGCGCAACGACTTCGGGCAAGCTCATCCGCCAAAAGCGCTCAACGCATCCTTCTTTCTCGCCTGATGTCCTACGATCTTCGTTTCCAGCGCCTCGCGAATATTCCCTAACTGTTGCAGATCCTTGATGAGATCCGTCTTCGCGCGCGAAAAGGCTCCACGCGCTCGAACCCGCCACGCTCCTGTCTCCTCTGCCGTTCAGCCTCGACCCTGGCGTGCCTGTCGAGGACAGCCTTCCGCTGGGGCGACCAACAGCTAAATTCTCACTCACTCAGTGCAGCGGCTATTCGAAGCGCATCCTATGCCGCTCCCCCGGCAGCGGGCCCAATCGTCTTCCGAACGTGGAGATATCGTCCCAAGCCGCGCGCGCGTCGCGTTCGGCCCTGTCCGATGTCCGACGATGTCGAATACGCAACATAGCAGCGCCCGATCTATCGCATGCCTCGAACGGTTTTCTGATCTGGCGCAGTTCATGCCTAGTCATCCGCAAACGCGTCACGCACCAAGGAGAAGTCGCCCCCCATGATCAAATCACCAAGAAATACCGCCGCAGGTCTCCTGGGTTCATCCAAAGACGAGGCTCGAGTAAGGCCTAGCACCATGAAGCCGGTTGCTCATCTGGCTCGGCGCTGTCCGCCGATCCTCCCAGGGGGGGAGACGAGGACGCAGCGCCTTCATCAAAATGAGGAACAAATCACTTTGCCTCGAACCTTGCCTTTCGACCAGCCAGCACAACCGGAGCCATCGATCAAACTTCGGTCCCCCTGGCTGCGCAAGGCATTCATTGCCACCGCGCTGGCCCTGGTGACGACCGCTCCGGCTCCGGCCGCCACCGACGACTGCAAAGTGACGGATTTCCTGCTCGACAACGGCATGGAAGTGGTCGTCATCCCCGATCACCGCGCGCCGATCGTCACTCATATGGTCTGGTACAAGATCGGCAGCGCCGACGAGCCACCGGGCAAATCCGGCATTGCCCATTTCCTCGAGCGTCTGATGTTCAAGGCGACGACCAACCACGCCGCCGGCGAGTTCGACCGAGCCGTCTCAGCCATCGGCGGCTACAATAACGCCTTCACCGCCTATGACTACACCACCTTCCTCGAGACGGTGGCGCCCTCGGCGTTGGGTGAGATGATGGGCTTCGAGGCCGATCGCATGTTCAACCTCATCCTCAACGAGGATGATATCAAGACCGAGCGCGACGTGATCCTGGAGGAGCGCCGTTGGCGCAGAGAGACGAACCCGCAGGCTCTGCTGGACGAGGAGGTCAACGCGACGTTGCGGCAGAACCAGCCCTACCGCATTCCGGTCATCGGCTGGATGCAGGAGATGGAGAAGCTGAACGGCACCGACGCATTCACCATCTACAACAAATACTACCGACCGAACAATGCCGTGCTGGTGGTGGCCGGCGACGTAGAGCCTGAGACGGTGAAGGCGCTGGCCGAGAAGACCTATGGCAAGGTTGTGCGCGGGCCGGACCTGCCCCCGCGCAACCGCCCGGTCGAGCCGAAGCAGAACACCAGGCGCACAGTGACGCTGACCGATGCGCGCGTTTCGGTGCCGAGCTTTTCCACCCAATGGGTGGTGCCGTCCTATCATACGGCAGAGCCCGGCGAGGCCGAGGCGCTCGACCTGCTGGCCGAGATCCTCGGCGGCGGCAACCGCAGCCGGCTCTATCAGGAGCTTGTCCTCAAGCAAGGCATAGCCTCGGCGGCCGGCGCCTTCTTCCAGGGCACCATGCTAGACGACACCAATTTCACCATCTCCGGCTCGCCGCGCGGCGATGCAAAGCTCGTCGATCTCGAAGCGGCGGCCGTTGCCGAAGTCGCCCGGATCGCCAAGGATGGCGTCACCAGCGACGAGCTGGACAAGGCCAAAGACCGCTATATCCGCTCGGTGATTTGTGCGCACGACGAGCTGGACCAAATCGCCAGCATTTATGGCAAAACGCTCACCACCGGTGGCAATGTGAAGGACGTGCTCGAGAGGCCGGACCGCGTCCGCAAGGTCACGACCGAAGAGGTCAAGGCGGTCGCCGCGCGTTATCTGGTGCTCGACCATTCGACCACAGGCTATCTTTTGCCGTAGCAACAGGCGGGGAATTGATCAGGAGCTCCATCCCCATGCAAATGCGCCGGCCGGTCTTCCCTCGGCGCGCCTTCGCCACCCTGT
Source organism: Mesorhizobium sp. M0800 (assembly GCF_040320095.1). Taxonomy (NCBI): domain Bacteria; kingdom Pseudomonadati; phylum Pseudomonadota; class Alphaproteobacteria; order Hyphomicrobiales; family Phyllobacteriaceae; genus Mesorhizobium; species Mesorhizobium sp. M0800. The sequence goes on from NZ_JAMYOZ010000019.1 coordinate 108,435, forward strand.
TCCTCTCCATCCTCTTCCTCATCTTGCGGGCGCTCGCCGGGTAAACGGGATCTGTTTAAAGCAGCGAGGAGCGGCGCGGGCCTTGCCAGGCATTTGCCGGGTTCAGGCGTCATTATTGGGGTGCGCTCCTCCTCAGGCCAGCCTCTCTTCGAGTCGATAGAGTCGCCGATTCGTGGTCCGCAGATTGTAGGCGCAGGCCACCAGCATCCACTCGGCGCGGCTGGCGAAGCCGACGTCCGTTGTTCAATCGTTCGACTAGTAGAACCGCGAGGCATCTTCTAGCGTATTCAGGTATTCTCCCTTTCCAGTTGGGTGCCGTGGTCTACCAGCTGTCTGGCCGAGGCCCTATAAGGAACCCGGACGTCGCGGAGTACACACCGCACCTGCTATATATACCTGCTGCGTTGAGGAGGAATCCGGTATTGCCCCCTGTGCCTGCCGATGATCCGTCACCTGAGATCCCCTGACCTGTTTGGACCCATTGATCGCCTGCCGGCACTTGGCACGCGGACTAGCGAGCGGACATTCGAGGTCCTCAACCCGTCGACTGGCGAAGTGCTGGCAGAACTACCCGACATGGGTGTCGAGGAGACACGCGCTGCGATCGACAAGGCCTATGTCGCGCAGCGTGGATGGGCAGGGTTGACCGCACGTGAGCGCAGCGACGTTCTATGGCGATGGCATCAGTTGATCATCGACCACGCCGACGATCTCGCCGCGATTCTCACCGCTGAGATGGGCAAGCCGCTTGCCGAAGCCAAGTCGGAGACATCGCATGCTGCGGCCTATCTGCAATGGTACGCCGAGGAGGCCAATCGCGTCTATGGCGAGACGATCTCCGCACCATCGATGGACCGCCGAATGCTGGTAATCAAGCAGCCCATCGGAGTTGTTGGCACGATAACGCCATGGAATTTCCCGGCCTCGATGGTGGCGCGCAAAATCTCCCCAGCCTTGGCGGCGGGCTGCACGATCGTCCTCAAGCCCGCTGAACAGACGCCGCTCGTGGCGGGAGCAATGTTCGCCCTCGCCCATCAGGCTGGCTTTCCCGAAGGCGTCGTCAACCTGATCTATGCGTCCGAAGGTGACGCGGTCGGCCGCGAACTTTGTACCAATCCCAAGGTCCGCAAGATCAGCTTCACCGGGTCGACTGAGATCGGGCGCCTTCTCATGCGCCAGTGCTCGGACCAGATCAAAAAAGTCAGCCTTGAGCTCGGCGGCAATGCACCTTTCATCGTCTTCGATGATGCCGACATCGATGCAGCGGTTGACGGTGCGATCCAGGCGAAGTTCCGCAATGCCGGCCAGACCTGCGTTTCGGCGAACCGCCTTTACGTCCACTCGGGCGTTCAAGACGAGTTCGTCGAGAAATTCGTGCAACGGGCTCGCCAACTTCAAGTTGGTGACGGTTTCGCTCCCGGAGTGGACATCGGACCGCTCATCGATAAGCACGCTTTGGCCAAGATCGAATCCCATATTGCCGATGCCGTCGCCAAAGGCGGCGCAATTCGATGCGGGGGCAAACGCATCGGCACGAATGGCACGTTTTTCCAACCGACAGTCCTGACCGGTGTCTCCAGCGAGATGACCGTCGCGCAAGAGGAGACATTCGGGCCGCTGGCACCGATCATTCGCTTCAAAGATGCGGATCAGGTCGTGCGTGAGGCCAACGACACGATCTACGGCCTCGCGGCCTACTTTTATGCCTCCAACCTGAAGCGTGTCTGGCGTGTGGCCGAGGCCTTGGAATATGGAATGGTCGGGGTAAATACCGGCCGGATGTCTTCAGAAGCGGCGCCGTTCGGTGGGATAAAACAGTCCGGCATCGGGCGGGAGGGATCCCGCCATGGCCTCGAGGACTACCTCGAAATGAAATATCTCTGCATGGGCGGCATCTGAATTTTCGGCTTGCAGGGTTAACAGCCCGATAACCTAGCGAGCCCGATCTCCAAATATGTGAATTGTAGGATCGCTCCTCGATTGGGAACTGAGGGGCGGCTCCGTACCCGAGCAAACACGCAATCCTGAAGGAGCACCCTGGCTGGACTTATCTCTCGACGAGACAAGCGTCTGCATTGTCGGCGAAGACGGCGTGCATGTGACGGAGGATACGCTTGCGAGGGATTTGGCGGCCCTCGCCGACTATCTTCAGGCGACGGGCAGTCGTTGCGCGGTATGGTTGGAAGCTTGTGCACCATCGCGATCGTGAACGCTGGTTGTGCGCAATATCCGGTTTCTGGGGCAGAATTTTGAACCTGCTACCTTCTGATTGTCAGTAGCTCAGTTGTTCTTCGGCCGACTGCCGCGCCAGTACAGGCTCGGACAGTATCGAAGATACCATCAGGCAGGCATTCGCATTCGACATTTCGCGGGCCAGGGTGTCGACGATGCTGGGTTCAGGTCCGCCAATCTGGTCTCTACCGTCTGATAGCGGGTTCGGTCGCCAGTGGCAGCGAGTAAAGATACTTTGCATCATCGGCTTTGATTGCCGCGCAGATCTGGTCGAGATTGGGATCGCTCACTGGTGCACCTTTAGTGCTTCCTCCTCATCGAGATGAGGATTGCCGGATTTGGCGTAGAACACCAACACGGGTCCGAGATCAAAGCGCGTCCCGGGCGCAAGGCGCTGGACGGACCGGGGCCATGTTTCGGTTGTGACGCCGTCGATGCCTCGCGCCACCGTGCTGGCGAATCGGGGCATCAGCGGAGCGAGTGTCGGTGCCAGGATCGCAGCGGCCGTCGTCTGAAGGGCTAGCGAAGTCCGATTGCGGGCGGGATAGAAACGTCGCGCCGCCGCATAGTATTGCGCCCGACGGTAGATCACGCAATCGCGCACGAAATCGCAGACCTGAGCGGCCGCGCGCCGGACCGAGAAGCCTTCGTCCGAATAGGCGCGCTCCATCGCGGCGCGATAGATCTCTATCCGAGCAAAGAAGGCGCGGTCGGCCGGGCTCCAGTCGCCTGCATCGGGCACACGGCCGCCAAAATCCTGCTTGATTTCTTGGTTCAACGCATGGAGCCAGTTCAGCCAGATCCCTTGGAACATCTCGTTCTCGGTGCGGCGCAGCGCGTCCAGCGTGAAATCCGTCCGCTCACCTTCCGGGCGTGTCAGGCCCAAATGGAGGCGCACGACGTCGACTGTCTTTGGGCTCAGAACCTCCTTGCCCCAGACCGCATGACGGCAGCTGGTTGAGAACTTCTTGCCGTCGAGCAGGTAGAACTCGTTGACGTGATAGTGGATGCGTGGCGTCCAGTGGGAGAAGACCTCGGCGTAAAGAGCGGGGTAGAGTAGCGCGTGGTAGAACGAATTGTCGAAGCCGAAGAAATGGACAATCTGCCAGTCGTTGCCGGGCATCTCCGCCTTCCAGTCGCGACCCAGCAAGCGGCCGAGCGCCTGGATGTTGTAAAGAAAACCGAAGGCCATCTCCGGCCAGACCCAGATCACTTGCCCCGGGAACCCTTCGGCCGGCAGGCCCCAGTCCGAGGGGTGGGTAATGGGCACTGAAAAGTTGCCGCGTCGGCGTAGGCGCGCGAAGAGATCCAAGATCCGTAGCGGGACGCCCGACGCCCTTAGATGCCGGTCGATATTGTCGTAGCATCGGTCCAAGGCGAGTTCCGGGCGGCGGACGGAGCCGACCAGCGGCGCCTCGGCAGACTGCCGTGACCGGGCTGCACCCAAGTCATGGCAAAGGTTTGGGGCGCCGCATTCCTCGCAGATGTTGCCACCGGCGGAGCCGCCGCAATCGGGGCAGAGGCCGCTAACATCCGGCTCGTAAAGATAGTGGCCTGTCACAGCATCGAAAAGCGCAGGGCTCTGGCGCAGATCTACCGCCGTGCTACTCAGAAGACTGCGGAAACACGCGGCTTGAAACTCGCCGTAACCGTCATCGCCCATTGTGGGTTGGAAGCTGTGGACGTCACAATCGAGAAGTGCAAGCGTGGCGCGAATCTCGTCGGCGTAGTAGCGCGCCACGTTTGCAGGCGTGGATTGATCGGCATCGGCGCGTGTCGTGACGTAGCTCTGGTTGTCATCGCTTCCAGTGAGGTGATATGCTTCGACTCCTTTCATGCGCAGGAAACGAGTATAGACGTCGGCGCCGAAATAGGGGCCAGAAAGATGCCCCAGATGCAGATCGCCATTTGGCGTTGGCGGCGTGGAGAAGACGAAGATCGGCCCGCGTGGAGCCGTGGTCTTTGCAGCGGCATCAAGGGCGGCCTCGCCGTCTCGCCAGTAGACATCGACGAAATCTAGGTCTTCGTTTCCGTCGTTGCGCAGCACATGGGCTTCAAAAGGGTGGAACAGAACGACATCGCCCGCCTCGACCGAGATTTCCCCAAGGTCGGTCCTGACCTTGCCCGATCCTGACAGGATCACGAAGGCCTCGATTTCGTCGTGCCGATGGGGCTCGGATGTGACGCCGGGTCCAACCTTTCCGAATGAAAACCCCGTGCGAGGGCTTCCCGTTCCAAGCGTGGCCATGTCGATACCGAACGCCCGCGACAGCTCCGTTCGAGAAAACGTGTATTTGCGCATGACAACGAACCTAAGCTGTTGAAGCAGTGGGACGTTCGGCTGCCAACCAACAGCCTCCCGTGAACTCGTGGAGAGAAACGGTAGCCAGACCCGTTGGCGGCCCCGGCCAGGATAGTGCAGCTCTGGCCGCCAAGCGGGCGACCAGGGGGGCACTAGTCGGGCTGTAGGCGCCACAGAAGATCGCCTTGCGGCAACCTCCACAATCCACGTGCCGAAGCGTCTTAACAGGCTGAGGTCGATGCTCCGCGAGCCGTAAATCAGAACGCCATTCTCTCCCGCATTTTGAGCGGTCGATCAGTTTCGTGTGCATGCCTCCGCCTGGCTGCGTGAGCTCAATCGCGATAGAAGATGCCGTTTGGGGGCTTGAGTTTGTCGAGATCGGCCACTTTGCCCTCGGGCGGGTTAAGGGCGCGCTTAAGCACGTTATATTCAGCGCGGGTCGGTCCACCGGTTGAAGCACGCTGGAACACCAAGTAGAGTGTCCGCCGCGAACGATTGCTTTTGTTCGGTCGTGAGTAGTGCGGTGCGTAATCGTCGAATATGAAGATGTCGCCAGCCTTCCATACTACGGGTTCCCAGGAGAACATTTCGGCGACTTGAGGATCGATCACCCCACGGGCATCCATGGGAAACACCCCCTTCTTGTGGTTGCCGGGGCTGAAGAAAAGCCCGCCGTTTTCCGGGTCCGAGTCGTCGATGCCTATGGCAACCACCGCATGGACCATCCGGTCGGGGAGTTTGTGTGGAATGTGATAAATGTCCTGATGCGGGAGATAGCCGCCGCTGTCGGGGTAGTGGAAAATCAGCAACTCCTTGAGCCTGCGCGAATCTTCGCCAAGCAAATCATCGACCGCTGACTTTATGCGCTGATCTTCTAAGAGCAAACGACGCAATGGATCATGGAAGTGGAGAAAATTCTCGATCTTGGAGATGATCATTCGATTGTCCGTCGTCTTCTCGAACCACATGAGCCATTTATCATCGCTGACATCCCAGCGTGACATATCTTCGACAAAAATAGAGATATCTTCCTGAGCCGCTGGAGCGAAGAACCTTTCGAGCCTGACGTATCCGTCTTTCTGCCACTTTTCTCTTTGTGCATCAGTCAACATGCGAAAAGCCTCCTGTTGGAAAGACTGGTTGGTCGGACATCCCAATTAGGGCAGTCGGGCGCTGGTCAAGTTGCGGGTCCATGGAGACGGACTCACGTCATGTGGGACGGCGATGCTAAGTGCGTTCCGCTCCGGCGGATATTGTCCGCAGAAGCTCGGCGCGAGACTGCCTATGTCAGGCTCAGCCGGGTCCAGGGGTTCCGTAAACTGAGCCGGATCAGTCGCTTCACCCGGTCCAGCCACGACACGCATCGCTAAAGGCCGGCACCATTCGCTGACCGCCGACCCAGCCATGGCCGCCAAGGCCACGGCTCTCTTCCGAGTGAGCGACCTAGTACGGTCTTGACGACCGTAGGGGAAATGCACGCCCCCAGAATAATGCGATGCGCCGCTTGGTCCAAGGGCTTGTTCGGTCACGATGATTTCGGAGAAGCCTCCGGCCTTCGCCGCAGCGGAGGCGGACATCATTCCTAGGATGCCACCGCCGATGATCAAAAGTCTACGAGTCATATCCCGCTGCCCATTTCTTCGGCTGCGGGGTCGGGCCAGCTCTCGATCGAGGTATGGCTGATGAAGCCAGGATGCTCGGGGTTCGCGCATGGCGCGCGCCCAAGAAGGCTATTGAGGATGCGGCGCGCGCGCCAGGCCAGCAGGCTTAGGTTCGGATCGGCCAGGCCGCGCTGCCCGAGGCTCGCGTTTTGTACGAAGATGCGTCTGTCACGCGGTCCCTCCCAGCTCACCGAAAAATCCTCGCGAATAGCTAATTCATTGTCGATCTGCTCCAGCCGGTGCGCGATGGGTTCCAAGAAGTCTGGCACCGCGTTCTCGTAACCGGTGGCCAGGATGACGATGTCAGCCGTGACTTCTTCGACCTCGACCATGCCGTGCTGCAGGGTCAGCCTGTGACCCGCGCCGGCGTTGATGCAGTGCGAGACGGTGCAGCCCGGCCGCAGTGTGATGTCGGATCGGTTTGGCTCGAAAAATGCGTGGCGGTACAGCGCCTGATAGATCGCGCGCAACGTGCTTTCCGAAACGCCGTCCGAGGCAAGCACGAAACGCCGCAGGAGCAGCTTACGCTGCGACTCGCCCATCGCCGCGAAACGATCCGAAAAGCAGGGCATGAATAACTCGTTTGTGAACGGGCTGTTGTCCAGAGGCAGATAGTTTTCGCGCTGCGAGACCCAAGTGATCGAGGCAGGCCGCCGTTCTTTCGGCAGGCCGACAAGATGCAACATCACCTCGGCTCCCGACTGGCCTCCGCCGACCACGCAGACATGCTTTCTCCGCACCTCAGGGTGGATGTGCAGTAAAACAGATGAGTGGAACAGGTTGCGTCCAATCCAGCCCTGAAACTGAGGCGGAATTTGCGCCTGCTTGCCAATGCCGACCACGACGTTTCTGGCGCCCAGAACCGCCTTATCCGTCCGCACCCGAAACTCGCCGTCAAAGCGGATTTCGTGCACGGTCTCGCCGCCACGGACAAGTGGGTTCCTGTGGAAGGCCCAGTTCAGGTATTGCTCGAACTCAACTCTGAGCACGGCTTCGAACTGTGCGTTCAGGAAGTGGTACAGACGCCCGTTCTCGTACAGGTAGTTTACGAAAGTGTAGGCTGATCGCGGATTCACCAGCGTGACCAGATCCTTGAAGTGGCTCACCTGGAGCTCTGAGGAATCGAAAGCGATGCCTGGATGCCAGCGGAAGTCGACCTGCCGATCCAGGAACAGTGCCCCTTGCCCAACTTGCTCGTGTATCTGACACGCAAGGCTCAAATTAGACGGCCCAGCACCGACCCCAACGCAAGATAACTCCACTTGCTTTCCTCCTATAGAGTCTTCCCACTAGGCGCTTGTTCGCGGCGAATATCGGCCATAACCATTGGGCCCCTCGCGGACGTTTTCGGAGCCCGGTCCCGACCGGGTTTGCGAGAATTTCTCCAGCGCGTTCGCGTCGTCGAATGTAGACCCGAGCATTCCAGCGCGGTGACAATCGAGGGTCAGTCCGGCGACGTGGGGCAACGACGTATGTGCTATCCGCCCGTCTGGATGCCCGCGTCGCCGTCACGCGAGACGCAGCCCATCGAGGTGTTTGAAGCCGGCGCAATCGTCCGCCTCAACCAGGACGCGCCGGCCTTTCGGCGGCTTGATGGCAGGCGAGAGCGCGGTTTTCACTGCGGCGACGGCATTTTCGGTGCGCATGATCATGGAGACGTCTCGCTGATGCGTTCGCAGGGTCCCATGCATGGGCCGTGCCAGAGAAGGAAAATCTTATTAAACAATGGGTTGTCGGATTTGCGATCCTGTCGGAAATCCGACATTGAGGGGACGCCTCACGGCGGCGCCCGATTTGCACGTCGATGTCGCCATTTTCCGAATAGCTAATCGGGCACCTTCTGCACCAGAATACTTCTCTTATGGAGACCAGCACGAAGTCTTCATGAACCGACAGTGCAGAACCTGGTGTCTCTGCCGGCAGATTGCGATATGCCTTCTCCCATCGAGGTTGGCAGTTGCAAGAGCTGCCAGATCCTTCGCCCTATCGTGCCGTTGCACTGGCTCGATCCCGACATCCTCGGAGACCGCGATCATGAAGGGTGACGCAATCTCATGTCCGCCGCGAGGCCTCTCTCATCGGGAAGCAATTCTCTATGTTGGTGTCGGATCCATGCTCTTGATGAGATGGTTGCGGATGGGCGCATGCCCAGACCTGAGCGCATCGATGATTTGCGCGATATGGGACCTTCACTAACTGGATTGTCGAATCTCTGGAAAGATAGCCGGAAGACAATTGCGTTATGACCACTCTGCCGGTTCCAAAAGCACGTGTGCCATTCGGTCCCTGCGACTCAATCCAGGCGGAGGGATGAGGCCGCAAAGCAGTTTTTGCGCGCCCACCGGTGGGCCAGGATGGAGCCATCGTAAAGGCAGTTATTCGATGATCGCCGCCGCGGAGTCCTCAGGCTGTGCCGCGCCCGACACCGGCGACGTAGTGGTCATCGATCGCCCCGTCGCCGATGTCGGTCCGAAGCTCGGCCAGTTTCGCGGTGAGCTTCACTGCTTATTCCGCAGTGCCCACCGAGCTGGCACAGGAGGTTCTATCAGGCGGTCACGGCTGCACTCGTTGTCCGGTCTCCGACAAAGTCGGACATGACACACAGCGCCATCAGGGTGATCGCATTGTTATGAAATGATTTTCTCATTTGGCACGACACCTGCAACGCAGTCCGCAAAACGCGCTGCGGCACGGACAGAGGAGAAATCATCCCATGATCATGCGCGCCGAACATGCGGTCGCCGCCGCGAAAACAAAGCTCTCCCGAGCCTAAGGAGAACCTTGAAATTGTTTTCCAGTCGACATCATTCTTCACGTTATCCTGAGATGACCGCATTCGATTTCCGCCCAACGCTGAATGCTCCCGACGATGATCCCTATCTTTGGCTCGAAGATGTAGAAGGCGAACGGGCACTTGACTGGGCCGCCAGCCAGTCTGCCAGGACCCTGGAGCACTTCGGTGGAACGCAGTTCGAGCGGGACCATGACGCCCTGACAGCGATTTTCGATCGCCCTGACCGGATCCCCTTGAGCAGGCGCCGCGGCCAGTACCTCTACAATTTCTGGCAAGATGCCCGAAATCCGCGCGGACTGTGGCGCCGGACCACCCTTGCCGCCTACATGAAAGTTGATCCCCAGTGGGAGCTACTGCTCGATCTGGACGCCCTCGCCGCTAGCGACGGAGAGGACTGGATCTGGCGCGGCGCGTCCCTTGAGCCGGAGAGACGGGAAAGAGCCGTTCTGCGCCTGTCGCGCGGCGGCAGCGACGCGGTCGTGCATCGCGAATTCGATGTGGGATCTTTTAGCTTTGTCGCCGATGGTTTCAACCTCGCGGAGGCCAAGGGCGAGGTTAATTGGCTCGACCCTGACACGCTTCTGCTTTCTAGTGCGCTTGGTGATGGCATGGCCACCCGCTCCGGCTACGCGCGCACCGTGCGGCTGTGGAAGCGTGGCGCGGATCCGCTCACCGCGCCGGCAATATTCGAAACCGGTTCCGACTCCATGGCCGTGTCCGGCCATTTGGACCGCACCGCTGAGAGCGAGCGCCTCTGGTTCATCGAGCGGTCGACCTTCTTTGAGACGATCGGCCGAATCGGCGACAGGAGCGGGCCGAAGATGCGGATCGACCTTCCTCGGGACGCTGGGTGGAGCAGCTTCGGCGACTGGTTGGCGGTAAAGCCGCGCAAGCCATGGACAGTGGGAGGAATGACGGGCGCGAGCTGGATGGACGAATATGGCGATCCCGACAAGCCGGAGGAATGGATTTTCCTAAAGGAAATCTCCGCTTATCACGCCGCGACGCCGGGACAGCCCTATCCGCCGATCCTGCTTGCCATCACGAGCGGGACGACCGCGTCCACCCGGGCCACGCGCGTAAGATGGCCGCAAAGCTGCAGGCCCTTGGCTATCCCGCTACTTCTACGAACCCGGCGCGGGCGGGCACGGCTACGGCAAGAACAATCGGGAGCGGGCCGCATTCATTGCCTTGGGCACCAATTTCCTTCGCAGCGCGATCGGCTGGCAAGCCGATAGCGTTCGACAGGCGGCCGGGATCCCGCAAGAGCAAAGTTTCAATAAAGTGAGCACAGGTCGATGATTGCGAGCACGGCGCAAATAATGTGAGCACAGTCTCACGCAAAATGAATCATGAGCGCTCCGCCAATCTCAAGCAATTCCAACAGGTTTTTCATAGTGCAATCCATCATTTCTGAAGAGCAAGGAGAGAATATCATGGCGAGAAACCAAATGCGCGCCGCGCGGGTAGTAACAGCGGCTGTTGTCCTCATGGTGATGGGACAGCAGGCCGTCGCGGCGGACCTTGCGCAAGCGGCGAGCGTCCCGCAGGCAGGAGCCTCGGTCACGGAAGCGCCAAGCCCTTGGCAGATCCGCCTGCGTGCGTTGGGGGTCGTCACTGAGGAGTCGGGCTACGTCAATGCAGTGCCCGGCTCCGATCTTTCTTATTCAAACACGGTCACGCCGGAACTCGATATCTCCTATTTCTTCACGGACAACATCGCCACGGAGCTCATACTCGGCACCACCTACGCCAACATCGACGGCCAAGGAACGATCGGCGCACTGGGCAAGATCGGCAAGGTTTGGCTGCTGCCGCCTACGCTCACATTGCAGTATCATTTTACCAACTTCGGCGCTTTCAAGCCCTATGTCGGCGCCGGCGTGAACTACACGATATTCTATAACCAGGATGTCGGCAGCGCCGACGCTCTCAAGGTTAAGAACACGTTCGGCACCGCGCTGCAGATCGGGTTCGACTACATGGTGGATCAGCACTGGGGCGTCAACTTCGACGTGAAGAAGCTTTTCCTCAAACCAGACTTCGACGTCACCGTCGACGGCGCGAAGCTGACGGGAAAGGCGGAGCTCGATCCCTGGTTGATAGGCGCAGGTGTCACCTACCGCTTCTAACAACGAAAGGTGAAGGCGGCTGCTGATAGCCGATCGGAAATGAAGGGCGCCTGGTGCGCCCTTTTTACGGTCGGCCCTACAGAAGGGAATCGACCCGGATCATTCGAGGAGCGGCCTTGCTGGGCCGGGAAACGGTCATTCGCTACACCGCCGATGCCGCGGCGCGGTCGCGCTGACGGACACGAATCTCGGAAGGTAGGTGAGCCGTCGTGCAGGTGGTGGTGATTGAGCGCCCCCTCGGAGGGGCGCAAAGCCGAATGACCGAGATCGCCCACCCTGAACCAGTTGGCGTCGGGTGCCAGGCCTGTTTGTTGGGCCGAACCAGATCCGTGTGGCTGACGCCGAGAGCCGATGCCAGTTCATAGATCGTGATACGTCGGATTTCTTCGGCCTTTCTCCAAGCCGCTGATGTACTGCTGGATGAACCCAGAAATCTCGGCAAGCTGCTCCTACGTCTCACGCTTCCTTTGCTGATTCTCTGTACGTTCCTTCCGACCAACTTGCGTATCTCCATGCACGACAAGCCATCGGATTGGGCAGCTTGAGTTTATCAACTACAATTTGTAATCTACCGAATCCGCTGGCGGAGGAGGGCTTCGGAGGCAATTTTCCGGAGGTAGAATCCAGCGATGTTACAGCCTAAATTAAACATGCCGATTGCCGACGAAGTCCCTTGGTCGGATGGCCTCGACCTATGACAAGGAGCATTTCACGACCTATACGAGGCTCCTGGATGCATCCGGTGACGACGCCAGCGAAGAGGAAATGGCGCATCAGATCCTCGGCATCGATCCGGCACGCGAACGGGAGCGCGCACGCAAGGCTCTTCGCAGTCACCTCGACCGTGCGAACTGGATGTTGACAACCGGCTACAAGGAATTGTTCGGCAGCTGACGAATTGCGCGGAACAATCCGCATGGCGGCGGTGAATGGCGCGGCGGATGCGGCCGACAGATGGTCGCGAGGGCATTCCAGTTGGCCGGTCCCCGTGCGAAGCCCCGCAAGCGAACCGTCGAGAGCCTAGGGACTAAGCGGTGACGGCGACCACGGCTACCAGCTAACAGGGATTTGGCGGGCGTCCGTGTGCATTGAGACTGTCCCACTGGGCCAGATTGGGTCGATTTGGAGTCGGACGGGTCGCCTAAGAGACGTGCTAGTCGGCACGCGGCAACACGAGATGTAGCGGTCGTCGCCCGCCAGCAGGACCGCTGCACGGCAGGGCAGCGCCGCCAAGTCGAATGGCGATCCTGATGATGAAGACACCGGTGCTGTAACAACTGCAAGACGCATGATCACGGGATCGACCCTCTAATACCGGTTTTGCAGATACTGAGTGGCCCCGCGAGATCGATAGTTCGAGATCAGCCGGGGTTTGCTGGAAAGTGGTGATGATAAGGGGATAGGCAAAGATGAGACGCTCAAGTTCTGCGGCCGCACCAGCCATGGCTGTTCGGAAATCCGCCTTGGAGTGAACGTTGCATCAAAATTTTGGACTTGGCTCAAATCTGGACCTGCGGACCCCAGGCGCCCACAATTCCTGAAACTTCCGATGCCCGCGGCCTGTTTGACGTTGCGGCGATCAAGGCGGCGGCTGGTTGCCTTGGAGACCTGGGCATGGATGCGATCTATGAGTTCGAGGTGCAGGACCTGTCGTGGTCGACGGAAACTCCATTCACCATTCCAGGCCTCTCGAGTGGCGTAAGCGCAGGGCGGCCGACAGCATCGCACGCAACATCGGCGTTTGAAAATGAGCGCGACTACGCCGAGACGGAAACACAACCGCCGTCTCGTCTGGGCGCAACTGTGCTCGTCGCCAACCGATCGAAAAGGCGCTCTGTCATCTAAAAGCCAGATGACGCCGATATAAAGATCACATTTGACCAAAGCCGTCCGCGCGACCGATGGTCGGATCCGCCCTTTCTATGCAACTTCGCTGCGAGTTGCAGATGGGGAAACTGATCCGGTGCGAGGGAGGTTGGGGTGACGACGCGCAAAGAATTGCTTGAGAGAGTAGTCGAACAGATTGCGGACTATCGTGAGGGCGAGATTGCATCGATGGGCACCGCCCATGTAGATAAATGGGTTCGTCAATTTGCCGGAGCGTCCCAAGAGCCAATCCTTGCAGAGCTTGGACATGTGTTTAGCAAAACCTATTTCACCCGCAAGACTGTCGCTGATTTCCTCTCTGAGATCGCAGTCAGTAAAGAACTTACCGGCGGCGATCCCAAAGAATTCTGGAAAAATGTTAAGGTATTGCAGCTTCAAACGGCGGGAAATAGCCAAAGAGATATGTTGTCGATATTCGACAAGGCGCTACAGAATACCTTCGGATCGAAGATTGCGGACTGCGGCGGTAACGCGCCAGATACCTTTTTGTATATCGATGATGTCTTGTTCTCTGGTGGGCGGATTAGGCATGATGTCGTCAAATGGATCAAGGAGGCCGCTCCCCAGCAAGCCAAGCTCGCTATTGTGACCATTGCAAATCATCTACTTGGCGAGTGGCGAACAGGTAAGGACATTGCTGAGGCGGCTAAGGAGGCAGGCAAAAGTATCAACGTCACATGGTGGCGCGTATTCCAGATCGAGGATCGGAAGGCCTATATGACCAATTCCGACGTGCTGCGACCTACAATGACTCCTGCCGATCCCGCGACGGCGGCCTATGTGCAGGGCCTAAATCTGGAACCGGTTTTTCGAAGGCCCGGTCAAGTTGGAGGTTTGCGATTCTTCTCCTCCGAAAACGGCCGGGCGCTGCTTGAACAGCAGTTTCTGGTGTCCGGCGTTGGAGTGCGCGCCACGTGCCCCTACCTAAACGTCTATATGCGCCCCCTCGGAAACAGTATGATGGGAACGACGGGATTCGGGTCAATGATAGTTACCTATCGCAATTGCCCTAACAACGCCCCTTTGGTGTTATGGGCGGGCAATCCATGGTATCCTTTGTTCCCGAGGAAAACGAACTAGCTCATGGCCCAAGCCGAATTTCGAAGCTATCAACGCGATCAAGTCATCAGCTTCCGCAAGACGACTGAGGATTTCGGCGGCCTATCGAACATGGCGCCGGGATTTCCGATCACAATGCTGGGTCAGCTGATACGCACATCCGAAGCCCTCTATCAAGCGTGTCGGTTCCCTCACAGGCCCGACATCCAGCGGATAGTCATCGACGAAACCAGTCCGATGACAGCCAAGATGAAATCCAAGCCATATCGTAAGGATTCCCGGCCGGATTGGGAGGATATCCGGGTTCAGGTGATGCGCTGGTGTCTCCGGGTGAAGCTGGCGCAGAACTGGGAGACCTTCTCGACGCTTCTGCTGGCGACGGGCGACCGACCAATAGTTGAGGACTCGCGCAAAGACGACTATTGGGGCGCAAAGGCAGTAGAAGACGATCATCTAGCGGGCCGCAATGTCCTGGGCAGACTTTTGATGGAGCTACGCGAGGTCTTGCGCAGCGACCCGGATCGGATCACCGAGGTGCTGCCGCTCGACATCCCGCATTTCGTGCTCCTAGGTCGGCAAATTCCTACCTTAAAGCGCATGGCCCTCAAGGCGCATAGTCGGGCGGATCCAGCCGTTACTATAGACAAGATCACTCAATCGACAGCTGAAGAATTTAGCAAAAAGCCTACACAGGGGGTGTTACTATAGCCCTCTTATACATTACGCATCTGAGTTTGTTTGGCGCTGAGCGGCGGACGGCTGGCGTCGCGGCGTCTTTTTCACCGCGGCTGTGTCTGGTTGTGAAAGCGCTGGGGGTTGGAAGCTGTCTGGTTCGACGCGAGCTGCTGCCCCGGCGGTCATGGTCCAGCCGGCTGATGATGTTTGCACGCATCGTTTCGTCCTCCGCTCTTCAATCGCGCGCCTTTTGGTGAGACGCGACCGGAAGACCCGCCGTCGAAGGCGGACCGCATCCGAAGGACCGGAACGAAGAGGAGGACCCGAAGCGACAGCGAAGGCTTCCGGGATGCCGCGGCGGGTCGAGAAGAGGGAGTTCCGCCTACCCCGCGCCGTCGGGAAACTGCGCGGGTCTGATGACCCGCGACCGGCAGCAGCCGACAGGCTGCCGGCGCCAGGGGGCGAAGCCGATTGGCCGAGACTGCCTGAGCTTGCCGAAAAAAGCCGGCTTGGTTCACGACCACCCGGTGCGCGTCGTCAGGCCCGCGAGCGCCGTCAAGAGCTGGCTGGATTTTCCGCTTCCGCCGAAGCCGATCGCGAATGCTAACCCTTGCGGGTTTTATTAGCTCGCACGGGTCAACGCTGAATGCCTCCGCAAGTCGTCCCAGCACGCTGACGCTTGCGGAGACGCGGGCACGCTCGATCGAGCCCACAACGCATGCTGAGATCCGCGCGTGCAGCCAAGTCTTCCTGCGTCAGATCCTGTTCATGGCGCAAGCGACGCATGTTGATCGCCATGACCTCTTTGAGATCCACGGGCGAGATAGGCGCTGAAAAAGAATTATCGTTCAAGGAATGATCGTCCTATTCCTTATAGTTGACCCGTTGGTGAGGTGGCTCAAGCCAGGACCCGATCCGGCCGACCGCCACCCTCTGCTCGAAATCAAACGGTCAAAGCGCGCACATGAAGCCAGACATCATGGACGAAGTCCCCTGGTCGGACAGCATCACGAGCTACGACAGGCAGCATCGCAGCGTTTACCTGCGCATCCTCGACGCCTGCGCCTACAATGCCAGCGTAGAGGAAATGGCCGATCGCATTCTCGGCATCGACCCGATCCTTGAACCGGTCCGCGCCCGCAAGGCTGTTCGCAGCCATATAGATCGCGCGAATTGGATAGTGACGACCGGCAGCAAGCACCTGTTCGGCGGCTGAAATAAACGCGGATTGCCACGCCTTTTCAGACGAGGAAGTCCAGGTACCCGCCATTCATCAGTGCGCGGCCACGAGAAACGGCGCGCCGCATGCGATCGCGCAGGTGATCGCGAGGATCGTTCCAGTCGGAGTGGACGCGCCGTTGACCGATCAGCGCCTCAGCGATTTCGCGATGTGAGGCTCCGGCGAGCGATCCGTCAAGCGCGCGAGAACAAGGTCATTCGGGCGCCGCATCTTTCAGTAGCCGAAAGGCCTCCCCGCGTCAGGGGCGAAGCCGAATGGCCGAAACCGCCTGAGCCCGCCGAAGAAAAGCTGGCTCGGTTCCGTCAGCGCCGTTAGGCGCGCGGGCGCCCGCTAGGACCGGAGCTCGACAGAATCTCACAGGGTTCAGTGTCAAGAGCCACGGTTACCTCCAGAAACTCGATGACATCGAGACGCCGCTCTCCGCCTTCGTACTTGGCCACGAAGGATTGCGGACGACCAAGCTTCTCAGCCACCTGCGCCTGGGTTAGGCCTTTGGCCTTGCGCAGCGAAACCAGCTGGGCCGGAAACCGCCGGTGGCGGGGCGATCGAAGGGATTTTGGCATGCGGGGGAACCGGTCAGGTAAAGACCGGCTCAGCGACTAATCCCGGTTTCGGATTATCCCATTTTGGGATATACTGCGTTGGATCCAGCGCTCAACAGGCGAGGTTGGCAGCAGGCATGAATGGTTCAACGGGAACAGATAAGACTCGATGCTCGACTCTGTGCGACGAAGTCCCCTGGTCGGACAGCATCACGAGCTACGACAGGCAGCATCGCAGCGTTTACCTGCGCATCCTCGACGCCTGCGCCTACAATGCCAGCGTAGAGGAAATGGCCGATCGCATTCTCGGCATCGACCCGATCCTTGAACCGGTCCGCGCCCGCAAGGCTGTTCGCAGCCATATAGATCGCGCGAATTGGATAGTGACGACCGGCAGCAAGCACCTGTTCGGCGGCTGAAATAAACGCGGATTGCCACGCCTTTTCAGACGAGGAAGTCCAGGTACCCGCCATTCATCAGTGCGCGGCCACGAGAAACGGCGCGCCGCATGCGCGAGAGGCCTAACTCGATCATGCCGGCGAAAAGTTCATAGGTGGCGGTCGCAATGCCGCCCGCTCCCTTTGGTGCGGACGAGGGAATGTCGAGCGCAAAGCGGCTACTTTCCCATATGCTCGGAAGCTCAGGTCGCGTCTTTCCGTCCAACAGTACGGGAAAGGTGTCGCGAAGCATTGTCGGCCCTGTGGAGGGCAGAAGGCGCACACAACCATCGACAGAACCGTCCAAACCGCGCCGCAACAGGTAGTGAGGTCTCAACGCATCAAAAGAATCGATCTCGTAGCCGCCACCTCCTCTCACCTCCCAGTCGAGTCTCTCCTTGAAGACGCGGTAGCGCAGGCGATGCATTGCATGCAGGTCGTCGGCAAAGTCCTCGTAGCAGTCTGGTGCAATCAGATGGATCATCAAGAGCCTCCTCGCGGGGAAAATTCCCCGGTATTGGAGGCGAAGCTTTGCGCTTGCGCTGCCTGTGCAGTTGCACAGGTAGAATATCAGAGATACGAGGATTTCGAAATGGTGAGAAGCGCAACCAACTGGCTTCTGGTCCTTACACCGAGCTTCCTGCGGGCGTTATCGAGATGAAACTCGGCCGTGCGCTGTGTGATCCCAAGGATGCAGCCCATCTCCCAGGCCGTCTTGCCACGTACTGCCCATTGCGCGCACTCGTATTCGCGCGCCGTCAAAGGCACACCGTCGACGATCCGGTCAGCAGACAGTTTTCGTCGAGCGAACATGTGAAAACAGGCCGCAACGTATGGGAGATCGTCTTCATAGCGTTCCGCGACGCGGAAAAATGCAGGATCGCGCTCGTCAGCGGCAAAGGTCATCGCCGCAAAATTGCCGCGGTGATCGATAATCGGGATCGTCAAACCACAGCAAATGCCGAACTGCGCCGCTTCGTCAAAGACCCTCTGCTCGGCTTCTGATGGCTCAACCCCCAGTAGTGCGGAGCCCCATCGAAATGGGTATCCGCCACAGCGGGCGCGCACTATGACGGGATCGACACTCTGGTACTGATGGGGTGGACGCCCCCTCGACGGCATCGATGTGCCAGAATGGTGGTGTTTGACAGCCACCGTAAGAGAGGGAGCGTCCACAATGGAAGTTAACACGATCG
>NZ_JAMYOZ010000020.1:0-113455 GCF_040320095.1 Mesorhizobium sp. M0800
GCGCTCGGCTGGATACTCGCCAAGTCGGCAATCGCCCTGCCGGTTCCCGGCTTCGCGCGGCCCGAGCAGGTCGAGGACAATCTCGGTGCGCTGGAGAAAGGGCCGCTGCCGGCAACGGTGATGGCCGAGATCGACGCAGTGCTGAAAATTGCCGAGACTGCGTAGGGTGTGGTGAATCCGGAATTCGCATTGGCGATAATGCGACCAACTTCGATCTCTCTGATGTCTGCCGATATCGCATTTTTCTTAGTCAAGCTTCCGTGGCGCAATTGAACACGGACGGAGCGGCGGACACGCTCGAGTTGAAGGTCCGCCGCTCCGGTTTTCAGATCAAAGAGTGATGCTGCAACGGGAGATGGGTAGCGAGCTGCGCTTGAGCTGCGCCGCCGACCGCGTCGCTGTCGAGAGAGAGCGACCCGGTTGAGCTGTCAAAGATGATGTGGTGGGAACCATCATCCGTGGCCGTACCAGCAGGGGAAGCATGCAATGAAAGCCCGCCCGACTTAAGCTCGGTAAGAGCGGCTTGATCGAGGTGGAGCTTGTCCTGAAGCTTGCTGAAGTCGAAGGCATCGTTGCCTCCGTGGCCAGACATGATCTCGGCGGCGGCGCCGTTTTTTGCCTGGGCGCCGACACTTTCATCGGGCTGGACGGTTTGCGCGAACCCGTGGCGGATCAGGCTGGTTGCCGTCTTGTCGGATGGATCGTTGGTCGGGAGAAGTTCCGAGCCGGCCGAAAGAGAATGGCTCAACGAGGCCAATATGCGGTCAACGCTGCTGCCCTCGCCTACCTTGCCGCCGGCATTATCGTGGGTGGTGTCAGTCGAACTGCCATCGCTGGCGAGGAGGTGAGAAAGCGCGGTCTTGTCATGACTGCCATCGCTGGTGGTGGCACCGGAGGCGGCGGTAGCAGTCGAACTGCCGTCGCTAGCGAGGAGGTGAGAAAGCGCGGTCTTGCTATGGCTGCCATCGCTGGTGATAGCGCCGGAGGCGGCGGTATCAGTCGAACTGCCGTCGCTGGCGAGGAGGGGCGACAGCGCGGTCTTGCCATGACTGCCATCGCTGGTGGTAGCGCCGGAGGCGGCGGTAGTAGTCGAACTGCCGTCGCTGGCGAGGAGGTGCGATAGCGCGATCTTGCCATGACTGCCATCGCTGGCGGTAGCGCCGGAGGCGGCGGTAGTAGTCGAACCGCCGTTGCCGGCGAGGAGATGCGAAAGCGTGGTCTTGCCATGATTGCTATCGCCGGTGGTGGCTTCGGAAGGGGCGGTGGCGGTCGAGGTGCCGCCGCTGGAGGTAGCTTCGGCCGGGGCGGTGGCGGTCGAGGTGCTGCCGCTGGAGGTGGCTTCGGCCGGGGCGGTGGCGGTCGAGGTGCTGCCGCTGGAGGTGGCTTCGGAAGGGGCGGTGGCAGTCGAGGTGCTGCCGCCGGTGATGGTCTCGGCCGGGGCTGTGGCGGTCGAGGTGCCGCCGCTGGAGGTGGCTTCGGAAGGGGCGGTGGCGGTCGAGGTGCCGCCGCTGGAGGTGGCTTCGGAAGGGGCGGTGGCGGTCGAGGTGCCGCCGCTGGAGGTGGCTTCGGAAGGGGCGGTGACAGTCGAGGTGCTATCGCCGGTGGTGGCCTCGGAAGGGACCGTCGCCGTAGAAATGGGATCGGTGGCCGCAGCTTCGGAAGGAGCAGTCCCGGCGGTGCTGAGATTGTGTTGCCGGAAAACGGCCTGCAGTTCCGGGGAGCTCTCAAGCGCGGTGTCGCCTCGCTGTGAACCCCAGGCGTACGCGTACTCGAAGGCGGGTGACGGAACCAGCTTGGCCCAGTGGTCCATCATGGTTTCCATCTGGGCGGCGGTGGGCACGACATATTTGCCACCCATGTCGGTGTTATAGTCGCCACCGCCAAACGTCTGGTAGCCTGGAATGATCTTGCTCGTCGGGATGCCCGATGCCTGAGCGGCAGCGACGAATTTGTCGATCATGTTATAGTCGACCGCGCCATCCGTGCGGACAGGATAGACATCCACGCCGTAGTAATCGATACCGGTATTGGCGGGATTGTACGTGTTCGAAAAATCCGGATTCGCGGACGTCCCCAAGCTCATCATCGTGATGTAGGTCTTGGCGTCCGGCACATTGGCGTGAATCCAGTCGGATTCCGCCTTCAGATTCGCGGCGGAGGCGTAGGTGCCCCATTGGCCGGTGGGATCCGGCTCGTCGACCAGGAAGAATCCGAACAGCTTCGGATTGCCGATGAAAGGCGTGATCTTGTCGATAAAGGACGACGTCGCTCCGTCGGTTTCGTTGAGGTAGACCAAGCCCTTCATACCGTCCGGCAGCGCATTGAGTTGGTCAACAGATGAAACGTCGGCCAGATTGAATCCGGCTTGCGCAATTTCCGTGCCCGATCCACCTGACGTGTAATGCAGAGTTGTCATCCAATATTCCTTTTTCTGTTTCGACCGCGCCTACTTACAGACGACGTATATTAGCGCCAAATCACATACCGACACCCTTTGACAGAAAGATTGAGGGTTTGAAGTAGGATTGAGCCTTGGAGGAGCGCTCCCTTCGAACTCGTTTCCGCAACGGTATCGACGACCAGGCAAGGATCGTTCTATTCGGGATAAGACTCGGCTGACTTGATCCGACCGTGTGGAGCTTGGCTCGAATGTCGCGACCGAGAAGCCGTCCGACGCGGGATGGCCGGGAAATCTGAAAACCAGACCAAAAACAAAACCCGCCTAGCGGCGGGTCGTCAGTGCGAATCTGCACCATAGCCAAATTACTAGCATAGCTGCCGGCACAAAGCAAGAACAAAATGTGACGCAATCGACGAAGCTGCCGATCTAGACGGCGCTTCTCCGAAATGCGAATGCGCCGCGCAGCCGGCATTGCCGCAACAGCGGTGCCGTGCAACATCGGCGGCTTGGAAGGAACCCCGGTGCTGTCTCGCCTGATCGCCGGCCTGCTGCTCGCCTGCGGATTGACCCACAAATCATGTATTCGCTTGCGCAGGCGTCGTGGGCTACCCAGTTGCCTTTTCCGCGAGGCGACGGTTGGACTCAAACATCTTCTGCGGCATCCGCCGAAAGCTCCTGATCATGATGTTCGCGCGGAAGAGGTTGGCCGGATTGGCCGCGAGGCTGGTGCAAGGCGATATATCCCAGACACCAGGGCGCGGACGAGCGGCTTGCGTACCGGCGTCTCGATGAAGCGCCAGACGATAAAAGAGGCAAGGAGGACCCCGGCCAACACGACGAAGAATGCGGCGTTCTTGCCGACATGAGGCGCCAGCGCGTTAAGCGAAATGTAGCCGATATACTGGTGCAAAAGATACAGCGGATAAGTCAACCCTCCGAGCATCATGATAGCCTTGGATGGAGCAATCACGGAGCGGAGCAATATCGCGCCAGCGAAGACTCCGTAGACCACCATGTTGGCGGTGAAGAGAGCAGGATACGAAATGGCTGCGCCAAAGTGCTCCTGCATCCAGTTATGAGAGAACATTGCGGTCTGGCAAGACACCAGGAACGCGACGGCAAGAAACAGGAACGCAGCCGGTGAACGGCCCCTTGCAACGATGTCTTCCGCGAGGATGCCGGCGGCAAACAAAGGCGCATAGTTTGTAATGAAGAGAATGCGTATCACCGGGTTCCCAAAGAAGAACTCGTTGGTTGCCGAAATTGCGAGCCAGATGGCCGCGATGGGTATTTTCCAGCGCTGAAAGGCGCCGGCAAAGATCAGCACTGCAACCCAGCCGTAGAACAGGATCTCGAGCATGATCGACCAGTAGACGCCATCCATGGACGGCCTGCCGAAGAGGCGGGCGAACATGGAAAGATTGGCTACATAGGTTGGAACATCGGTCGGAAAACGCTGATCTTTGGCGACGACGAGAACAACAAACGTCGCGGTCATGCAGACGAGGAATCCGGGATAAAGCCGGGCGAAGCGGGCGACCGCGAATTCCTGCCAGGTTCGACCTTCGGCCGACCACGCGATGACGAAACCGCTGATCAGGAAAAACAGATTGACGCCGAGATAGCCGTAGATGGCGTAAGGTGCTGCGGCAGGATATTCCACGTCGAGATTGCCCGCGATCGCGCCGCCAAAAAGATAGTGAAAGAGCACGACCGCGAGGGCTGCAGCCAGGCGCAGCAGGTCGAGTGATGCCATGCGCGCCGGAATGGCCTTGCCTGCCGGTTCCACAGCTACCTCCCGCAGCCGTTTCAGCTCTTGACAACCATCAGCGGCCTGATCCGCAATACCAGTGCTAACGCGAAGACTGCAAACCGGCGGCAGGTCAAGCCTTTACCTTCTCAAGTACGAACAGCTGCTCGCAGGACAGGAACCGCAGGACGCTAAAAGAGCGTACCAGCTTGAGCCCCGCCGCCGCGAAATCCTGTCGTGCAACGGTGAGATTGACGGGATGAGGCGCCGACATCCTTCCGGTGATCATCTTCCGCAGCCTTAGCCGTATTCTCTGGAGGCGGGTGCCAAGGCCGTAGGATACGATCAGGCGACGGCTGGCAACGCGCGCGAGCTCAATGATAATGTCGCGCCTGAGATGTGGCGGGATAAGGTGAATGAGGCGAAGGCAGACCACCGTATCAAAGCTTTCGTCGGCGAACGGCAGCTGCGCCACGTCACATCGGATGAATCCCCGAAATCCGGATTGACCTTCATATGCTGATCTAGCCAAGGCCATCATTTCCATTGAAATGTCTGCAGCCAGCACCCGACAATTATGCTGGCCCAGCACGCCGGCCAGCTTCCCGGTTCCGCATGGGATATCGAGCACCTGAGATGGAGGCGGGCTGCACCTCTCCAGCGCCTTGGCGATGCAGCGTTGCTCCCGTCGCGCAATGACGTATGACGCAACGGTGGACAGCTTCAACCGGCCTGCATAGCCGTTCAGGTACCAGCTCGCAAAACTCGGATCTTGATATCTCTGTTTTGTCGGGAGCTCATAGGCCGCGACTGCCGCGACCTTGGCGTTGTAATTGGCAGGTATAGCCGTATTTGCCGCTGCCGTCTGATGTGGCTCGAGGTTCTCGCTCATATGCCTGCTTTCATACGATTTCTCCTGCAGATGAGATCGAAGATTTTTGTCCGACACGTTCATTGGATAGCCGACCAAGCTGCCCTATTGGCGATAGAGGGGATAAACGGCCAGTTGGCTGCGTCCATCACAGAGAAGGTTTCCAGAAGGCTGGGTGTCTCGCATCCCTCGAACGGATGAGACATGCCGAACTCATGACTGCCGCGCCCGCGCGGAAGTGTGCTGGGGAATAGGGCTACTGCACACCCCTTTCGGAGACGGAACGGTAAACGGACGGTAGGCAATCCGGAAGGATAGTCACCGAAACGCACTCCTTCCGTTCACGATTTTGGCGTCCGTCGATATCCTAACGTGACCACACCGTCATTCATACGGATGGCGCGGATTCCTGGCTCGTCGGCTAGACATCCCAGGAAGAGATGGGCGTTCGCTTCAGCAAATGGACATGACGTCACTGCCAGTAGGCTTCCCTCAGTCTGGATTGAAAGATGATCTTGGAGCTATTTGGGCCGTCCGGTGCTGGTAAGACGACGTTAGCGTCCGAGCTGGTGCACGTTTTGCGAGCTCAGGGCTACTGTGTTGTTTTGCAGACCGGTGACCGCCGACATCCGGTTAGAAGGGCCGCCTTCAAACTGGTCTCCGGCTTGCATTCAAAGTGGATCGGACAGCGTTCTCTCGGTGCAGAAGTGCTTAAGATTCTTCCACCCAAGAATGAGCTGTGGGCGGCTCGCCTGAACTGGCATCTTGAAGCTCTTCTTCAAGCTTGGCGCGCGGCAATAGCGTCCAATGACACGATCTCAATTTTTGACCAGGGTATGGTGCAATTCGTATGTTCACTGGTTTTGTTCAGCGGCATAACGGATCGTGAAAGGGTGTCGCGCGCGCTCGAGCTTCTACCCAAACCGGATCTGCTTGTCCGATTGCAGGCGCCAAGGGAAATTCTAGAGGTCCGTCTGAAGGAACGCCGGCGTAACCTCGGTATCATTCAGAAGTTCCTCGAAGTCGATCTGCAGAGCAGTCTTGATCATATTGACCACGTTAATCTCATTGGGGAACAACTTGGATCGTTTCCCGTGCCAACAACTTGCGTCGAAAGTTTAGATTCGAACGGGCTCACAGCCGCCACAGAAATGATAGCGCGTGGAGTAATCGACAAGTTCGGCGCGGCGCGGGCGAAATTTAAAAGAGTTGAAGCTTAGAGAGATGCGGTTTTGAAGCGTCGACAAGAAGATATCCAATAATATGGAAAATCGAATTATTGAAAAGGAACCGCGCGAGTTGACATGACATGCGCTTTTCTCGCTACCAGACTGCCTTGGCGTTGACGTTAGCTGCTGTCAGCGCGATATCCATAGTTATCCACGGAGCGGTGAGTGGAGAGGACGTCGCATCGACAAAGTTCGTCGCGCCGGTAGCCATGGACCTGCCGGATTACCTGCACACCGCGAAGGATGCGGCATTTGGCACACCTTTCACCCGAATAACCAAACCCGGAATCCTCGGCGCCGGCATCGCATGCGGGAGCAAATATTGCAGCCACCGCTATTCGAGCGCCCAGGCCTGGAATTCGGATCAGAGCCTTCTTGTCATCAGCAACGGCTGCGGCGGCTTATGCTTCCTGGATGGGCGCACCTACGCCCCGCTTTTTCGCCGTGATCGATCGACCGAATGCGAATGGCATCCTCACGATCCCGACCTGATGATCTGCGTCGGTGGTCGGAAAATCTCGACCTGGGCGCCACGCACCAATCATGAGGAGGTCCTGTTTGTTTCGGCTGACAGTAGCAATCTCCAGTTCGGGCCATACAAAGGTAATCCAAGCCGTGATGGCAGCCGTATTGCCGTACGCGCGGTTCGCCGGGACGGCAAAGCGGTCGTCTTTGCCTACGATCTCAGACAGCGGCGGAAATTTCCGGAAATCGATCTCGCACAGCTTGTCGGAGCCAACGGCGCCTGCTCAATCTCGCCGCTGGGCGTCAACATCTTATGCATTCAGAACCTGAAAGACGACACTGAACAGACGTTCATCTTTTCTGTTGACGGCGTTCTGCGCCAGAAATGGACTGAGCATCATCGGCCTGGCCATGGCGACATGACCGTCGATGCCGACGGCAGCGAAATCTATGTGGGGATCAGTAAGTCCGATCCAGACATATTCCAGGTGATCAAGCGAAGGCTGTCAGATGGGAAAGTCACCTCGCTCATGAGATATGGTGAAGCACAGCATGCATCGCTCAGGTCGCTGGACAGGCCCGGTTGGGTGTTCCTTACCTATTCGGGCAATCCGGACGAAGTATCGAAATATCCGGCTTGGGCGCCGTATGCGCGGGAAGTCATCGCGTTGCGCATCGACGGCAGCGGAGAGGTTCGGCGCATTGTGCAGACGAAGAACGTTCCATTCGACTACTGGAGTGAGACCCACGCCTCGCCGTCCCCGGACGGTTCACAGGTGATCTGGTCAAGCAATTGGGGAGTACCCGGCGGCCCGGTTTACGATTTCGTCGCCCGTATTGACTGGGCGGAAGGATCAGACACTGGCTCGAGAGCATTAGCCGCGAGCGGTCTTCAATAACGAAACCTTCCGGTCGCCTATGGCGATATCGCCGATCGTGCTTGCTCCATTCACGCTTTTAACGCCTCACGTTCAACTTCGCCGCCATACGGCTCAGTTCGATGTCGATTCATTCAAACGGACGACGACAGTGGCCAAGCCTGCACCTAGCGTGATTGTGCAGTTTGCAAGGCTTATGACACTTGCCGGAATCCTACGAATTACAGCGATGACGTCGGGTGACGGCTTGTATCGCCAAGGGCGCTCGCGCCGGAGCTCACTGTTGATGTCACGGCCGAGAAAGGAATAGCAGATGGATACGGATAAGCGAGCCGAAGAGAATGCCTCTTTCAACCCTGAGTTGTTAGAATGGTTGGTATGCCCAATGACCAAGGGCTCACTTACCTGGGATTCGGATCGCGATGAACTCGTTTCGAAGAGCGCAGGACTTGCCTATCCGGTTCGCGACGGCATTCCAATCCTTCTAGCCTCGGAGGCACGGACGATCACCTCCCGCGTGGTCAAACTTCGCGCATCCAGACGATGATGGGAGCCACGCTAAAGTAGGCGGCTTTCCGACGACAGCCAGCAATGACAGGAAACTGTGCCGCGGAGCGCGAGCCGTTTGTCTGCGGACCACTCTGCGCTCGGCACCCGGGCAGTGCCGACCTCTTTGATGCAAGGCGCGGCTACCTGAACCGGCTGGGTACGGCGGCCCGCTGCCGGGACAGGGTTTGCGTCATTTAAACAGACGAGGACAGTGGCAAGACCTGCCCCTACCGTGACCTTGGGCGAGATGGGTAGCGAAACCAACACCATGAAAGCAAATTCAAGGGCCGGCCACTTCGCGCGATCGGGCTACAGCGAACGGTCAGGAGACGCAGGATGAATCCGCATCTGGTGTGTGTCGGAGGCGAGGATCATGCCCTGCGAATTCCGTTCTTGATGTCGCTGCGAGAGAAGGGATTCCGTGTTACTGCGGTGTCGAGCGGCGGTGAAGCCGCATTCCTGCGGCATGGCATTCCGCATCGCAGCTACGGTTTCGACCGATTTTCCAGCAGCAGCGGAGAATGGGCCGCCATCAGAACCATTCGAAAGCTGATGGCGGAACTCCGGCCGGACATTATCCAAAGCTTCGACACCAAGCCCAACCTGGTGACGCCACTTGCGGTGCGCGGAAGCGTTCCAGTCGTGCGCACTATCAACGGTCTGGGCTGGACGTTCTCGTCCCTGGAACCGCGCGCCCTTGCCCTGCGCCCAATCTTTTGCGGACTGCAATGGCTTTCGTCGTTATGGACGGCGGCTACGGTGTTCCAGAATCGGGACGATCAGGCATTCTTTGAACGCTACCGACTGATCGGACGCGGCAGCGGACGAGTGATCCGCAGTTCTGGAATCGACGTCGATGCGTTCGCCATGGCAAGGCATCTTGCCCCGTCGGCGATGAAAATGCGCGAAGAGCTTGGGCTCCAATCCGCCGAGATCGTAATTTTTGTCGGCCGGCTAACGCGCCAGAAAGGCATCCCGACACTCCTCAAGGCAGTCCCTCGCATCCTGTCGGAAAGGCCCAATGCCCGTTTCGTGCTTGTCGGCCCATTGGAATCCGAGGGCCCATTTGCAGTGGACAAGGCTGAGATCGATCGACATGTGCCGCATGTCATCGCCTTGGGTCCACGACGCGACGTTCCTGCCCTTCTTGGCATGGCCGATCTGTTCGCCTTTCCAACACAATACCGAGA
Organism: Mesorhizobium sp. M0800; assembly: GCF_040320095.1. Taxonomy (NCBI): domain Bacteria; kingdom Pseudomonadati; phylum Pseudomonadota; class Alphaproteobacteria; order Hyphomicrobiales; family Phyllobacteriaceae; genus Mesorhizobium; species Mesorhizobium sp. M0800. Next base: position 9,334 of record NZ_JAMYOZ010000020.1, read on the forward strand.
AGGGATTCCGCGCGTCCTGCTGGAGGCAGGGCTCGCGGGATTGCCTATCGTCGCCTCGATGATGCCTGGTTGCAATGAGGTGGTCGAGGACGGATGGAACGGCCATCTCGTCCCCCCGCACGATGCGAACGGCCTTGCCTCTCGAATTATAGAGGTCCTGTCCGACCGCCGGAAAGGACGGACCATGGGCGCTCGCTCTGTCGAGCTCGTCCGGACGCAGTTCTCGCTGCCCTGGGTGGTCGAGCAATATTGCGATCTCTACGACAATGTCCTTAGTGCCAAATCCCAGGGCGGCTTCGCTCGACCGGCATCGCCGGTGTTGCTTGAAGAGCCTGCTGCAAACCGCGGATCGGGTGGAGCGCGCCGATGATCCGGGACGCGATCCTGGCCTGCGGCGTGGCCATGTCGTATGCGGCGCAGCTCTCAGTTCCGGGCTTGCCCTACGGCTATGGCGAATTGTTTCTCGCGCTTTGGATCATGCTGTCGATCGGGCGGGTGCTCGCCGGCGGTCACTTGGTAGTCAGGCCCGCCCTGATCCGTGTTGCGGGCTTCTGGCTGATCATCACGCTCGCTCTGGGTATTGGCACCATCGTTGGCTACCTGACCACGGTACTGTATCTGTCGGTGGTGATGCACGATGTGGTAGCCTACCTGCTGCTGATCTGCGTCACCTGCCTGGCCGCCGCGGAGCCCGACGCGGATCGCCGTCTGCGCAGTGCTGCCTGGTGGGTGGTCGCTATTGCGAATGCATGCTTTATTGTTCAGCTGGCACTTGGATGGGGTTGGATCCACCAATCCGGCGTCGATCCCTGGTACTGGGATCGCTTCCGAGGCTGGTCCGAGAACCCCAACCAGCTCGCGCTCTATTGCGCACTCCTTGGTCCGCTCGCCTTGCATCTTGCGACGACTACAAGCAAGCCGTGGGCGAGGTTGGCCGGGCTCAGCAGCCTTATCCTGACCATCTATGTCGGAAGGCTGACGAAGAGTGATACCTATCTTTACACGACGGTCCTGGTCGGCCTGATATTTCTTGGGCTGCGGGTTCGGACATGGCTCGCAGCCGGTGACGGCAAGGTCAGCCTGTCCCGGCAAGTTACCCTCCTGCTGATGATTGGCTTCCTTCCGTTGGCCATGTCGATGACGCCTTACATCGTCACGGAGGTGGGCAGCGTCGAACAGTTCGCCTTGAGTCTTACCAAGGACAAGGGCGGCGAAGCGACCGCCGAAACCGCTGCACTTCGAATCCATCTCTGGGGAGATGCATTGGGCAAGGGCCTAACGTCAGGATCCCTGGGCCTTGGTCCTGGCCCGCATCTGGAGCGCCCGCCCATTTCCTACAGCCAATTTCTGCCCCGGCCTTTCGAGGCTCACAACACGATTCTCGATCTGTACACTCAAGGTGGCTTGGTTGCGGTCCTGGCCCTGGCCTGGATTGTCGGCGCGGCGGCTTTATGCGCATGGCGTGCGAAGCTCGATGCCCTGTTCGTGCTGGTGGTGTCGATCGTCATCTTCGGAATGCCACATCTGATCATCCGCCATCCAATCGTGTGGTTTGCGCTTACCATTTGCCTTGTTGCCGGAACGCCGCGAACGATTTCGGCAACCTCTAGCGACCTGAGGTGATGGCATGTGTGGGATTACCGGAATTCTCCTTGCACCCGATGCCGCCAATATCAAGCCGCTCAGGGCGATTGGCCAGATGACGACGGCCCTTCGTCATCGTGGGCCTGATGGCGAAGGCTTCTGGATCAATCGCGAAGCCGGCATTGCCTTCGGCCACAGGCGTTTGGCTATAGTCGACCTATCGGAAGCAGGACGCCAGCCGATGCATTCGGCAAGTGGCCGATATGCCATTACCTTCAACGGCGAGATCTACAATTTCCGCGATCTGCGCCGCGAGCTTGAAGACGCTGGCCATCGGTTCCGTGGCGCCAGCGATACCGAAGTGATGCTGTGCGCAATCGAGAGCTGGGGTCTCGACACCGCACTCACCCGCCTCGCTGGCATGTTCGCATTTGGATTGTGGGATCTAAAGACCAGGACCCTCCATCTCGCCCGCGACCGAATGGGCAAGAAGCCGCTCTATGTTGCTGCAACGCGCGATGCGCTCGTTTTTGCCTCCGAGTTGAAGGCAATCCATCGTTTTCCAGGTTTCTGTCAGGAGCTCGATCTCGACGCGGCCGCGACAATGCTTTCGAAGGGATGGGTACCGGGTAACTGTTGCATCTGGCGAGGCGTGTTCAAGCTACCTCCGGGCTCGGTCCTGTCTGTGACGGCGGCGGATTTTGCCGAGGCGCGCAGCGCCGCATCCCTTTCGCAACGCGCCCGACACTGGTGGTCGCTGCCTGAAGTCGCCGCGAACGGTCGACAGAATCCAATCGCCGGTACCGACGAAGAACTGACTGATGGACTCGACGACCTGCTTCGACTTGCCGTCCGGGAACGCATGATAGCCGATGTGCCGCTGGGTGCCTTTCTGTCTGGTGGCCTCGACAGCTCCACGGTTGTGGCGCTGATGCAGGCCCAATCGCCAAAACCGGTGCGCACATTCACGATCGCTTTCGGAGAAGGCGGGTTTGATGAGGCTCCCCACGCGGCGGAGGTCGCGCGGCACCTGGGCACCGATCATACTGAACTCCACCTTTCAGCAGCCGCTGCGCGTGAAGTCATTCCGGAACTGCCGCGGATCTGGGATGAGCCGTTCGCCGATGAATCGCAGATACCGACTTTGCTCGTGGCGCGGCTCGCTCGCCAGCACGTTACGGTGGCCCTATCAGGCGACGGTGGCGATGAATGCTTCGCCGGTTACGCCCGTCATTTCATGGCTGCGCGGTTGAAACGACAGCATGCGCTGCCGTCGCCGCTGCGTCACGCGCTTGCTGCAGGGGTCGGATTGCTGGCCCGTGCAGCGCGTCACGATTTCGTCGGCAAGCTGCCGCTTTCGGCGAGTGGACGGCACGCGCTGCGGAGCGACCGGCTGCATCGCCTCGCTCGGCTGCTCGCTGCGCCAAATGAGGACGAATTGCATCGACGGCTGACCGGAGCATCGACCGGGAGCCTCGCACTCCACACGCCGCCCACATCAATTCAAGGGTCCCCCCGGCTTGATGGCCTGCTGTCCCGTCTCTTGTACGACGACATGGCCGGTTACCTGCCCGACGATATATTGGTGAAGTTGGACCGCGCCAGCATGGCCAATAGCCTCGAAGGCCGGTGCCCGCTTCTCGACCATCGGGTTGTCGAATTCGCCTGGCGGCTGCCGGCACATGCGAAGGTCCGCAATGGCAAAGGCAAGTGGCTTCTTCGTCAGCTGCTTAGCCGCTATGTTCCGCAACGGCTGATCGACCGGCCGAAGCAGGGTTTCGATGTTCCCATAGCAGTCTGGCTGAGCGGCCCGTTGCGCATCTGGGCCAGCGATCTAGTCGCCGATATACGCCTCTCCGGAGATGGGATCTTCGACTTTGCGAAGGTCGAAACCTGCTGGCGCGACCATCTTGACGGAAGACAGGATCATTCTCGCGATTTGTGGCCCGCGTTGATGTTCCAGGCCTGGCGCAACGAGGCCGGGCGGTCCGCCGGGCCGGCAACGGGCATGTCCACAGCGCTCGAACTGACAGGAGTATGAGATGGAAGGTTCCATAGTCAGCCGAATTCACCTTCCGCGCGCCACTGAAATGCACGTGCCGACGCGCGAGATCAATCCGCGCATGAGGCCATTCCTGCGCGAACAGGTCGACGCGCAGACCCCCTTCCATCAACTCCTCATTACCATCGCGAGGAGAAAATGGTTCCTGCTTGCAATGGTGATTTTGGGCGGAGTGTTGGCTGGGCTTGCGGGTTTTGTGCGTCCTGTCCTGTTCGAGGCGACCGCACAGGTGATTGTCGATGCTCCTGGCAGGAACGCGGCTCCCGGAGGTGCGGATTCTGCTCAGGAGATGCTGGATGCGAGCATTGATGACCACTTAACCATGCTCTCTTCGCAGGGGCATCTGCGTCGCCTGGTGGCAGCCCTACGCGAGACAAAGATCGGCAACATTGCTGAGCAAGGTGATGTCGGAAATTCCGGCGCCGCCCCGGTAGGCGGCGACCTGCAGAACATACGCACCTTCGCAGCTGGTCTGCTAGAAAGGATTTGGCCGCAGGGCAGGCCGGAGGCGGCCGATGCAGCCGAACTCAAGGCGTTGCGGAAGGGCATGAGGGTTGGACAGGAACTGAGATCAAGGGTGATCACCGTCGGCTTCACCGACGACGATCCGGCGCGAGCCGCCCTGGTGGCCAATACGTTCGTCCAAGTATACATCGACGATCTCGCACAGAAGCGCAGGGCGTCAGACAGGCTGGAACTCGCCTCGATCGTCGCCAGCCTGCCGGTCGTACAAAGCGACCTGGCGAAAGCGACCGACCGCCTGGAAAAGTATCGACTGAGCCATGGCGCGGTCGATCAAGGTGCGGCGGATAACGCTGCCAAGGAGACAGCCGAACTTAGTCAGCAGATATCCTTGTCGAAAGCGGATCTCTCAGCGACGGAATCTCGCCTTCAGCACATCGAGGCTTTGCGAGAGGAAGGAGCATCGGTGGCGGCGCTCGCCGAAGCGATCGGGTCTCCGGTATTGGCCGACATGGCGGCCCGCCAAGCCAACGACAATGCGGATGCGAGCCTTAGCACTGCGATCAACGGCGAGATCGAACAAGGCACTGCTCGCATTGCGGCGGAGGGGAACATCTACCGTGCCCAGATCGCTGCTCTGGAGGGCCGTAAGAATGTGCTCGATGCGGTGGTGGCCGACACAGCCGGCCGGCTTTCCGGCTTGCGTGCGCTCGAGCCGCAGGTCAGCATCCTGACACAGCGATACAACCAGCTTCTCACCCAACAACAGGATCTGGTGCAGCGCATCGCAACTCCCTTGCCCGGGGTCTCGATCCTTTCAGCGGCATGGCCGCCAACGAATCCAAAAACCCTGCCGCCCATCTTTCTTATTCCGCCCGGCATGATCGTGTTTGGCCTCATTGGCGGGGTCTTCGTCTTGGTCCGCAGCCGTCTCAATCAGACCTTGCGCGGCGGGGCCGAAGCTGAAGCCGCGCTCGGGGTTCCGTGCCTGGGGCTGATACCGGAAGCGCCCACAATACACGCGAAACGACTACAGCAGCTGGTTCTCGGCCAGCAAAACTGCAGCTACAGCCGAGCCGTCACTTCTCTCCTTGTCACCGTGGCTCTCAACAAAGCGAGAGGCCGTGCGTCGCACGTCATCCTCGTCACGTCCAGCGTCCGGCATGATGGCAAGACCGAGCTCGCATGGAGCCTCGCCTTGGCAGCTACCCGACTTGGGGGACGAGTGCTTTTTCTCGATCTTGACGGTACGGGCGCCCGCCTCACGAACGAGTTTCTGAACGAATTCGGTGCGTTCAAGCCGCATAAATCCTTTGGAGACTATATGAGCGACCGTTGTCCGCTGCACGACGCGGTCACGGGAATGCCTGAAATTGGAATCGACTTCATGGCACTCGCACCATCAGAGGATCTGCTGCCGCAACTGTCCATGATCGACGGTTCCCTGGTCACAGATGAGCTGCGCTCGATGTACAGCATCGTCATCATAAATGGACCGCTGGGACTTGGAGGACCTGAGGCCAGGCTACTGACGGGCTGGGCTGACGCGGTTCTTTTCGCTGTTCGCTGGGCCAGGACGCGTCGCAGCATCGCGCGTGGTGTTCTGCAGTTGCTGACGGAGGACGAGACGGCTCAGGTCCCCGTAGGCAGCGTTCTCACGCAGGTCAATCTTAGGAAACACGCCGGCTACCGGTTTGGGGACAGCGCGGATCTCTTGCTCGAGAGAACATCATGAGTGTCACATGCGGGATTCCGCGTAACGACCGCCACGGCATTCGGCCTGTCGAGCGGAAGATAATGTCGACGATCTCGCAGTCCGGAGCAGGGTCCGCGGCCAAAGGCGATCAAGGCGATGAAATGCGCGACGCCGGCGCAAAAGACATCGACGATTTCAGCGATCCGAAGCTCGCCCGCTTCCCTGCGGCCTCCGTTGCTCCAACGAATATGGTTTTGCCGCACAAGGAGGACACGGGCCGGGGTCTCGGCTATGCCAGCATCTTCGCTCTTTTGGTCTATATCGGGGGTGCGGGCTTAACCAGCTTGGCGCAGTTATTGATTGCGCGCATCGTTGGCTCCACCAGCTATGGCATCTACTCCTATGTTCTGGCCTGGACCTCGGTGCTTGCCTATCTTGCAACGCTTGGTTTCCATGTATCCTTGTTGCGTTTCGTCTCCGCCTACAGTGCCAAAGGGCGGCTTGACCTGGTACACGGCGTAATCAGGTTTGCTCTGCAGAGGTCGCTGGCGGCGGCGACACTATTCGGCATCGTTGGCGCCGCCTTGATCTTTTTCTTTTCAGATCCTTCTCACAAGGAGCTTCAAATCAGCCAGCTGCTAGGCATGGCAGCAGTGCCTTTGGTCACCGCCTACGCTTTGGGCGCAACGCTTGTTCGTGCTTTCGGCGGCGGTGTCTCGGCCCTCCTGCCGGAACGCATAGTGCGCGACGGCCTCTTGTTGACGTTGCTGGGAATGGCGGTCTTATCCGGATCATGGACCCCCAACGCACCCTTGGTGATGCAGGCGGTGCTGGCAAGTTCAGCCATCACGGTCGGCCTGGTGTTCGTCATGGCGACAAAATTTCAGCCGCCTGGCTTGCGGCAGGTTCAGCCAGGCGACGAGTCGCGGGAATGGTGGTCCGCGGTTCCGCCAATGATGCTCATGGCTGGGCTCGATGTTTTCATCAGCCGGGCCGGAGTCATGGTGCTGGGCTGGACGCATCACATTCGCGAAGCAGGCATTTTCGCATTGGGATTGAACGTCGCCTTGCTTGTGAGTCTTTCCCTGGTTGCCGTCTCTACGATGTTTGCGCCGACAGCGGCTGCCCTTCATGCCCGAGGCGATCGGCTGGCTCTGCAGCAGCTGTTTTCACGGGCCGCCCTACTTTCCTCTGGTGGGGCTCTAACGATGGCCATCCCGATGCTTGCGATTATTGAACCTCTGTTGAGCTGGTTCGGCGGGGATTTCAGTACCGCGGCACCCGTCGCGCGGATACTCATTCTCGGATATGTCTTTGTCGCGCTGTGCGGACCCCAGATGCTCCTCTTGATGATGACCGGAAACGAATGGGCGGCAGCCGCAACCATGATCGTCGGCGCTGCGGCCAGTATCATAGGCTGTGCCACAGGAATTGCGCTCTACGGCGCGCCGGGCGCCGCAGTGGGCCTCGCGCTTGCGTTGGCGATTTGGAATGTGGCGATGTCGATCTACATCAGCAAACGGCTGAAAATTATCCCTGGGCTGATCTTTGCGCTAACATCGTTCAGAACGCACGCAGTCGAAGGCCAGCGGCGACATTGGTTCCTGCGCTGATTTGAGACCGTCGCGCGCCGATACGCGACGGCATCAGCGTTCAGGAATTTCGAGTCCAGGGTTGTGTCGAATAGAGGCTGGCGAGTGCGGCTTTGTGGCCGACGCGTTACGCGCCGAGTGGCAGATCATCGCCCGACAGGGCCCGCGGCCTACACGGTGGCCTCATTCACCAACGTCTGTTGCCGTACGCTGGCCGCGGCATCCGTTCCATGAAAGTCCCGGTACCATTCGACAAAGCGTCGCACTCCGTCCTCTAGCGGTGTTGCCGGGGCGAAGCCGACGGCCTGGCGAAGATCGCTGACGTCGGCGCGCGTCTCCAGAACGTCGCCAGGCGGCAACGGCACATCCACGCGAACTGCCCGGCTGCCAAGAGCGGTCTCGATGATCGAAATCAGCCGGTTGATCTCCTCGGGCCGGTCGTTGCCGATATTGTAGACGCGATACGGCGCGGAACTTGTGGCAGGGTCGGCGGTGCAAGGGTCCCAATTCGGATCTGGCTGCGGCGGTGTAGCAAGTGCTCGAACCACGCCCTCAGCGATATCGTCGATATAGGTGAAATCTCGCCACACGCGGCCGGCATTGGCTACTTCAATTGGTTTGCTCTCGACGATCGCGCGCGTGAACAAGTAGACGGCCATGTCGGGCCTGCCCCAAGGGCCATAAACGGTGAAGAAGCGCAGTCCGGTCACGGGCAGGCCGAACAAATGGCTGTATGAATGCGCCATGAATTCATTCGAACGCTTGGTGGCGGCGTAGAAGCTGACGGGATGATCGGCGCCGTGGTTTTCGGAAAACGGTATGGTTCGATTCAAGCCGTAGACGGAGCTCGAAGAGGCGTAGACGAGATGACTGACGCCATGATGCCGGCAGCCCTCAAGGACGTTGAGAAACGCCACTATATTCGATTGCACATAGGCGTGCGGGTCAACAAGTGAATGACGCACGCCGGCCTGAGCCGCAAGATGGACAAGGTGTGAAGGGCGAACGTTTGAAAACAGCAACTGAACGCGCGCGGCATCCGCCAGATCCATTCGTACCGGCGTGAACTTCGCCTCGCTACAGAGGCGTGCAAACCGCGCTTCCTTGAGCCGCAGATCGTAATAGGGCGTGAAATTGTCGACGCCCACGACTTTGACACCAAGACGCAAAAGCCGTGAGGCCACGTGAAAACCAATGAAGCCTGCGGCGCCGGTGACGACGATCGGTCCTGTCCGTGCAAGTTTCTTCACCGCGCGGTCCGAACGGGATCGAGCGATTTCCATCTTCTCCGCTGCGGCAAGGACAGAATCGCTGCGTAGATCGTTGTCCACTTGTCGCCTTTCGAATCCGTTCGACAGTACCGAATAGCCGGTCCGGGATTGCGGCTTTCGATATTTACGCTGGCGCATCGAACCTAGGGGAGTGCGCAATGCGGTGCACGACCTGCCAAGTCATGACACGCCAACTTGCGTAGTTTGAATCCCGGGCGGATGCCGACGTCCGGCGATTGGATCTAAGTGGCCGGCCTTACGGCAGGACCGAAATACGCCCAAGAAGGGCCACCAGTTCCGCCTGGCGTTTTGTTTCGGTCTTGGCGAACAGCGAGGCAAGCTGGGAACGGATCGTGGTGCGGCTGAGACGCCAGCTGCGAGCGATCTCCAAAGGTGCGTCGCCCTGGGCCAAGCGCAAGGCGAGGTGCGTTTCTGCGCTCGTCAAGCCAAACATTCTTTGCAGCGTCCGAGGATTTGGCCCCGACCTGTTGTCGCGATCCAGCAGCGCCACAATGCTCGTTCCGTCGGGAGCGATAACGCCGTTCTCGTTCAGTATCACCGGTCGGTCGCCCCTGCTGCGGATCACCACCCAAGACAACGAGCCCGGCAGGAATTGGCCCGGAACATTCGCGATCAGCCGCCTTAGGGCGGCCGTAAGTCCGCTCGCCGTGTCGGCCGCTTCGCCCTGGCGCTCAAGCGTGGTTTGGGCGGCTGCGTTCCACTCGACTACTTTTCTTTCGCGATTCAGCACGAGATAGCCACAGCCAATGCGATCAAGCACGCCGGTTATGGATTCCAGACTGCGGCCTTTTGGTTCGCCGAACCTTGCGTCCAATGGATCCGATGCGCGATCGGGAAGGTGACCAGAAGAGGGCCGCGTATTCCGCGCTTCAAAATCATACTTGGTCCTCGTAACAATGTACCGATTGCTCGAAGCATCGACCTGTCTATCGATCAGATTCATTTTCTACCCCTAACCCAAAGTTTCACACGCCCGAAATAAGTATTCGGGATTCATGTAGTCTTCTATGTGTAGCTGGATTCTAGTCTTCTATGCGCTGACGGATAATACGTTCATCACCACCTTGAAAACTTAATATGATCCGACAGTTCTAAGGCAGCTCTTAGGCCCCGCTGCGTCCGATAAAATGCGCGCTATGATAGCGGTATGGCAATCCGGCAGTGGTACTAAGCTGTACGTTTTTTGCTCTAGTCTCGACGGGCTAGTCAGAAGGTTGTAGTCTGTGTCCATGAGCTCGCAGTCGCGCAGGTCGAATTCGAACCCGTCGGGCAGATTGCTAACTCATATTGCCTCTGCATCGGTGTTAGCTGCCACACTGATATTTGAAATAAAATCGTCAGCCTATATTGGGCAAGGCGCCAGTTTTCTGGAATTTATTCCGGCTATTATTATTATCGCCTATCTCGAAGACCGCGTACCGGCGCTCGCTGCGGCCATTCTGATGGTGGCTGTCGGGCTGTGGGCACGAGGACACGATCAGATTTCAAGTGGAGATTGGGCACGCGCAATCCTGCTTCTGGTTTCGGGTGGCGTGATTGCCATGACCTTCCATCGTCTGCGGCAGGACTTGCGTGAGTTGCTGGAAGTCGCGGAGGCCAGGCTCGCTGCCGTCGAGGCGACCGAAAGCCGCTATCGTTGGGCCTTCGAACGTGCTGCCATGGGATTCGCGAACACCAACAAGAAAGGTGAGTTGCTGCAGTCCAACAGACGCCTTTGTGAGATGACCGGGTACAAGGAGGAGGAGCTTGCCCAATTGCAGCTCGATACGCTCGCCCATCCGAACGACCGGGATACCTTGGCGCAATTGCTGGCGAGGCTGGGCAATGACATTTCTTCGTTCGTTTCGGAGGTGCGTCTGTCACGAAAGGACGGTACGGCATTCTGGGCCAGGCTAACGCTTTCTTCGTCCGTGCCCGAGGGTGGCCTCTCGGAGAGCATCTTCGTGGTGGTCGACGATATTTCGGACCGACGCGCTGTTCACGAAGCGCTTCGGGCCCAGAAGGAATGGCTGGACCTCGCTCTGTCTGCTGGACGCTTGGCCACGTGGCGCATAGACCTTAAAGACGGGATAGTCACGGGCTCGGACACGTTCTGGGACATTCTCGGCCTGGCCCAGGCCAATAGCCGCAGTTTGGAGGAGCTGTCAGCTGTCGTTCATCCGGCGGACTGGCCAAAGCTGGCGGCATCGAGAAAGGCCGCACCCTCGGTCACGAATTACGATGTTGAGATACGCGTCCGCCGACCGGACGGACATATCCGCTGGGTTGCGCTGCGCGGAAGGGAGGAAAGACATGATGATGGTGGACAGCGGCTTGGAGTGGCTGCCGACCTGAGCGAGAGACGACAAACCACGCTGCTGCGCGCCGCGGCAAAGAAGCGGGAGCGCATCATGCTCGAACAGCGTCACAGATTCGGCAACGTTTTCGCGGTGATCACGGCGCTCGTGAAAATGGTCGATGTTCCCGGAAACAACGTCGCCAAATACAAGGAAATGCTGATCGACCGGATACGCGCGCTCGAGGCAACCCATCTGCTTCTTTCACGCAACGGCAGCGTATCGGGGGCGATAAACGATCTCGTTGCGCAAGAATTGCACCCATATATTGGAACACGTGCGATATCGGTCAGCGGTCCTTCCGTGGCGATGTCGGGAGGCGCCGCCGAGAGTTTTGCAATGATCGTTCACGAGCTTGCCACCAATTCCATGAAATATGGAGCGCTTGCCGATCCAAAAGGCCGGATCGACGTAAGCTGGACGTTCGCACCTGAAGAAAGAGGCAGCGATATCGTGTTCGAGTGGGTGGAATCGGGGCGGCGTAGGACCTCAAGCGTAGTCCGTCATGGCTTCGGTTCCATGATAATCGGAGTGGATGGAGCGCCGCTTGTCGGTCACTCTCCCAGGCTGGAAATATCGGACCAAGGGTTGCGGTATTCGCTGCGGCTGTCACGCAAGGAAATCGGATTGTAGTGCAGTGCTCCAATCGGAAAGCAGATATCTAAAGGCAAGTCGCGCTGAGCGGCCTTTGAGATGCGCAGGGTTCCTTCCAAGAATGTCGTCGGCCCAAAGCTGCGCCTCGGCTTTGGGATATGCAGTAAAATGCATGAGGAGTCTTGGGACGCCGTTTGCACGTCCAAAAGGACGCGCGGCGCTCTAGCTGGCATGTCTCGAAAGCCAAGTCTTCAGCATAACGGCAGCCTCGGTCCGATTGCGTACCCCCAATTCACGCAGAACCGCAGCAGCGTGGATTTTCGTGGTCGCCTCTGCGATTTCCAGATCGCGCGCAATTTCCTTGTTTGAATAGCCTTCCGCCATCAGCTTGAGGACTTCCTTTTGCCTCGAAGTCAGCCTGCCAAGGTTGACGCCAGCGGTACGCCTCTGTGGGCCTTTGTCGTCGGAATGGGTATGCGCGTGGGTTGTTTGCGTCGCTCCCGGACGTGACAGAAGTGCAGGAACATAGATGCGGCCGGAGAGGATTTCATTGACGGCCAAAACAACCTCTTCGTCCGTCTGCGATTTTACGATGTAGCCGTGAAGCCCGATCGACAGAGCCGTGAGTATTTCCGAGCGTGAATCGTTTCCGGAAACGATCGCAAATCGCGTGTCCGGATAGGCAGACAGGATCCCGCCGAGCACTTCTTGATTGAACAGGCCCGGCATATTCAGATCCAGGATCGCAAGATCCACGAACGACTGCTCTGCCAGCAAACTGAGCACCGCGTCGAAACAGGACGCTTCAAAGATCTCCACACCTGGAATGCCTGCGGTCAGTGCCAATCGCAAGCCGCGACGATACAAGCCGTGATCGTCGGCGATGACGATTCGATACATTGAACTACCCCAACGCCAATCTGAATGGATTGAACGGTAATGGCCTGAAAGTCGTGGCCATCCACTCGTCGATTCATCCAGCCGACGCTGCGGCACCCCCAACACCGCAAACGCCAGATTTCTAATATAATCTTAAATGACGGGAAACGCTCCTCTTTTTTTGCCCCTTGTGAGCGAAACCCGCCGAACGTCGTCGAACATACGTTCTGACCTTTTGGACAGCTGACAGACCGGCCGGCCGTTCAGCAGTGCTATAGGTCTAAAGATATAGAACAGCAAAACGGCTGAATTGTTACCATTCGAATGCACGACGACATCCACCCTGACGGCCACATACCATCCAGATGCAATGTCCGGATCAGGGGACAGTGGAGAAATCTCACCGGTCTTCTACGGGAAATCTCACCGGTTCTTCTGAGGGGACAAGAACGCGTTTCCCGGGTGCTGACCAGGGCAGGATAGCCGGCCCGTGACGATAGCGTTCAGGCCGAATGAACAAGGGAGGACCAGGATGAAAGCGGTTATTCAATGTGGAGGAATGGGAACACGCCTCCGCCCCTTCACTTCGGTCTTGCCGAAGCCGCTCATGCCGATCGGCGCACGGCCGGTTCTCGAGATGCTTCTGAAATGGTTGCGACGCAACGGCATTCAGGAAGTTTATATTACAACCGGGTATCTCGGCCACTTGATCCGCACCGTGTGTGGAGATGGCTCGCAGTGGAACCTGAAAATTCGATATACGCAGGAGATGGAGCCGCTTGGCACCATCGGGCCACTGTCTTTGATCAGGGATGAACTGACGGAGCCATTCATCGTTCTCAATGGCGATGTCCTCACGGATCTAAGCCTCAGTCGATTTGTAGCAGCGCACCGTAAGCACACCGATCCAGTGACGATCGCAACAGCCTGTCGCCTGATCAAGATGGATTTCGGCGTCATCGACGAAGTCGACAATACCGTGCAGGTCTTTCGCGAGAAGCCGACGCTTTCGCATCTGGTCAGCATGGGAATTTACTGCATGAACCCGGATGTTCTGCAGTTTATCCCATCCGGCATACCCTTTGGGTTCGACGACCTGATGCTGCAGATGATGCAGAACGGCACAACCGTGCACGTGTACAAACATGAGGGTCTCTGGCTCGATATCGGGCGCGTCGACGATTTTCAGAACGCACAGACCATTTCCTGGGAAGACCAGTCGGCCTCGATCGAGGTCACTGCGACGGCTGCATGATGAAGTCACGAGCCCGGTTCCCACAGTTATCAGTCTAGGAGGTTGTGATGCTCTTGGTCAGTGCCCCGATCTTGGGTGTGCCGGAGAAGACTGCTTTGACCAAGGTCATCGACAGCGGCTGGCTGACCATGGGGGAGCAGGTACGAGCCTTCGAACAAGCTTTTGCCGACGTTCATGATGCGGAGGATTGCGTCGCGGTCAGTTCTTGCACCGCAGCGCTTCATCTCATTTTGCACGCACTTGGCATCGGACCGGGCGACGAGGTGCTGGTGCCATCCTTGACGTTCGTGGCGACCGCAAATGCGGTCCTCTATGTCGGTGCGACGCCGGTTTTCGTCGACATCGAGTCAGCCGACGTGCCGCTGATGTCGATCGTGGAAGCCGAAGCGAAATGCACGGCCCGCACCAAGGCAATCATTCTCGTTCATTTCGCCGGCTACCTCGCCGATCGGGAACAATGGCAGAGGTTCGCCCGTGCCCGGGGGCTGCACATCGTCGAGGACGCGGCGCATGCGCCGGGCTTGAAGGAGGTGGGGACATTTGGTGCCGCGGCCGCCTTCAGCTTCTATGGCAACAAGAACATGACCACGGCGGAAGGCGGGGCTGTGATCGCCAAGGATGCCGGTCTGCTCGAGACAATCCGCCAGGCGCGTGGACATGGGATGACCACCGGGACACGTCAAAGGCTGAACAGCCGCACCCCTCAGTATGATGTCACCATGCTCGGATTCAACTATCGCATGGATGAATTGCGGGCTGCGATCGGACTGGTCCAGCTGCAAAATCTGCAGGAGTGGAATGAGATCAGGCGTATCCTGGTCATGCTGTATCGCCGTCTCATAGCGAAGCATTGCCCGGCCGTGACCATCCCGTTCCACGAGCCGCGGACGTCGGCCTACCACATCATGCCTATCCTTTTGCCACGTTACGCCGACAGGCAAGACGTCATCGACGCACTGCGCGGGCAAGGGATACAAACCACTATCCACTACCCGCCGGTGCACCAGATGACGCTCTATCGTGAGCTCATTCCCGGTACTCACTTACCGCGCACTGAAGATTTCGCGCAGCGCGAACTGACTGTACCGCTGCATCCGCAGATCACCGCGCCATTGGTCGAATCGGTAGTCGTCGCTCTTGCCGCGGCGGTCAATAATTGCGCTCAGACAGGAACAGCCGCATGAATGCCCTGGACCTAGCCATTCACCGGTCTAACGTCTCGAGCGCCGTCCATGGGTCTGCGAGACGAGCAATCGATCTCGTCATTGCTGCAGCCGCGGCGATCGTCTTCGCCCCGCTGATGCTGCTGATTGCCGTGGCGCTGCTGCTGGAAGGCGGTCGGCCCATCTTCTTCACACAGACCCGCGTCGGGGCCGGTGCTCGCCCATTCCGCATGTACAAGTTCCGCAAGTTCAGCGTGCAATGCGACCCCGGTGGCTTGGCTCTGACCATGGCCGATGACAGCCGCATGACGCCGATAGGACGGTTCCTCGCCGTCACCAAGTTCGACGAACTGCCACAGCTTTGGAACGTCTTCAGAGGCGAGATGGCAATCATCGGGCCACGCCCGGAGAGCCTTGCCTTCGCCGATTGTTTTCGCGGGGGCTTCGAAGACGTTTTACAATACAAGCCAGGCTTGCTGGGTCCAGCCCAGGTTCTCTTCCGGCATGAAGCCCGTTTCTATCCGCGATCGGTGGACCCGCTACTGTTCTATCGCCAGGTTCTGTTTCCTGCCAAAGCCAGGCTCGACCTTTCCTATTATCCGCAGCGCACGATCGGCTCCGATGTTGTGTGGATGGTGCGCGGCTTGCTGGCGGTGCTTGGCGTGGTTTCGCCGCCGCCGATTGGACCTTGAGAGCAGGTGGGACATCCGCGCTCTCGTGGATTTGCAAAGTCAGTGCCTCACGTCATAGGGGGAACGCTTGGGTCATGGCATACAAGGGCAGGAAAGTTCTGGTTACGGGTGCCGACGGGTTCATCGGTTCTCATCTCACCGAAGCACTCGTCCGCAGCGGCGCCGACGTCACCGCGCTGGCACTCTACAATTCCTTCGACAGCCACGGCTGGCTGGACGATTTGCCCGACACCATACGACGCCAGTTGAATCTCGTCCGCGGCGATGTTCGCGACAGCGCGTTCCTTAACCGGATCGTGCGTGGCCAGGCGGTCGTGTTTCATCTCGCCGCACTGATAGCTATCCCGTATTCGTATGCCGCTGCCCAGTCCTATGTGGAGACCAACATCCTGGGCACGGTCAACGTTCTCGAAGCGGCGCGCCAATGGGATACGGAGCGTGTAGTGCACACTTCGACAAGCGAGGTCTACGGCACCGCGCTGACAATGCCTATCAGCGAATCCCACCCGTTGCAGGGACAGTCACCATATTCGGCATCCAAGATCGGCGCGGACATGATGGCGGAGTCCTACGCCAGATCGTTCGACATCCCCGTGGTCATCATGCGGCCCTTCAATACGTACGGGCCGCGCCAGAGTGAGCGGGCCATCGTACCGACCATTATACGCCAGGCTCTCGACAAAAAATGCCCGGCGATCATGGTGGGAGACACAAGCCCGATCCGCGATCTTACTTTCGTGGAAGACACCGCGGCGGCGTTTTTGACCGCAGGTTCCGCCGAGCTCGAATTTGGCCATGCCTACAATGCCGGAAGCCAGCGCGCTGTGACGATCTCGGACATATTGGATCTGGTGATCGAGTTGAGTGGCTGCAAGAAACCAATCCACCGGGACGAGCGCCGCCTGCGGCCGCAGAATTCCGAGGTGCGTGCCTTGCTGGCCGATTCTTCGCTCCTCGAAAGCAAGACTGGATGGCGTGCCCAGACCAGCCTGCGCGAAGGCTTGGAGCGGACCATCGGATGGTGGCAAGGGCGCCTGAGCGAAGGCCGGGTGCGACACGAAATGGGTTACATGACATGAGCTTTCGCCCGGGAGGATTGGCTCCGCTGTTGATTGCGGCCGCGGTATCGCCGGATTCGAGCCAGAAGGAGATTGTCGCCCATGGTTCTCGTTGATCGAATCCTTATTGTCGTGCTCGGCATGCTGGCTGCCATGGATACGGCTGCTGCAGCGGAACCGCGGGTCGCCTATCGACTTTCTGCCGGCGACACCGTCGAGATTGGAATTGCCTCCATCCCGGAGCGAACGCAACGTGCGGTGGTCCAGATGGACGGCACGATCGCACTTCCCGAAGTCGGTATGGTTTCGGTGGGCGGCTTAACTCCGGCTGAACTGCAAACGCGCATGCAGACGATCTTGCCGACCAAGATATTCCACCAGCGTCTGCCTGATGGGCGGGAGCAAATGATCGTCATCAAGCCGACAGACGTGACCGCCGTGGTTGCGGAGTACAGGCCGATCTATGTGACCGGCGACGTGCTCACTCCCGGACAGCAGGCCTACCGCCCGCTGATGACCGTGCGGCAGGCGATTGCCGTGTCAGGCGGTTTCAGCCTTTTGCGGTCCCGGGCAAACCAGGTTGGCCCAGATCCGGTGGATCTGCGGCGCGATTACGAGTCGCTTTGGGGGGAATATACGAGAGATTATTTTCATAGCGCCCGCATCCGCGCCGAACTTCAGGACAAACCGACTTTCGACATGCAGCCACCACAAGGATCTCCCTTGCCGGCAAGTTTTGCGTCGGCGATCGCGCAGGCTGAAGCGGAAGGGCTGAAGCTCTCGTTGGACAACTTCCAGCAAGAGCAGGGCTTTCTGGATAAAAGCGGCAAGGATGCCGCCGCACAAACCGAGACCTTGCTCAAACGCGAGCAGGCCGAAGCGGATGGGGTGAAGGCGGACGAAGACGATCTGGCGCGCGTAAGGAAAGCGTTTGAGTCCGGAAATCTCACCAACAACCGGCTCGCCGACGTCCGGCGCGCTTTGGTTCTCTCTTCCAGCCGGGCACTCGAAACGTCGGTTGAGCTTATGAGAGCACGACGTCAGCAGGACGATTTTGCCAGACAGCACGAACGCAATGACAACCAAAGAAGGATGGGTCTGCTGATCGAGTTGAAGGATACCAACGTGCGCCTTGCCGACGTCAGCGCAAGGCTTCGCGCCGCCAGCCAAAAGTTGCAGCCCACGGGAGCTGCCGCACTGCCGTTGCCGGTTGCCGGCGAGAAGGTCCAGGCCGAGGTCACGATCATTCGCAAGGTCGGCGAAGAATGGCGAAAACAGCTTGCCCAAGAAGACACCGAGGTCATGCCGGGAGACACGATCGAGGTCAGATTCAGCAGCGCTCTCGAAAATGCGGCGACCCGATAGATCGGGCCGCGTTTCGCAACCGCTTTACTGCCTGAAGGCCCTGGAAAACTGGTCGGTAAGGGGCTTCATCAAGTAGGACCAGACACTGCGCTCGTCGGTTCTTATATGGACTTCGGCGGGCATGCCCGGTTTGAGTATTTTCTCTCCTGTCAGGCACGTCGCTTCATTCTCGACGTCGATGCGCGCCGAAAAAAAGGAAAGCTGGCGTTGCTGATCCTTGATCAGATCCGCTGAGACGCGCTTGACCGAGCCTTCGCAGGCAGGTGTGGTGCCGGCGTCGAACGCTGGAAAGCGGATCGACACCTGCTGTCCGGGATGAATCTCATCGATACGCGACGGAGGAATGGAAGCGTCGACGACAAGGTTGTCGGAATCGGGCACAATCATCATGAGCACCTCTCCTGCGCCAATCACGCCTCCTACGGTATGGACCGCGGATTCTTGTACTGTGCCCGATTGCGGGGCACGAATGTCTGTCCTGCTGAGTTCGTCTTCGGCCACCACCTTGCGCTCACTGAGCTCGGTCTGCTTGGCTTCCGTTTCGCGAAGTTCGTTGGTCACGTCGCTCCGCATTTGTTCGTCGAGCTGAAGCACCTGCAGGTCCGTTTCACTGATGTGAGCTTGTACCTCTGCTATCGCTGCGACAAGGCGTCCCGATTCGCCGCGAGCCCGGGTCTTGTCTAGGCTGACATTGCTCAACCTCTCCTTGGACACCAACTTCTTTGCGTAGAGAGATGCGACATCCGCAAGGTTCTTGGTCAGCAGATCCAGAGACTCGTCCGTTGCAGACTGCTGCGATTTGAGGCCATCGATCTGACGTTCCAGCTGCTTCGCGCGGCTTTGTAATTGTGCCTTCTGGCCAGCCAGCGCCGCAGCACGGCTTTCAAACAAGGCACGCTCGCCACTGACAAGTGCCACCACTTGCGGGTCGCCCATTTGAGCGCGAAGGTCGGGCGGGATCTGCATTTCCGGCAGACCCTGGCGCTCGGCCTCCAGTCGGGCCAGACGAATGGTGGCGCGATTGAGGTCCTCGGTGATTATCTGCAGGTTTGCTCGGGTCAATGTGTTGTCCAGCCTGACCAACACATCGCCGGCCTTCACATGATCGCCGTCCTGCGCGAAGATTCCGCCGATGGTGCCGCCGGTTTGATGCTGGACTTTTTTAATGTTGCTTTCGACCACCACGGTTGCGGGCGCAATCACCGCGCCGGCAATCTTGGTCAATCCCAACCAGAGCCCTCCGCCAAAGATCAACAGCAAGCTGGTTGCCAAGCCCAAGAGCAGATTGGCCCGGATGCCATCCGGCTCTGGCTTCGTCTCCAACGAACGGCCTTCGCCACCGGCTGCGACGTATGACACGGCAACAGCAGAGCGATACCTCGCATATGCCCGGCTGCACGCTTGTGCGGCGGAACGACAATGTGCTGCTAGGCTCCGGACCAGAGTACCCCGGGGTAGATTGGCTTGAATCCCATCCGGCTGCGGCTTCTGCCCGGTCGGCGGGCCTTCGCCGCCAACCGCAGCATATGACGACATGGTCACGTTAGACACTAAGCAATACCTCACGCATGCCCGCTTGCACCGTGCTGCAGCGGAACGACAATGTTTGGCTTGTCCGGGCGCGGGAAGGGCCGGACCACATTTGCCAGAACGTCTTCGCGCGAGCCGAACGAATGGAGCATCCCGTTCGACAGGACGAGTACCTGATCGATGTTGACGAGAGCGGAGGGGCGATGCGCAACGACGATCACGATACCGCCGCGCTGACGCACTGCCAGGATTGCGCCGGCCAAAGCAGCATCACCGTCTGCATCCAGATTGGAATTTGGTTCGTCAAGAACGACGAGGAATGGATCGCCGTAAAGTGCCCTGGCAAGCCCGACGAGCTGCCTCTGCCCAGCCGAAAGGGCCGCGCCGCCTTCTCCGATGCGTGTTTGAAAACCCTGCGGAAGACGCATGATCATCTTGTCCACGCCCGCAGCCTTGGCAGCTGCCAGCACGCCTTTTGCGTCGCGCTTGCCGCCGAACCTCGAAATATTGTCGGCGATCGTCCCGTCGAACAGCTCAACGTCCTGCGGAAGGTAGCCAATATGAATGCCGAGCAGTTCTGAATTCCACTGATCGAGCGAGGCGCCGTCCAATCTTACCGTGCCACGAAGCGGCTTCCATGCCCCGACCAAAGCGCGCACGAGCGTGGTCTTGCCGGAGCCGCTCGGGCCGACGACCGCCAACCCTGCGCCTCTCGCCAAGCGGAAGCTTACATTGAAGATGGTGGGCTTCTGCAGGCTTGGTGGCGCGACGGTCAATTCCTCGACCGCAAGCTCAGCCTTCGGGCCGGGCAGTTCCATTGGCTCTTGCTGGCTATCAAAAGCATCCAGGGCTGCCGACAGCTCGGTATAGCTTTTGCGGGTTGCCAGAAACCCTCTCCAGTTTGCGATCGCCACATCGACCGGCGCCAGCGAGCGGCCCAGCAATATGGACGATGCAATGATCACGCCAGGCGAGGCCTCGCCGCCGATCACAAGGTAGGCACCAAGCCCTAGCACGCATGATTGCAGGGCCATTCGGAGCGTCTTCGACAGTGAGCTTGCTGCGCCGACGACGTCGGAGAGCCGTTCCTGGTTCTTCAGATAAAGATGACTGACCTCGTTCCAGCGCCGGCTAAGCGGGGCGGAAAGGCCCATCGCCTGAACAACCTCTGCGTTGCGGCGGCCGGAGTCGGCCAGAAGCCGCTGCGCTACGAGTGTCTCAGATGCACGAGCCGCAGGTTTGCGGCCGATGATCTCGGCAACCACCGTCAAAAACACAACGGCACATGCGCCGAGCGTTGCCAGCACGCCAAGCGCGGGGTGCAGCAGATAGATGACCACCATATAAAATGGTATCCAGGGAGCGTCGAATAAGACTGTCGGCCCGAGCCCGGAAAGAAAGCCACGTAGCTGGTCCAGATCACGAAGCGGGTGTACCCGGTTCGCATCCGGCCCGGCGACGAGGGGCAGGGAAAGCGAGGCTGCGAACGCTTTTTGCTGCAGATTTCTATGCAGGCGGCTGCCGATGCGGACCAACAGGCGAAGCCTCACGAAATCGAGGAGCCCATAGGCCGCGTAAAGTCCCAGCATCCCGACTGTAAATCCGACAAGAGTCGGCACGCTCTGCGAAGGCAGCACGCGGTCATAGACCTGGAGCATGTAGACGGAGCCGGTCAAGGCGAGGATATTTATCAATGCCGAGAAAACGCCTACGCCGACGAGGCCGTGCACACAGCCGAACATTGCGGAGCGGAGATCGAGCGAGCGCCCTTTGGTCGACTTCATGATGTGCGCTCGTTGACGCGAAATTGCCGCGCAATCTCGTCGATTCTTTCGATGAGGGACAAACTTTAACCTTCCGGGAAGCAGCAGCCCCGCCCCGCTGCTGGAACATTACGAATTGCTTACATACGTGCCTTCTTTGATTAAAATGTAGCAAAATCGTGACGCCAGGCTCAGAATTCGGCAACCGGCTCGCCAGGCTGGGGATAACCGGGTCGAGTAAGGAGATATTCCTAATCATGACACGGCGCAGAAGCTTATGGTCATCTTTGTAGCATCAAGGCTTCGAAGCGTCTGGGGAGGGATCGGTTTTGATTTTGTCGATCGAGAGTTAAACGGTTTTGAGATACACTTCATCGGTACGCAATTGTCGGCCACCAACGCCGGCTAAATCGGGGAGGCGAGTGTCGTGAGCGAAGAGATCAATGTTGCCGATGCCTACGGCAGGGGGCGCAGCACCTTCATGGGATTGCAGTTGCTGGTCTCGCCCGGTGCGCTTGTTCCTCGGCCGGAAACGGAACTGCTCGGCAAGGCCGCTCTCGATGTCCTGAGCCAACTGAACCTGCCGGTGCCTCGCGTTGTCGACATGTGCTGTGGGGCGGGCAATCTGGCGTGCGCCATCGCGCACCACGCTCCCACCGCGCGCGTGTGGGCAAGCGATCTTACCGACGGATGCGTGGAGGTCGCGCGCCGCAACGTCACCCATCTTGAAATCGAGGACCGGGTAACGGTGCTTCAGGGCGACTTGTTCAGCGCCTTCTCAGGCTTGGAGCTCGACGGCACGATCGACGTGATCGTTTGCAACCCGCCCTACATTTCGGAAAAACGGCTCGAGGGCGACCGTTCGCATCTGGTTGAGCTCGAGCCGCGTGAAGCATTCGCAGCCGGCCCCTACGGCCTGAGCATCCACATGCGGGTGCTCAAGGAGGCGCCGCGCTATTTGCGGCGCGGAGGCATCCTGCTTTTCGAGGTGGGGCTTGGCCAGGACCGGCAGGTCATGAGTTTGCTCGAGCGTTCCAAGGCCTATGAGAGTATCAGGGCAGTCACCA
Organism: Mesorhizobium sp. M0800; assembly: GCF_040320095.1. NCBI lineage: Bacteria > Pseudomonadati > Pseudomonadota > Alphaproteobacteria > Hyphomicrobiales > Phyllobacteriaceae > Mesorhizobium > Mesorhizobium sp. M0800. The sequence goes on from NZ_JAMYOZ010000020.1 coordinate 31,724, forward strand.
ACCAGGCCGGTGAGGGCAGGGTGGTTGTGGGACATACGAGGGCGCAGGCGTAAGCATCGCAGCCGCGGCAGGTAGACGCGCTGTCGCGGCTAGAAACGGCCGGGAAGTTGAAACAGAGTTGCGCGAGATTTCGGCGATCAGTTTCTCTTGCGTCAGTTTCTCTTGCGCATGACGTATTGCGCAATTCCCTCGATGGAATCGAGATTCTCCGGCAGCAGCTCGCTGTCTTCGACCGTGATGCCGAAGGTCTCCTCGATGAAGCCGATAACCTCGAGCACACCCGTCGAGTCCACGATGCCCTGGTCGAGTAGCGAGGTGTCGCTCTCCAGGCTCTCGGGATCGGCTATATAGAAATTCGAAGCCAGGAAAGCGCGAATTTGTTCGCTGCAGGTATCGGTTCTATCCTTGGTAGATAACATTGATTTCGCCTCCGGTACAAAAGATGAATGCTGATCAACTTCGCCCTGGTACCGATTCATGACAGGGCCGTTTTTTTGAGCTTACCCGTGTCGGTCATCGGCAGACTGGGTACGATGACGATGGACTTCGGAACCATGAAGTTTTCCAGCCGTCTCTGGCATTCTTTCTGCAACTGCTTTTCACCGATCATGCTTCCCTGCTCCATCACGACAAATGCCTTCACTGCTTGCCCGAGCAGCTCGTCCGGAACGCCGATGACCGCGGCTTCCCGTACGCCCGCAATGTTCATCAACACGTTTTCCACCTCCTTCGGCGCTATCTTCTCTCCGCGCGATTTTATGATCTCGTCGCCGCGACCGACGAAGTAGAGGTAGCCCTCGGCGTCCATCCGGCAGTAGTCGCCGGTGTATAGGACCTGCTCACCCGGCAGCGGGCCGGGCTTGAGCTTCCTGGCTGTCGCCTCCGGCTTGCCCCAATAGCCCTTCATCACCGTCGCTCCGCGGATGACGAGCTGACCAACGATGCCGGGGCCGACCCGCCTGTCGTGCTCGTCGACAATCCACATTTCCGTATTGGGGATGGCGATCCCGACGCTCGACGGCTTTCGCTCCAGATCCTCCGGCGGCAGGTAGGTGCAGCGCTTGCATTCGGTAAGGCCGTACATCGAATAGATGCGGGCGCCAGAAAACAGCTCCTGCAGCAGGAGAATGTGCTTGAGCGGCAGGGCGGCCGCAGTGTTCGTGACGTAGCGAATACTCGAAAAATCCTGATCCCTGAGAGACCTGAGCTCCCCGAGTGCGGCGAAGATGGTCGGTACGCCGGGAAAACCCGTCACCCTTTCTTGCTTGATCAGCCCAAGGATCTGCGCCGGGAAGGCGAACGAGCGCTCAAGCACCAGCCGGGCGCCCGCGCCGAATGCCATGATCATCTGGTAAAGACCGTAGTCGAAGGCGAGCGGCAGGACATTGAGGATCACCTCGTCTTCGGCAAGCGCCAGGTATGAGGAAATCGAGGCGCACGCGGCGATCATGTTTCGATGCGTCAGCATCACGCCCTTGGGCTCGCCCGTCGAGCCGGACGTATAAATGATCGCAGCGAGATCGATGTCGATGCAGCGGCGCGAGGGCGGCGTGCTGCGGGCTGCCGCGACCGCGGCGTCCCAGCGCACAGCATGCGGCAATTCTTGCAGGTCGCTGTGTTCGATCGGCCCGGAGACGATCATGCGGCGTAACGATGGGCAATTCCGCGCCGGCTCCCTGAAAATCGAGTGCAGGTGTTTGTCGGTGATCAGTGCCGTCGGGCGGCAATCGTTGAGCAGATAATCAAGTTTGTCGCTTTTGGTGAGCGGGTTGACGATGCACACCACGGCGTTGGCCTTGAGCACCGCCCAGAACGCAATGACGGCCTCGACAGTGTTGTCGGCGAAGACCACCACGCGATCGCCACGCGCAATTCCGGCATCGGTCAAATGGTGCGCTATGGCGTTCGAACGCATATCGAGATCGCCATAGGTGACACGTTGATTGCCGCACACCAGGGCCACCTTCTCGCCGAGCCGGCTGGCAGAGTGGGTGAGATAGTCGTGCAGGAGCGGTACGGCGCCATGCATCATGCGAGCACCTCTTCGCGGTGTTCGCGGTCGATATCGATGCTGAGCTTGAGCGTGCGAGCCCCACTTGGACGGCTCGCGATAAATTGCCGATGAAGAAGCTGCGTCGACAGCACCCCGACCAGCGCCATATTGTCGGAGTTGGACAGGTCGCCGTCGCCGGCGCTGGCCTGGCACTTGCTCAGGAGCCGGGTAACCGACTTGGGATCGAAGACGTTCGCTTCGCGCAGCGCCGCCTCCGAAAGTGCTTCGCGAATGTAGGCCGGAGCGCCATCTGCGACAAAGCAGAGCGCGTTGGGGGCCCGGTAAGGCTGCTTCTTGCGGGTGACGATTTCCGACGGCACGATCGGCTGCGCCACGCGCTTCAGCACATGCTTTTCATCGAGCACGCGCAGCTTGTAGGCGGCCGGAAGCGAATTCGCGAGTCTCACGAGTTCATGATCGAGGAACGGGAAGCGCCCCTCGACGGAATGAGCCATCAGCATTCTGTCCCCTTGTGAGGAAAGCAGGTATCCCGACATCAGCGTCTGAATCTCGATATACTGGTCCTGCGCAAGAGAGCCCCATCGCGAAAACTCCGGCGGCAGGCGGGCAAGCAGCTCGGACACGGCGTTGCGGCGCTCCGTTTGGGCGCGCATGTCTGCCGAAAACAGCCGCTTGATGGCGCTTGTGGTACGCCAGCGCGTGCCATGCGCAAAACCAGGCGCGTCACAGGCGTGGATGTCGCGCCCGAAGAACTGGCGTGCCATCGCCTGCTGCTGCACCGGCGAGCGGCTGAGATAGGGATAGAGGCGCTCCAGCAGCCGCGAGCGTCGCGTCGAGGCGGGCTGGCGTCCCCAGAAGCGGCGGACCTTGCCCTCGCGGAACAAATCGTAGCCGGCGAACATTTCGTCGGCCCCTTCGCCGGTCAGCACGACCTTGATGCCATGCTGGCGCACCAGTCTCGAGAGCAGGAACAGCGGCGCCGGCGCGGTTCTTAGGATTGGCCGCTCGGTGTGGTAGATCACCTCAGGGAAGATGCCAGCGATATCGCTGCGCGAAACAACCACCTCATGATGGTCACTGCCGGCCACGCCGGCAACCAGGCGCTGGAAATGCGTCTCATCATACTCGGCGTCGGCAAAACGCAGCGAGAAAGTCTGGAAGCGCTCGCCCGCGAAGCGTCTCCCCAGCGTGGCGACCAGCGAGCTGTCGAGCCCGCCGGACAAATAGCAGCCGACCGGCACGTCGGCGCGTACTATCCTGAGCGCCGTCGCGGCTTCCAGGGCGCTGCGCACTTCCTCCACCGCGTCATCAAGCAAGCCGGTGAATTCATCATCGCCGGGTCCGTCAACCTCTGGATAGTCAGGCTTCCAAAAAGCCCGCTCCCGGACGACGCCGCTGTCATAAATGCGGACATGCCCCGGCGTGAGTTCGCTTACTCCTCCAAACACGCCTTGTGGCGGCGTGACAGTCCAAAGTGTGAAAGTCTGATCGATGCCGGCTGGATCGAAGGCGCGGGGTATATCCGCATCGGCCGCGAAAATGGCCTTCACCTCGCTGGCGAAGTAAAGCCGTCCGCCATGCTCGCAAAAGTGCAGCGGGCAGATGCCGAACCGATCCCGAGACAAGACGAGACGACCTGCCACGGAGTCCCAGATGGCGACTGCCCACTGCCCATTCATTCGCTCGAAGGCGGCCTCGCCCCAGGCATGATAGGCATGGACGATGACCTCGGTGTCGCTGCGTGTGCGGAAGCGATAACCGAGCGCGACCAGATCTTGTCGCAGCTCGACGTAATTGAAGATTTCGCCGTTGAAGACGATCCACATTGTGTCGCCCGCGCCGGCGAGTGGCTGCTGGCCGCTTGCGAGATCGATGACTGACAGGCGGGCATGCGCCAATCCTGCACGTCTGTCCCGGTAAAGGCCGCGTTCGTCCGGGCCGCGATGCGCCAGCGCGCCCGCCATACGTATCAGCGCATCCCGGGAAGGGGACGCCGCTGCGGCGCTCAGCGACACAATTCCGGCGATGCCGCACATCGCCTAGCCCTCGCCCATTGAAGAGGACACCAACGGCCGCGCGTGAAGATAACGTGCGGCGCGCCGCTTGCTGTCGATATCCTTGAAAACCTTCTGGACCTGCATCACGGTGAGGCCGGTTGCCTCAGCGACGTCTTCGTCGGCGATCCCATGGTTCAAGCCGTAGAGGCACAGATCCATCAGATAATAAGGAAGCGCGAAGTAGAACTCCTCCTGACTCTGCGCCATCGAGAAGGTGTCTGTGGTGGGCGGTCTGCGCCGGACCTCTTCCTCCACCCCAAGATATTCGGCCAGCTGGTAGACCTGGGTCTTGTAGAGGTGGACGATTGGCATCAGGTCGGCAATTCCGTCGCCCTGCTTGACGAAGAAGCCCTGGTCGTACTCCAGGCGGTTCGGCGTGCCCGCTACCGCGTAGTTGAGGCGGTCGGCATGGTAGTATTCGGTCATCTTGCGCAGGCGCTGCTTGTAGTTGGTTGCAGCGACGATCTGCAGATAGGCTGCCGACGGCAGGCGCACCGTGTCGGTCCTGCCCTCGGGGTCCTGAACCGTGAGGCGCGTGATGTTGAGACCGTTGCTCTCGAGAACCGAGGCGAGCACCAGCTTGCATTTCCAGCTGTCCCCATATTCGGGAACGACGGTCTGGATTGCTTCGGTCTGCCGTCTATAGGCGCCGACCGCTTCCAGGGCCGGCGTTATATCCTCCAGGATCGTTTCTATACCAAGCTGTGCGGCGACAATGCGGCCGAGCCTCAGTGAGTCGCCGGAGGAATGGCGCTCCGGCATGAATATCCCGAGGACCTTGCCTTTCCCAAAGGCGCGAACACACAACGCCGCAACGACGGAGCTGTCGATGCCGCCTGAGAGGCCGACAACCACCCCTCGACGTCGCAGCGTGCCGAAGACCTGCTGGCGCAAGATCTGGACGATGCGATCGACTTCCGCGCCAGCGTCGAGCACCAGGGCGTCTTTGCCGAATGTTGAGATCAGGTCGATGGCTTGTACTCCAGTTTGCGAGACTCGATTGGCGAATAGGTTTTCGCCACCGCTTTCTCGATAAGGGGACGATTGGTGGTAAGGTGAGGCTCTACAACCAGATCGATGTGGCTGCCGACGATCGGAATCACGTCCAGATGGGCGAAGACGCTATCCCAGCCAATTGCCAGAGGCATTCCGGGTCGAGCACAGCGGAACAGGGTGCCTGTGATCGGCAGAGCCGGCTTTGGCTCGGCCACCCACTGGAAGAAGGCTTGCGCGCGCAAAACCTCTTGCAGTTCCAGTTTGGTTCTAAAGCTCGTCGCGTTGAACTGTCCTTGAGCGAAGCGGTCGAGAAACTGGACCAGTTGTGCCTCGCGCTTCATTGCCACGGCGACTTTCGCGAGGGCGCGGCAAGCCATCCGGTAAGCGGACACGCGGTTGGTCCGGATTCGATTGAATGTGCGCGTTAACGTCTCCCAGCGAGCGCTTCGCTCCCCGACGAGGCTGGTGTCGAGGATGCCGAGGAACTTTACGGTTCGCCCCGCTGCCAGCAGCCGCTCCGCAACTTCGAAGGCAACAGCGCCGCCGAGCGAATGGCCGAGAAGTCGTACATGGCCCGAGGGTTGGGCGCGGCGGATCTGGTCGACGGCGGCGTCGGCCATATCGGCGAGGCTGTCTTGTCCGCGCAGTATCATAGCCAGGGCCGGATACCTGATCGGGGCAACGCGGGTCACCTTGCCCATCGCTGCTGCAAAGGCAGCAAGGCTCGGGCCATAGCCGACGGACCCCGGGAACAGAAAAAGAATGGGAGGGTCGTGCTTCTGGGCGCGCGCGCTTTGATCGCCTGCCTGGGCGGACACGACCGCCTTGACCATTTCTTCCAGGCTCATCCCGACGGTGAAGGCCTCAAGGCCGAGTTCCTGCCCGATGGCGCTTTCGATTTCCATGACGCAGTGCAGCAGCTTCAGCGAATCTCCTCCGGCGTCATCCCAGCGTCCTGCCGCCACGCGCGTATTGAGAATGCTGGTCCATGCCCGCTGGACAACCTGCTGCGCGGTCAGCTTGCCTCGCGGCTCGAGCGGACGCGCGGTCGCCGCTGTCTCTCTGGCTGAAAGATCCATCTCTGCAAGTGTCGTGATGTCGACTTTGCCGCTCGGCAGACGCGGAATCTCGGCGATCGTGTGCAACCGCAAGGGACGCAGCGGCGGCGGCAGATTGGTCCTGACAAGCTGGCGAAGCTCGTCCGAAAAGGTCGCTTCGGCCGAGCGCCGAGGAACAGCAAAGGCGACAAGCTCATTCGCGGCCGTCACGATTGCCACGGCATCCGCGACAGAGGGTGCACAACGCAGCACCCGTTCGAGTTCGGCTGGCTCGACGCGTCGACCGTTGATTTTTACCTGGCGCCCCTTGCGACCGACGATGTGCAGCAGGCCTTGATCATCAAGTCGAACGAGGTCACCTGTCGCGAAAATCCGAAGGCCTGGATCGTGCGGGTCTGATGTTGCCGGCACAACCGCCCCGTCCTCCCAATGGCCAAGCAAGACATACGGGCTCCTGATCAGAAGCTCTCCGCTGCGGCCCGGTTGAACGCGGCGGCCCGCTTCGTCGACAATTGCGAAGGTGATTCCAGGCAGCAGCCAGCCAACTGGAACCGAATCTCCATGCTCTGGCCAGTCTCGCGGCAGGAACCATTGCGAGCCGGTGGTCTCGGTTGACGAGTAACCGATCTGGATAAGGCACGTATCGGAGACGGCCTTGCGCAGCAGGGCGATGTCGGTCCAGGGCACCTTCTCGCCACCGATCCGGGCGACTCTGAGTGAATGGAACGCTTCTGCAGGTCCGTCTGCCATAAGCGCGCGAAGCAGTGCCGGCACCAGATAGGTGATTGTCACGTCTTCGGATCGCACCAGGCGTTGAACGGCGCGCAAGCCGACCGCTTCGACTTCGACCAGGTGCAAGGTGGCGCCGGTGAGAAGAGCAGCAAGAATCTCCCGGCACCCGGCGATTGTGGCGGGTCCGGTCAATGGCAGGAAAACGTCATCCGAGTTGATGTGGCACGCATCGACATATTGCTGGACCCGGCACAGCAAGCTGCGCTGGCTGTTAACGATGCCTTTGGGCCGGCCCGTACTCCCTGACGTATAAAGCACGATGGCGGGCGCATCGACCGAGACGGAATAAGAACGAGGCACTTGTCCAGCCTGCGAGGCTGCACTGGTCGACACATCGATCCAACTGACCAGGTGAGGCAAACCATCGGGTCGGACATTGCCCTCGCCCAGGACAGCTGTGAGCCGCGCCCCGGCCACGATTTCAAGGATACGCGAGCCAGGATCTCGCGCGTTGAGTGGCACCGAAGGCCGCCCAGCCGTCATGCTTGCCAGCATGGCAATGGGATACCAGGCCGAGTTGGCCTGAAGAATCCCTATCGCCTGTCCGTCTGGGACGGCCGCCGCGATCTGGTGGGACAGCGTCTCGACTGACCGGAGGAGCTGGGAATAGGTCAGACGATTGGCGCCGTCGCTGATTGCAAGCTTGTCGGGGTACTGGCGGACGACATTTCTCAGGTGATCGAAGGCCGCAATGTTGGTAAAGTCGACGCCCAATCTTTGAAATGGGCGCAGTACGGGACCAACCTGATCCAGTGCGTATTGTGGGACACTTGACCAATTATCGGAGGTCGTTGTCTGACAATCCACCGCTAGATCCTGATCCGCGATTTCTGATCCCAAATATGCCGAAGACATGAGTTGCCTACGCTAAGATTAGGGTCACTTATCGCCCCCCGCCCCAATCTTTTCATCGATCATTCTGATGATGCCCTGATCTTCCCTCAAGGACGCTTGGTTAGTCACTTCGCCTGTTTCGCAAGCCGCCGGCCGAGCCAATCATGCCGGGCTCGCTGGCTGTTGTGGTGCGCATGACACGGACACATGCCAAGGCGGGCTCGAAGACCAAGGTGGGGTCGAAGATGGAATTGCCGCTATTCAGGCATATTGCCTATTCGGTGGTTCCCGGACGATACCGGCGATGCTTCGGTGTCGGAATAGCTGCCGGGGACGAAACAATATGCATAGATCTGTCCCCGATTTTCGTCGGTCACGCGGATCCAATCCTTTTCCCACGTTCGGAAGGTAATACGCCCGCCCGTCATCATAGCTGCGGCTCTGAACGGACTCGGCGCGTTGACAACGCGCACCGAGATAACATCGTCGCCGTCCATACGCTCGACGAGATACGTCTGCATGAAAGCCTCCCCATGCCCCGCTAGATCACCCGCACTTTAACGCCGGCTAATGAATTCGGTTGCAACTGCTTGGCGAAACTTTGGGTCCGATACTTTCCGTACCCACCGGCAACTTGGTCCTCCGTATCCGTCAGGTTTTTCAGCGACGGGATGCCAGTTCAGGGGGAGGCAGGCTGATTGCGGCCATGCCGGCGACATGCCAATCTGCGCCGCAACGTTAGGCCTCCGCCTCCGCCGGCAATGGAAAAGGCGCTCGAATGGGCTCCTTTATGCTGTCCGTGATCTGGCATTCTGCCCGTGATTTGGCCTCATCGGACGACCCTGCAGGCCTTTGCGGGACATCCACATAGCGTGGCGTCGCCATCACCGAGGCATAGCAATGTGCGTCGGCGGAGAAATGGGACGGTTCGTGGTTTTCTGAACCTGCCTCACGACGACTGCGTCGTGTCGACGATCCGTTGGAACAGAAGGCCTGGTGCTGGAACGTCAATCGTATTTGGCCAGGAAACGCCCAACGGCGCTGAGGCAGTCGTGCTTTTCCTCCACATGCGGCATGTGGCTGGAATACGGGAAGACCAGGCCTTCAACGTACGGGATAAGATCCAGAAAGGGCTGGACGCAGGCCTCGGTCGCTTCGTCGTAGAAGCCGCGGAAAACCAGGGTCGGCGCCTCGATCCGATGCAGGCGGTCGACGATGGTCCAGTTCCGCATCGTGCCGATGACGTGGAACTCATTGGGACCGTTCATGGTGTGATAGACGGTCGGATCTTCCTCGATTGCCGCAAATGTCCGGGCGACCTCTGGCGGCATCGGAACGACGCGACAGACATGACGGTCGTAAAAAGCCTTCGTCGCCGCAACGTATTCGGGGTGATCGGTGGTTCTCGCCGCTTCGTGCCGGTCGAGCGCACTTTGCACATCGACTGGCAACTCGGCGCGCAATTGCCGGGCTCCTTCCACCCACAGCGCCATCGAGGCCAGCGAATTGGCCAGGATCAATGCCTTGAGCCCCTCAGGGCGGCGAACGGCGTGCTCGGCCGAGAGTATGCCGCCCCAGGACTGGCCGAGCAGGGCATAATGGCCGGCAATGCTGAGATGGGCGAGCAACGCATCGAGTTCGCCCAGGAAGAAATCGACGGTCCAGAAGTCGCCGCCCTTGTCCGGCAGATGGGTCGATTTGCCGTTGCCGATCTGATCGTAGTGGATGACGGCTCGCCCGGTTCCGGCAAGCTCCTTGAATGAGTCCACATAGTCGTGGGTGCAGCCCGGTCCACCATGAGCGACGACCAGGGGCAGCTTGCCCGACCCGAGGTCCCCGGTCACACGGTACCAGGTGCGATAGCCCTTGTAGTCGCTAAATCCTTCGGTGATCGCATGTGCCGTCACAGTCCAAGCTCCGCATCATGGCGCGGCAGGAGCCACTTTGGTGCACCCCTCCCAAGCCTTGTTTGCGGCCGACGGTACTAAGCGGCCCAGCGCATTTACAGCTAGCACTATTTATAGGTTCGCCGGTTATGGGTTCGCCCGAGGCAAGGCCGATCGCCCGCAGGTCGCGAGCCTCAATGCTCCGGTTCGAGCAGCCGGTAATGGGCGGCGAGCGCGATGGCATGGAAGCGGTTGCGCGCGCCAAGCTTTCGCGTCGCCGCGTTGAGGTGCAGCGTTGCGGTAGGCACCGCGCGGCCAATCTCACGCGCGACCTGCTTGGCCGTCAGTCCGGCAGCGGCCAGGCGCAGGCACTGACGTTCGCGCGACGTCAGATGGACATGTTGGCAGGTGCGGATTCCGGCGTCGAAACCGGCGTAGGCGGAGTCATGCAGCAGATGACCCAGATCTCCGATCTCGGCGATCAAGGGTCTGGCTTCGAGCTCGAACCCGGCCTCCGGATCGGCACGGATCGCGGTGAACGTGGCGAGATCGCCGCCGGCAAGGCGAATGGGTACGGTGACGCCGCAGGTCATCCTGGTGTCAAGCAAGTAGCTGACCACAGGATCGTGCTTGGACTGGAGCACGCGCTGCATGACGGTGCTCTGAACGCCGCTGTGCGACCAGAGAAACGGTCTCGATACGGTGAGCGCGGCCTCCTGCACCGGGTCAAGCTGATAATATCCGCCCTTGCACCAGAGATCTTGCATGTCGCGCGGCACGTTGCGCAGAGCCATCAACGAGGGCGTGATAAGCTCGCCCTTGTGACTGACCGGCACGGGCGTATAGTCGTAGATGAATGCGGTGAAACCGATGGGCTCCAGCACCTCCGTTGCCACCGCCATGGCAGCGTCGATGCTCATTCCGGTTTGGAACCGGCTCTCTAGATCGCCTGGAAGGCTTTGCATCGGGCAAGCTTACCCGCTGATGATTGCTTGTCAAATAGCCATGTCGGCCGGCTGCTCAACAAATAGGCGGGGATAAGCCTGTCCGACCCTATCTATCTTAATAGCTATCCCGTCCGGCTTCGCTCGCCGTAGTCTTTTGCGATTGGGCCAAATAGCGGACACCGTTCGCAAACCCAGACTGTTTCAGCCGCGCAATGGTCGATCGACCGGGTTCAGCGCGGCAAAAGCCGACACGCCTCCATGAGGGAACAAATATGCGACCCCAAAAAGCATTTGCAGCGTTGATGCCCTGCCTGGCTCTGCTCGGCGTGACCATGATGTCGCCGGCAAGCAGCGCCTTGGCCACCGAGGGCAAGCCAGGCGGCACACTCCGACTGCTGGCCAATGCCGCGGCGGGCACCGCCGATCCGCACATCAACTACACGCTGCAGTATTTCCAGATCAATTATGTCCTCTACGATGGCCTGGTGACCTACAAGAAGGCCGGGGACAAGACCGGCTTCGAAGTCGTCGCGGACCTGGCGGAAAACCTCCCGCAGGTCGAGAACGGCGGCAAGACCTACGTCTTCAAGCTGCGCAAGGGCATCAAATTCGCGGATGGCTCGAATGTCACCACGAAGGACGTGGTGGCTTCGTTCCAACGCATCTTCAAGATCAGCGGGCCGACGGCCGGGACCTTCTACAAAGGCATCGTCGGCGCGGATGCGTGCTTGAAGACACCTGCGACGTGTACCCTCGAAGGTGGCCTGTCGGCCGACGACGCCGCCGGAAACATTACCTTCAACCTGGTCCAGCCGGATGCCGAGTTCCTGCAGAAGCTGGCTGTTCCGCACGCGTCGATCCTGCCGGCGAGCGCGCCGCTGAAGGACGCCGGCACCGATCCGATCCCGGGCACCGGACCCTACATGATCGCCAGCTACGATCCCAACAAGCTGATGAAGATTGTGCGCAACCCTCATTTCAAGGAATGGAGCAAGGAAGCGCAGCCGGCTGGATATCCGGACGAGATCGACTACGAATTCGGCCTAACCGACGAGGCGGCGGTGACCGCTGTCGAGAATGGCCAGGCGGACTGGATGTTCGACCCACCGCCGTCCGACCGTCTCGCCGAACTCGGCACCAAATATGCCGCGCAGGTCACGGTTCACCCGCTGACGGCAATGTGGTATGCGCCGATGAACACCAATCTGGCGCCGTTCAACGACATCCGCGTTCGCCAAGCCGTGAACTTCGCGATCGACCGCGCCGCGATCGTCAAGCTGTTCGGCGGCAGCAATCTGGCGCAGCCGGCCTGTCAGATCCTGCCGCCGGGCTTCCCGTCATTCGCAGCCTATTGCCCGTTCACCGCCAATGCAGGTGAGAAGTGGTCGGCGCCGGATATGGACAAGGCCAAGCAATTGGTCGCGGAATCGGGAACCGCAGGTCAGGAGGTGACGATCATCACCGAGGACACCACGGTCTCCAAGGCGATCGGCGTCTACCTGCAGGATGTGCTCAACCAGCTTGGCTACAAGACGTCGGTCAAGCCGATCTCGCAGAACATACAGTTCACCTACATCCAGAACACCAATAACAAGGTGCAGATTTCGATCTCGCAATGGTTCCAGGATTACCCGGCGCCATCGAATTTCCTGCAGGTCTTGTTCAGCTGTGCCTCGTTTACGCCGGGCTCCGACGCCTCGGTCAATATTTCGGGGTTCTGCGACAAGTCGATCGACGCATCGATGGACGAGGCAGAGGCAGCCACCATCGCCGATCCGGCCAAGGGCGCGACACTCTGGACCGCCATCGACAAGGCTGTGACGGACAAGGCTCCGGTCGCTGTCCTGTTCACGCCAAAGCGCGTCGATGTGATCTCTTCCAGGCTGAAGAACTTCACCTTCAGCCCGCAATTCTACTGGATTGTCAGCCAGTCCTGGGTGGAATAGCCGACCGGAGCCAATGCGACGGAGTGCCGCTGGCTCTCCGTCGCATTTCCTTTTCCGGCGGATCAGCGCATCTTCCAGGCCGCGATTTTTCCCAGGCAATCCTGTTCATGGTCAATGTCATTGCGGACCAGCCTGCCATCCCGGTTCGCCGGGCCACCGATGGCCCGTGGCGCACCGCTTGGCGCAAGCTGAAAGGCGATCGTTCGGCAATATCTGCCTTCGCCGTGCTCGTCGTCATCGTGATCGCCTCGCTCGCGGCGCCGCTTTATGCGCGATACGTCTCCGGCACCGATCCATTTGCGACCAATCTCAATGGCGAGATCGTCGTCGATGGGGTGACCCAGCCGGTGCTGCAGCCCTCCACCGAAGGCCTTGGCCTCGGCATGACGCCGGTCGGGCCGACCTGGCGCATCGGCCCCTATATGCTCGGTGCCGACAACCAGGGCCGTGACGTCGCGGCGCGGCTGCTTTACGGCGGACGGGATTCGCTGTTGATCTCGGGTGCTGCAGCCGTGCTGTGCCTTGTCCTCGCGACATTCCTGGGGGTCATTTCCGGCTTCTTCGGCGGCATCGTCGACATCGGCCTGTCGCGCATTCTCGACGTGCTCTGGGCTTTTCCGATTTTCCTGTTGGCGATTTCGTTGTCGATCGTGCTGATTGCGCAGAGTATCCAGATCGGTCCGTTCGAAATCCGCTCCGGCAGCCTGTGGCTACCGGTCTTCATCATCGGCATCGTCTATGTGCCCTATGTGGCGCGGCCGATCCGCGGCCATGTCCTGACCTTAATGCATGCCGAATTCGTCACCGCTGCGATCGGCCTTGGCGCATCGCCCTGGCGCATCCTTTTGCGCGACATCATGCCCAATGTGGTGACCCGCATCATCGTTTTCGTGCCGTTGATCCTGGCGCTCAACATGATGACGGAATCCTCGCTGTCGTTCCTGTCGATCGGCGTGCAGCCGCCGGATGCCAGCTGGGGCACGATCATCCAGGACGGCCAGGGCCTGCTCTATTCGCGGCCGGTCGTGGCACTGGCGCCGGGGCTAGCCATTGTGATCACGGTGCTGGCCCTAAACATTCTGGGCGACGGCGTGCGCGACGCGCTCGATCCGAAATCCTCGCCGAGGGGCGTCTAGTGGTTGCCGCGCTCGGCTTCCGGCTTGGCCAGATGGTGCTGGTTATGTTCGGTATCAGCGTCGTCGCTTTCCTGATCTTCTTTGCGACGCCTGGCGCTGATCCATCGGCGCGCATTGCCGGCCGCAATGCTTCGCAAGAGACGCTGATCCAGGTGCGCCACGATTTCGGTCTCGACCGGCCATTGCCGGGGCAATATGGGCTGATGATGAACCGGCTTTTCGTCAGCCGCGATCTCACCTCCTTCGTCAATCGCGGGCAGCGCGTCATTCCGACCGTGATAAGCACCATTCCCGTGACGCTGTCGCTGGTCGGCGGCGCGGCAGTGCTGTGGGTGCTCGGCGGATTGATCGTCGGTGTGATCGCAGGCGCAACGCGCGGTACATTCATTGATCGCGCGCTGATGATCCTGAGCCTGGTAGGCGTGTCGATCCCGGTCTTCTGGCTGGGCGAGGTCGCCAACCTGCTGACGCAAAGCCGCTGGCACGACAGCTGGCTGTTTTCCTGGGTTCCTCCGCTCGGCTACATCCCCCTGACCGAGAATCCCTGGGGCTGGTTCAAGGCGCTCGTCATTCCGTGGTTCACGCTGGCAACCCTTTATGTCGGCCTCTACGGCCGGGTGCTGCGGGCAAGCCTGATCGAGATGATGCAGGAGGATTTCATCCGCACCGCCCGAGCCAAGGGGATCGGCGAGCGGCGGGTGGTGCTGCATCATGGCCTCAGGACCTCGCTGGTCGCATTTGTTACCATGTTCGGCCTCGACTTCGGTGCCCTGGTCGGTGGCGGCGCGCTGCTGACCGAAGTGGTCTTCGGACTGCAGGGCGTCGGAAAACTGACCTACGAGGCGCTGCAGACGCTCGATCTGCCGATGATCCTTGCCACGGTGATCTACGCCGCCTTCTTCGTGGTGATGGCAAACTTCGTCGTCGACGTGGTCTTCGTCTTCATCGACCCGAGGGCTCGCGATGTCGGCTGATGCTCCTCTTCTGGTGGTCAAGGACCTCGCCGTCTCCTTCCGCAGCGACGAGGGCCTGGTGCGCGCGGTGGGAGGTGTTTCGTTCTCTGTCGAGCAGCGCGAGATCATCGGTGTGGTCGGCGAATCCGGTTCGGGCAAAAGCCAGACCTTGCTCGCCATTATGGGGTTGATCGACAGCCCCAACGCTATCGTCTCCGGTTCCATCCGTTTCATGGGACAGGAGCTGATCGGGCTCAAGCGGCGTGCGCTCGATGCCATTCGCGGCCGCCAGATCGCGATGATCTTCCAGGATCCGATGTCTGCGCTCACCCCGGTGCATACGATCGGCAACCAGATCGGCGAGCAGGTCCGCGCGCATGAAAAAGTGTCGGCGAAAGCGGCACGGGCGAGGGCCGTGCAATTGCTGGATGCGGTCGGCATCGCAAATCCGGATCGGGTCATCGACAGCTACCCGCACCAGCTTTCCGGCGGTATGCGCCAGCGCGCGGTGATTGCCATGGCGCTCTCGTGCAACCCGGCGCTACTCGTCGCGGATGAACCGACTACAGCCCTCGATGTTACCGTGCAGGCGCAGATCCTCGAACTGATCGGACGATTGCGCGACCAGTTCGGTTCCGCTGTGATCCTGGTCACGCACGATCTTGGCGTCGTCGCCGAAGTCGCGGACCGGGTACTGGTGATGTATGGCGGACGCTTTGTCGAGGAGGGCGGCAAGAGCAGCGTGTTCCGGGCGCCGCTGCATCCCTACACATGGGGCTTGTTCGGCTCGATCCCGCCGATAGAGGGACCACGTCCAGCCCGGCTCGCTGCCATTCCGGGAATTCCGCCGTCGCTCTCCAACCTACCGAAAGGCTGCGCCTTCAGCCCCCGCTGCGCTTTTCGCCACGACGCCTGTCTGGTTCAACTGCCGATCATGCAAGGCGAGAGCCATCGCGCCGCGTGCCTGTTGCCGGAGCCTACGCGCACACAATTCGCTGCCCAGAGGCCTGGCGGCGTGGTGGAGATGCAACGATGAATGCCATGCCACGCGAACGTCCGCTGCTTCGTGCCGGCGACCTGTCGAAGCGCTATAGCGTCGGCCGCTCGATCTTCCCGGCGCAGCGCCGGACCGTGCATGCGGTTGATACGGTGTCGCTCGACATCTGGCCCGGGGAGACCCTCGGCATCGTCGGCGAGTCCGGTTGCGGCAAATCCACGCTTGGCCGGTGTCTGGTGCGTCTGACCGAAATCAGCTCGGGGTCGCTGGAATTCGAGGGCCGCGACATCAGCGACGTCTCCCAGCGCCAGCTTCGTCCGTTGCGGCGGCAGATGCAGATGGTCTTTCAGGATCCCAGCGCTTCACTCAATCCGCGCCGGCGGGTCGGCGATCTGCTGGCCGATCCGTTCCGCATCCATGAACGCCTCTCGGCATCGGAAATGGCGGACCGCGTGGCCGAGCTCCTGCGCCGGGTCGACTTGTCGCCCCAGCACGCATCGCGCTACCCGCACGAATTCTCCGGCGGCCAGCGCCAGCGTATCGGCATCGCCCGCGCGCTGGCGCTGCGGCCACGGCTGATCGTGGCCGACGAGCCGGTCTCGGCGCTCGACGTGTCGATCCAGGCGCAGATCGTCAATCTGCTCGCCGACCTGCGCGAGGAGTTCAACTTGACCTATGTGTTCATCGCCCACGATCTTTCCGTGGTGCGTCAAATCTCGAGCCGTGTGGCGGTGATGTATCTGGGGTCGATCGTGGAGAGCGGGCCGACCGACGAGGTCTTTGCGGCGCCCAGACACCATTACACCGCGGCGCTGCGTTCCGCCGTGCCGATACCCAGCATCGACCGGGCGCGGCGCGGCCGGCTGGTGCTCAAGGGTGACCTGCCCAGCCCGATGAGCCCACCCTCAGGGTGCCGGTTGCACACCCGTTGCCCAGCTGCCACCCCGATCTGCCGCAGCGACCGTCCGCTTCTCCAAAGCATTGGCGAGGGGCGCCTGGTTGCGTGCCATCATCCAGCCGGCGGTTGACCACGGGAATTCTCGTTCAGCGATATCGGATCAGGACCGTTCAGCCGTAATCGTCCTTTCGGCGAGGATAGAGGCCGATCTGGACGCCGCACGATCCGACGCTATGTTGCGATGATCTTCGGAATACCCGTTCAGGCATTCCTCGGCCAATTGCTGGTCGGCCTCATCAACGGCTCGTTCTACGCAATGTTGAGCCTGGGCCTGGCTGTCATATTCGGCCTGTTGCGCGTCATCAATTTTGCCCACGGCGCGCTCTATATGCTCGGCGCCTTCGTCGGGTACCTGCTTCTCACCCGGTTTGGCATCGGCTACTGGCCGGCTCTGATCCTGTCGCCGCTGATCGTCGGCGGCTTCGGCGTCGTGGTCGAGCGCCTGGCGCTGTCGAGGCTTTACGACATCGACCCGCTCTACGGGCTGCTTTTCACCTTTGGCCTCGCGCTCGTGCTCGAAGGGGTGTTCCGTTACTACTATGGCGTATCGGGAAGTCCTTATTCCGTGCCGCCGCTGCTCTCCGGGGGAACCAATCTCGGCTTCATGTTCCTGCCTAATTACCGCGGCTGGGTGGTGGTCGCCTCGATGATCGTCTGTTTCGGCACCTGGGCGCTGATCGAGAAGACCAGGCTGGGCTCCTATCTGCGCGCGGCGACGGAGAACCCCGGCCTGGTGCAGGCTTTCGGCGTCAACGTGCCGTTGCTGCTGACCCTTACCTACGGCCTCGGCGCCGCTCTTGCCGGGCTTGCGGGGGTTCTCGCCGCGCCGATCTATCAGGTGAGCCCGCTGATGGGATCTGACCTCATCATCGTCGTCTTCGCCGTCGTCGTGGTCGGCGGCATGGGATCGATCCTCGGGGCGATCGTCACCGGTTACATGCTTGGCCTCGCCGAAGGCCTGACCAAGGTCTTCTATCCCGAAGCCTCCAATCTGGTGGTCTTCGTCATCATGGCAATCGTGCTTCTGGTCCGGCCAGCCGGCCTGTTCGGAAGGGATGCCTGAGATGGCCGAACTGACACTCCGCGAGACGCGTGCCAAGAATTCGGCACGGCTTGAATGGGCGCTGGTCGGGCTCGGCATCCTGGCGCTGCTGGTGGCGCCTTTCTTCGTCTATCCGATCTTCCTGATGAAGATGCTGTGCTTTGCGCTGTTTGCCTGCGCGTTCAACCTTCTGCTCGGCTACACCGGGCTGTTGTCCTTCGGCCATGCGACATTCTTCGGCGGGGCGGCCTATTTCACCGCATACGCGGTCAAGGTCTGGGGCTGGCCGCCGGAAGCGGGCATCCTGCTCGGTGTCCTGGGAGCTGCGCTGCTCGGCCTTGTGATGGGCTTCTTTGCCATCCGCCGGCAAGGCATCTATTTCGCCATGATCATGCTGGCGCTGTCGCAGATGTTCTTCTTCTTTTGCGTGCAGGCGCCGTTCACCGGAGGTGAGGACGGCATCCAGGGCGTGCCGCGCGGCAGGCTGCTTGGAATGCTCGACCTGAACGTCTCGATCAACATCTATTATTTCGTACTGGCAGTCTTCCTGATCGGCGTGTTCGCCATCTGGCGCATCATCAACTCGCCTTTCGGCATGATCCTGCGTTCCATCCGGGAAAACGAGAGCCGGGCCATTTCGCTGGGCTATTCCGTCGCCAACTACAAGCTGGCGGCTTTCGTCATGTCGGCAACATTGGCCGGGCTGGCCGGCGCGCTCAAGGCGATCGTTTTTCAGTTTGCCACGGTCACCGACGTCACCTGGCAGATGTCGGGCGAGGTGATCCTGATGACGCTCCTCGGCGGCATCGGCACCATGGCCGGGCCGATCATCGGCGCCAGACTGGTCGTCGGCCTGGAAAACACGCTCGCCACCTCGAACTTTCCGGTGACCATCGCCACCGGCCTGACCTTCATGGTCTGCGTGCTGGTTTTCCGGCGCGGTATTGTCGGTGAGGTCTATGCGCGGTTTCTCGGGCTAAAGGGTGACGCGAAAGACTGAACGGCTCAGTTCCGCCTCGCTAGGCGATGCGTAAGCCTTGCGCGTCGAGAAGCACGCAGCCCAGCGGGTCGAAGCAGACATCGACCGCTTCGCCTTCACGCAGCGGCTGGCCGTCGATCACCGTGTTGGCGCGCACCAGCGTGCCGGCGCCGATGTCGATCTCGTAGACCGCATTGCCGCCGAGATAGGAGGTCGAGACGATCCGTCCCGCCAGCCTGTTGGCAGCACCGGCGGTACCGACGGTAAGCTTCTGCGGGCGAACGACGACGGTGACCACGCTGCCGGTCGCGAGCGCCTTCGGCGCGGCCGCCTTTACGACATGGCCGCTGGCCAGCGCGATCGTCGCCATCTTGCCGTCCATCACTGTCACGCTGCCGGGCAGCATGTTGGCCTTGCCAAGGAAATTGGCGACGAATGCGGTGGCCGGCTGGTCATAGACCTGCGCGGGGGAGCCGATCTGCTCGATCAGGCCGGCGTTCATCACGACGATATGGTCGGACATCGACAAGGCTTCTTCCTGGTCGTGCGTCACGAAGATAGCGGTGATGCCCGTCTCCCTCTGGATTTTCTTGATCTCGACGCGCATGTCCTCGCGCATATTGGCGTCGAGCGCCGACAAGGGCTCGTCCAGCAGCAGCACTTCCGGCTCGAAGACGATGGCGCGGGCCAGTGCGATGCGTTGCTGCTGGCCGCCCGAGAGCTGCGACGGCAGCTTTGTCTCACTGCCGGGCAGCCGCACCATATCCAGCGCCTTCTTGACCCGGCGCACGATTTCCGGTTTAGGCACGTTTCGGTATTTCAGGCCGAATGCGACGTTGTCGAAGACGTTCTTGTGCGGAAAGAGCGCGTAGTTCTGGAACACCAGACCAATGTTGCGTTTGTAGATCGGGATGTCGTCGACCCGCTTTCCGCCGATCGAGATCTGGCCACTGGAGATGTCGACCAGGCCCGCGATCGAGCGCAGGATCGTCGTTTTGCCGCACCCGGACGGCCCCAGCAAGGTGACGAAACTACCTTTGCGGATTGCCAGTGAAAAATCGCGCACAGCGGCGAACTTGCCGTAGAAAATATCGATGTCGCGAAACTCGACCGCAGGCTTTCCTATCGGCTGCCGCTCGCTCTGGGCGAGCGGGTCGCCATCACCCCCGGCCGAAGCCGGCCGGGGCTGCTGGTCGTGGCTGTTGTCGTCATGCACCTTTCGACACCCTGTCCCATTGCTTGGTCCAGGCGTCTTCGTTCTTCGCCCAGTAGAGCGGATCGGCGAAGGTCAGCGATTTCATCGATCCAGTCGGGTCGAAGGCCGGAAGCGCCGCGATCTTGTCGGTCAGCTTCACCTTGGTCGGGTCAAGCGACGGCGGATAGTTCTGGCCCTCGGCGACGGCGATCGACGTGGCCGGATCCAGCATGAAGTTGATCAGTTCCTCGCATTCGGCCATCGGCGAACCCTTGAGCACTAGCATATCCTCCATCCACGCGTATGAGCCGGCAGGGTCGAGATAGCCGATCGGCTGGCCCTGCTGCTGCAGGGCGGCGACACGTCCTGACCAGGCATCGGTGACGACGATCTCGTTGCGCGAAAGGAGGTCCATCAGTTCCGCGCCGGAACTCCAGAATTTCTTGGCCAGGTCGCGGGTCTCGCGAACCTTGGCCCAGACGACGTCCATGTCCTGGATGTTGTTGGGGTCCTGTTTCGTCTGCAGCGCCGCATACCAGACGCGCGTCGTCATATCGGCGTAGCCGCCGATCTTGCCGGCATATTTCTTGTCGGTAAGCAGGTTGGCGCCCTTTTCCTTGGCTTCCTCCGGCGAGATGACCTTGTTGTTGTAGGCGATGCCGGTGGTGCCGTAATCATATGGCACTGCCGACAGCCTCGGCGTGATCTTGCGGAACGGCTCGATCATGGCGGTCAGCACATTCGCCATGTTCGGAATGTTCGCCTCGTTGATCTCCGAATTGAAACCGCCATTGACGTATTTGATGTAGTAGTTGACGCCGGAAGAATGGACGATCTGGAAGTCGCCTGGTTTCGACGTCTTGATCTTGGTGATGATCTCGTTCTCGTCGCCAAAGGTGCCCTGGACGACCTTGACCTTGGACTTGGCGGTGTAAGGCTGGAACGCGTACTTATCGATCGCCTCCTGCACCACGCCGCCCCATCCGTCGAAGCGCACTTCCGAAACCGCGGCCAGCGCCCGTCCCATCCAGGGCATGGAAAGCCCGGTGGCGGCAGCAGCGGCGGCCGTCAGCGTCAGGAACGATCGGCGGCTGATGTCGCCATTGGCATAGCGTTCGTTGAGCCGTTCCAGTCGTTTGGCGGTTGTCAGTTTCATTTCCATTCTCCCATTTTCATTTTCACTTGCCTGCCTTGAACCAGGTGAGGCTTTGCAGGACGAGCCCGCCAGCCAAGGGAATGCCGACCGTCAAAAGGATCATGACGGTTCCGAGCGCGTTCACCTCGGGGCTGATCGAGATCTTCAGCATCGAAAGGATTTGCGTCGGCATGGTCTCGACGCCCGCCGGCCGCCAGAACAGGCTGGCCGAGGTGTTGTCGAACGAAATGGTGAAAGCGAGCAGAACACTGGCAAGCACTGCGGGAATGAGCAGCGGCAGCGTGATTTCGCGGAATGTCGACACACGCGGCGCCCCGAGCGAAAGCGCCGCCTCCTCATAGGAACGCTTTATGCCGACCATGCGCGCCTGGACGATCAGCACCACGTAGGGGAGCGTGAGCAGAATGTGGCCGAGCACCAGCAGCGTCATGCTGCGCGGCTGGTCGACGGCTTTGATCATGACCAGCAGGCCGACGCCGAGTATCGTTTCGGGGACCAGCGCGGGAAGAATGACAAGCGTGTTGATCGCCTGCTTGCCACGGAACTCGAAGCGCACCAGCGCCAATGCCGCCATGATGCCGAGCAGCGTCGTCACCGTTGCCGTCACCAGGGCAATCCACATCGATGTCCGGAAGGCGTCGAGAACCGGCTCGTTGGTGAGCAGCTTTTCGTACCATCGCAGGCTGAGGCCGGTGAGGGGAAAGCCGCCGAACATCGAGGCGTTGAAGGAAAGCACGACCGTGGCGAGGATCGGCGCAAACATGAAGACGTAGACGCACACCGTGATCGCGCCGGTCAGCCGCCACGCCCATCTGCCTTCGCGATCGGGATGATCCGCTCTCATGCACTGAGGCCCTTCATGATCTGCGATAGGCCCATATAGCGGCTGTAGGCGGCCGCGGCCGCGCCGAGCAGGACGAACAGGACGATGGAAAGCGTGGCGCCCATCGGCCAATTGAGCTGCCCCATGATGGTGTCGTAGATCAAGTTGCCGAACAGCGCATCGCGGCTGCCGCCGAGCAGCTGCGGCGTCACATAGGAGCCGGCCGCCAGCACGAAGCAGAGCAGCAGCCCGGCGCCCAGCCCCGGCATCGATAGCGGCAGGGTCACTTCGCGAAACGCCTGCGCGCTGGTACAGCCCATCGAGCGGGCGGCGGCGATCAGCGTGCGGTCGATGCTTTCCAGGCTGACATAGACGTTCAGGATCATATAGGGCAGCAGAAAATGCAGCAGCCCCATGACGACGGCGCCCTCGGTGTAGAGCATCGGCAACGGCTCGTTGATAACCCCCAGCCTGATGAGCACGACGTTGATCAGCCCCTGTTCGCCGAGAATATGGATCCACGAGAATGTCCGGATGGTGAAGCTGATCCAGAACGGCACGATGAGCAGCAGCAACAACAGCCATTTGTGCCTGAAGGTCGTGGCCCAGATGAAATAGGCGGGGAAATAGCCAAGGATCGCGCAGATCACAGCGGTGATGGCGCCGACGCGAACGGTCTTCCAAAGAAAACCGCGATAGTAGCTGTCGGTGAGGAATTCCTTCCAGTTGTCGAAGGTCAGCACCGCCGATTCCACCCCCGCGGTGACGAAGGTGAAAAACGTGTAGACCGTCATGATCGCGATCGGCAGCAGCAGAAGCAGGGTAAGCAGTAAAAGCACAGGCGCGACGAGGACCCAGGCCAGTCGCTGATCGTATAATTTCCACCCTTTGGTCACGACCCGTCCAACCACTTTATGTGCAAGCCACCATCACCGGGCTCGGCTCCAGACTAGATTGGGCGATCGGCGTTCAGGTGTCCACTCTGCATATGCTCCTGCACAAATTCTGTGCAGGGCCACCGCGCGACCCTCGCCCTGCCGGATTCAACAAATTGCCCGGCGTTCCGCCTGCACATTGATTAAATCAGATATCCCGATATACAGGGTAATTTCGGATACAGATTTTACATGGGCCGGGCAATTTCATGAGTCGCAATTTTCTGGTGATTGAACCTGAGGAAGGCATTGCCGTGCTCAAGGGGCTTGCCTCCTCGGCGCGGATCTCGATGCTGAAACTGCTGCATGAGAAGGGGCCGATGAATGTCAACGAAATCGCCGCCGTGCTGTCGCTTCCGCAGTCGACCGTCTCGACCAACATCCAGGTGCTGGAGGATGCGGGGCTGATCCGCACCGAGAACCTGAAAGCGAAGAAAGGCAGTCAGAAAATCTGTTATCCGACGGCGGAAGAAGTGCTCGTCGTGTTCAAGAGTGAATATCGTGCGGTCAAGAACGACGCGATCGAAGTGTCGATGCCGATCGGGCTTTATACCGGCTTCGAGGTTACCGCGCCCTGCGGCCTTTGTTCGCCGGACGGCATCATCGGTCTGCTCGATGTGCCGAACACTTTCCTCGATCCGGACCGCATGAAAGCCGGCCTGCTATGGTTCACGCGCGGTTTTGTCGAATACCAGTTCCCCAACAATGCCAAGCTCGCCAATGCCGAGATCACCGGACTCGAAGTTGCGATAGAGTTGTCTTCGGAAGTGCCGGGCACCAGCGCCGATTGGCCCTCGGACATCACGCTGACGATCAATGGCGTCGATGTCGGCACCTGGACGTCGCCGGGGGATTTCGGCGACAAGCGCGGCGTCTTCACGCCCTCCTGGTGGAAGCTCAAGGGCTCGCAATACGGTAAGCTGAAGAACTGGCGAATTGCCAATGACGGCACCTATGTCGACGGCCTCAGGATTTCCGAAACCGGCCTCGCCGCACTCGATCTGAAGAGCCATCATTCAATCCGCGTCCGTATCGGCGTCAAGGACGACGCCAAGCGCCCCGGCGGGATCAATATTTTCGGCAAGGGCTTTGGAAATTACGATCAGGACATCCTGCTCAGGATCAAAACTGGTTGATATCATGAAACCGGGTTCTGAAGATAACGCAGCAATTTCAACCATCTGGCTTTCTGCTGTGCCAAAGCGTTCGTCTAATTGTCCTACCTTTGGGTATTTTGGCTTGACGAAGGGCTGCCAATTCCTCTTTGATATCGGGCAAGATGATTTAAATCATCGTTTGTGATATCGATAGGAGGAATGCATGAAGGCAGCCGTTACGGCTCATCCGCATTATGTCGTCTCGGAAATCGATCCGAGGCTCTACGGATCCTTCATCGAGCATCTGGGGCGGGCAGTTTACACCGGCATCTATGAGCCCGGCCATCCGACAGCGGATGCCAGCGGCATGCGTCAGGACGTCATCGATCTGGTCAGGGAACTCAATGTTCCGATCGTCCGCTATCCCGGCGGCAATTTCGTCTCGGCCTACAATTGGGAAGACGGCATTGGCCCCAAGGAACAGCGCCCAGTGCGCCTCGACCTCGCCTGGCACACATCGGAAAGCAACGAAGTCGGCCTGCATGAATTTTCCGATTGGTGCACCTCCGCCAACACCGAGATGATGCTTGCCGTCAATCTCGGCTCGCGCGGCCTCGATGAAGCCCGCAACCTGCTGGAGTACGCCAACCATCCCGGCGGCAGCAAATGGAGCGACAGGCGCATCGCCAACGGCCGCAAGGAGCCCTTCGACGTCAAGCTCTGGTGCCTCGGCAATGAAATGGATGGCCCCTGGCAGATCGGCCACAAGACCGCGGACGAGTATGGCCGGCTGGCGCATGAGACGGCCAAGGCCATGCGCGCCTTCTCCAAGTCACTCGAGCTGGTGGTCTGCGGCTCTTCGAATGCCAAGATGCCGACCTACCCTGAATGGGAAGCGACGGTTCTCGACCATACCTACAACGAGGTCGACTACATCTCGCTGCACATGTATTTCGACAACGACGCCAACGACGCTCCGAACTATCTCGCCATGAGCGAAAAGCTCGACGACTACATTGTCTCGGTCGCCGGCGTCATCGAGTATATCAAGGCCAAGAAGCGCTCCAACAAGCAGGTCTACATCTCGTTCGACGAATGGAACGTCTGGTACCATTCCAAGGAGCAGGACAGGAAGATACTCGGCGGCAGCAACGGCTGGCCGTTCGCCCCGCCGTTGCTCGAAGACATCTATAATTTCGAGGATGTGCTGCAGGTCGGCCTGATCCTCAACACCTTCATCCGCCGTTCCGATGTCGTCAAGATCGCCTGCCTGGCACAACTGGTCAATGTCATCGCGCCGATCATGACCGTTCCGAATGGCCCGGCATGGCGGCAGACGATTTTTTATCCCTATCTGTTTGCTTCTAACTATGGTCGCGGCAATGCGCTGGATCTCAAGGTGGAAAGCCCGACCTACAAATCCAGCGTTGCGGGCGACGTCGCCTATGTCGATGTTGCCGGCGTGCACGACAGGCAAACCGGCCACGTCACCTTCTTCGCCGTCAACCGCCATTCGAGCGAGGCAATCGAAACAGTGGTCGACCTCACCGGCTTCGGCGCGGCGGAGATCGTCAATCACCAGGTGATGGCACACGCCGATCTGAAAGCCGTCAATTCGGCCGAAAACCCTGGCAATGTCGGCCCCAGGAAGGGTGAGGGCGCCTCGCTCGCCGGCGGCAAGCTGAGCCTGTCACTGCCGGCCTATTCCTACCAGGTCATACGCCTGAGGCTCTGAGTTCAGGCGGATCATCGAGAAAGCGCAAACGCTGAGGAGGAGCGTCGACGTGACGGCCGATATCGAGATCAGGAACGTAAGCAAGCAGTTCGGTGCCATGACGGTGCTGGATCATCTGTCGCTCTCCATAAGGGCACGCGAATTCATCGTGTTCCTGGGCCCGTCCGGCTGCGGAAAATCGACGCTTCTTCGAATGATTGCCGGGCTCGAAGCTGTCGATAGCGGCGAGATTGCCATCAACAACGAGCGCATCGATCATCTGCCACCGGGCAAGCGCGGCATTGCCATGGTGTTCCAGTCCTATGCGCTTTATCCGCATATGACGGTGCGCGACAACATGGCCTTCGGCCTTGCGAATATCGGCGTTCCAGGCAAGGTCATCGAGGCGCGCATCAACGAAGCCGCCCGCATCCTCGAAATGCCGCATCTGCTCGATCGCAAGCCGGGCCAGCTCTCCGGCGGCCAGCGCCAGCGCGTCGCCATCGGCCGTGCGATCGTCAAGGAGCCGAAGGCCTTTCTGTTCGACGAGCCGCTCTCCAATCTCGATGCGGCGTTGCGCACCCGCACCCGCATCGAGCTTGCCCAGCTTCACCAGCGGCTGCAATCGACGATGATCTTCGTCACCCATGACCAGGTCGAGGCAATGACGCTGGCCGACCGCATCGTCGTCATGAACAATCGCAAGATCGACCAGATCGGTACCCCGATGGAGATCTACGAGCGCCCGGCGACCAAATTCGTCGCGGGTTTCGTCGGCGCGCCGGCGATGAACTTCGTCGATGCGACGCTTGACAGATCCGGCGAGAACGCCACGGCCAGGTTTGCGGACGGCGTCTCGGTGCAGACCGAGATCGCCGCCAGCCAACTGACCGATGGCAAGTACACTTTCGGCATCCGTTCTGAAGACGTGCGCATCGTTGCCGCCGGACAGGGCAATGCCGGCGGCGTGGTCGATGTGCTCGAGCGGCTCGGCGAACGCACCCTGATCTACGCGCGGCTGGGCGATGGCCAGCAGATCGTCGGCTCGGATGCCGGCAACAGCCGCGTCGCCGTCGGCGACAGAATCGGGCTCGCCTTTGACGGCCAGAAATCGCATCTGTTCAACGAGACCGGCCGCGCCTGGCATGCGAGGGAGGCCTGAGATGGCTGACCGGCTGGCGATGTCCCCGACCGCGACGCTTGCTGTCGGCGTTAGAGCCCCTACCGCCGACATCTATGCGCCGCAATGGCGAAACGTCATTTTCATTGCGCCATTCTTGTTCTTCTTCACCACGCTGCTGCTCTTCCCGCTGCTCTGGGGGATGTGGCTGAGTTTCCACAAGGCCGACACGTTTTCGCCCGGAAATTTTGTCGGTCTCGGCAATTACGCCAGGCTGTATCACGACAAGGTCTTCCTGCAATCGATCTGGAACACCTTCTACTTCGTGCTTCTGACGGTGCCGACGCTGGCGCTGATCGGCCTTTTCCTGGCGCTTTGCCTCAACCGCCGCACGCGCACTGCCGCGGTTTTGCGGACGCTGTTCTTTTCCTCGTCGGTGCTGTCGGTCACCATCGTCACGCTGATCTGGCGCATCGTCTTCATTCCGAATGTCGGCCTGTTGTCGACGATCTACGGATGGTTCGGCGCAACGGCTCCGGCCTTCATTTCCGATCCCAGCCTGGCGATGGTCGGCATCGCCATTGCCACCATCTGGTGGTGCATCGGCCTGCCGATGATGCTCTTTCTCTCAGCACTCCAGCAGATCCCGCAGGACATTTACGAGGCGGCAGCGCTGGACAATGCCAATCGCTGGCAGACGCTACGGTCGATCACGCTGCCGTCGATCAAGCGGACCTTCATCCTGGTGATCATCATCCAGATCGTGCTGCAATTCCAGCTCTTCGGCCAGGCCTGGCTAATGACGCGCGGCGGTCCGAACAATCTGACCAAGCCGATCGTGCTCTATATCTACGACACCGCATTCCGTCGCTGGGATCTCGGCCTGGGCGCCGCTGCATCGGAAATCCTGTTCATCCTCATCCTGGTCGCGGCCATGGCCCAGTACCTGGTGACACGCAGCAGGGGAGACCAGGCATGAGCGCCCCAGCAGCCTCCATCAAGGGCCGGGCATTTGGCGACCATTTGTTATTGGCCCTGGTCATCCTGCTTTCGATCGTCATGATCGCGCCGGTTCTGTGGGTCATCGGCCTGTCACTCAAGGACAATACGGAGCTGATGGCCGATCCGAACTCGGTGTTTCACGCACCCTATACGCTGAAGAACTACATCAACACCGTCGGCACCTCGTCCGTGTTCATCTGGGTGCGCAACAGCATCATCGTCTCGGGCGGATTGACGCTCGGCACGTTGATCCTGTCGTCGCTCGCCGGCTACGGTTTTGCACGGCTGAATTTCCCCGGCCGAGACGTGCTGTTCGTGATCGTGCTGTTCGGTCTGGCGGTCCCGGAACAGGCCGTGCTTGTCGCCCGTCACCAGATATTCAGCATGCTGAAGTTCCACAACACCTATCAAGGGCTAATTCTGCCGGGCCTTTCGGCTCCGTTCGGTGTCTTCCTGATGACCCAGTATTTCAAGGCCATCCCGAAGGAGCTGGACGAAGCCGCCATGCTCGATAACGCCAGCCGGCTCAGAATTTTCTGGAAGGTGCTTCTGCCGCTCACGCTGCCTGCGCAGGCGACGCTCGGCATCTTCACCTTTCTCGGGGCCTGGAACGACTACTTCTGGCCGCTGATTTCGGCGACGAGGAAGGACATGTTCACGCTGACGGTCGGCATGGCCTCGACCCAGACCAACTTCGCCCAGTCCGAAGGCATCGGCTTCCTGATGGCGCAGGCGGTGTTCGCCGGTGCCCCGATCCTGATCGTCTACCTGTTCTTCCAGAAATACATCGTCACGGCGGTCTCCGGCGCTGCGGTGAGATAACGAAGATTGCCTGACGGCCGGGGGAATGCGCAGCAATTGAAGCACGAAAGCCAATCCAGGGTGGAGCGGCGGAAACTCAGTAGGAGGAACTGATATGAAACTGAAGAAAATACTGTTTGCCGCAGTCTCTGCGGGCGCAATGATGCTCGCAAGTCCAAGCTTCGCGGCCACGGAGCTGAGCGTGCAGCGCTTTTTCGGCGCCTGCGATGCCGATTTCGGCACCAACACCGATGCCACCAAGGCCGTCGGCGAATGCGGCATCATCACCTCGCTGATCAACAAGTTCAACGCCGACAATCCCGATGTCCATGTCAACGTCACCACCGTGGAATGGCCCGGCTATGATCAGCTGACCGCGCAGTTCGCTTCAGGCGACGCTCCGGACATCGTCACGATCCATGAATCCGTACTGTCGGATTATCAGTCGAAGGGCCTGTT
Organism: Mesorhizobium sp. M0800; assembly: GCF_040320095.1. Taxonomy (NCBI): domain Bacteria; kingdom Pseudomonadati; phylum Pseudomonadota; class Alphaproteobacteria; order Hyphomicrobiales; family Phyllobacteriaceae; genus Mesorhizobium; species Mesorhizobium sp. M0800. The sequence continues at coordinate 60,621 of NZ_JAMYOZ010000020.1, forward strand.
GATGCCGCTCGACGATCTCTTGAAGTCGGTCGGCGTGACACCCGACGCCTTCACCGACGCGGCACGCAATGGCGCCACCAAAGACGGCAAGGTCTATGGCCTGCCGATCGACAGCTGGACGATGCTCTATCACGTCAACATGGATCTTTTCAAACAAGCCGGCCTCGTCAATGCCGACGGCACGCCGATTTTTCCAAAGTCGCCCGAGGAACTGCTCGCCCAGGCCGAACAGTTCAAGCAGAAGACGGGCAAGCCTTATTTCGTCCAGAACCTGACCAATGAGACTGCACTCTACACACGCAACCTCTACACCTATCTTTTCCAGCAGGATTCCGATTTCTTCGCCGATCCGAAGCATGTGAAGTTGAATACGCCGGAAGCCAAGAAGGTCGTCGAGATGTACAAGGCGATCTTCGAGAAGGGCTACACCACCAAGGATCTCGATTATGGCGGCTCGATCAACGCCTTCCTTGCCGGCGAGGGTGGCGTCCACCTTAACGGCACCTGGGTGGTCGGCGATTACAACGCCCAGTCCGAGACCAAGGGTACGGCGCTCAACAAGGGCGGCTATGCGGTCTATCCGTATCCGCAGCTGTTTGGCGGCGCCCACGCGCAATATGCCGACGGCCACACTTGGGCCGTTTCGCAGAAAGACCGCACGCCTGAACAGATCGCGGCTATCGGTAAATTCCTGAAGTTCTTCGCCGACTACGACTTCGAATGGTCGCGCACCGGCCACTTGCCGGCCTATAAGGCCGTGATCACCTCGGACGCCTTCAAGGCACTGCCGCATCGCAACACGATCTCTGCGGTCGCCGATCTCGGCAGGCCGCTGCCGTCCGCCGTACAGCGTCAGTTTGCGATCCAGGACATTATCGGCGAAGAGATGAGTGCAGCAATCAGTGGCCAGAAGGACGTCGACACCGCCCTTGCCGACATGGAAAGCCGCGTCAACGAATTGCTCGCCAACATCTGACCACAGGTTCGAAAGGCCCTCCCAAGGCCCCCGCGGCTGGAAACGGCCGCGGGTTTTTGGTGAGGCAGTGATTATTGTCCTCGAATTGCGAGACTTGCCGGTGGCAACCGGCTCAAGCACGCCAACCACGGCGCCGCAACCTCGGCAGCAGCCGACGCAAGCCCTGGCCGGAGGATTCCGTTAGAACGCCGCGGCCATGGGCATTGCGACCTTGTTGGGGATCTGGATGTCGATCTCCAATCTCGACGTCGTTTCGCCGTGATCCATGCTCACCTGCAGGAAATCCTGGTCGACCTGAACATGCCGGGCGATCACCGCCATGATCTCCTCGCGCAACACCGAGACGAGATCGGGCTGGTTGCGGCTTCGACGCTCGTAAGCCAACAGCAGTTGCAAGCGCTCGCGCGCCACCGGCGCGCTGCCGCGGCGCTTGAAGATATCGAGCAGGTTCATGCTGCCCTCCTTCCCAACAGCCGGTCGAGGAGGCCCCTCCGCTCGAAAGGCAGAATGACCGGCAGGTCCTCGCCCTCGAGTCTTCTTGCCGCGTCGATATAGGCGCGTGCGGCGGGGTTGGTGTTTTCGCTGAGCGTAACCGGCGCGCCCACATTGGATGCGCGCAGCACGTCCTGGCTCTCGGGAATTATTCCCAGCAAGGGCGTCGACAGGATCTCGAGCACGTCATCGATGCTCAGCATCTCGCCGCGGGCAGCGCGCGCAGCATCGTAGCGTGTGACGAGGACGTGTTTGACAATCGATTCACCTTGCTCGGCTTTCATCGTTCTGGAGTCGAGCAGGCCGATGATGCGATCGGAATCGCGGACCGAGCTCACTTCCGGGTTGGTGACGATTACCGCCTCGTCGGCAAAGCGCATGGCAAGTTGCGCGCCCCGCTCTATGCCGGCCGGGCTGTCGCAGAAGACGTAGTCGAAAACGGAGCGCAGCTTGTCGATGACGTCGGCGACGCCTTCCTCGGTGAGAGCATCCTTGTCGCGCGTTTGCGAGGCCGGCAGCAGGAACAGCGTTTCGAGTCGCTTGTCACGGATCAGCGCCTGCGAAAGCTTGGCGGTTCCCTGAATGACGTTGACGATATCGAAAACAACGCGCCGCTCGGCACCCATGATCAGATCGAGGTTGCGCAGGCCGACGTCGAAATCGACGAGAGCCACCCGCTTGCCGGTTTTCGCGACCGCGGCGCCGAGAGCGGCCGTCGAGGTCGTCTTGCCGACACCCCCTTTGCCGGATGTGACAACCACTACCTTGCCCATATTTGTGCCTCCAATGTTGTTAGTTGAGCGGTGCGACGCAAAGTGCGCCGTCCTCGAGAAAGGCCTGTACCGGCCTTCCTCGCGAGGAGGCGTCCATCTCCTCGGCAGTGCGGTACCAGCCGTCCACCGCCAGAAGTTCGGCTTCGTTTTTCCGGCAAAAGATGCGAGCCGCGGAATTTCCCGTGGCGCCGGCGAACGCACGTCCACGCAGCGTGCCGTAGACGTGGATCGATCCTCCGGCGATGATCTCGGAACCGGAACTGACGGAGCCGACAATGACCACATCGCCATCGGGATGAAAGATCGACTGGCCGGAGCGGATCGGTGCCTTGATCATCAATGAGTTCGGCGCCTGCGGCTCTTCCGTCTTGGCCTCAGCTGCGGCCTTCGGGTCCGGCTGCACGTAAAGCGCGTCGGCGGTGGCCTCCTTGGCGCCAACGAGGAGCGGCGGCAGATCGGCACCGAGAGCAACATTGCCATCGGCCTCGATCGCGTAGATGCGAATCCCGCGCTCCGCCAGCTGTAAGACCAGATCCCGCATCTCGCCCACCTCGGGCTTGAGTATATTCAGATCGAGCACGACCGGGCGGCCGGCAAAGAAGCCGGGAGAGTTTTCGGTCCAGTGATCGAGGCTTTGCAGCCATTCCCCTAGCGGGGCCTCAGGGGTGAGGGTGAAGGCTACAAACGAGCGCGCTCGAAAGCGTATGGACTTGTTTTGGATGGGAGCGACGCAGGTCACAGAGGCGAGTCCTTACTGATTGGTTAAGGCTAGCCCGGCATGGTTAACGAAAAGTTAATGGCGGCTTCCCGAGGCCTTGGCGGAGGCATTCTTTTTGCCCCTGATCGCCCCGCCGGCGCCCTGCTTCCGATGCACGACGAGGTCCTCCTCGCGGCTGCCTGGAGGCGCCTCCAGTTCACGAGGTCGGCCGACCGGTATATTGTTGCCGGAATGCCGCGCCTATTAAGGAGTTATCGATTTGACAAGCGTTGCCAAGGGGCCTGTCGCGGATCGCGGTCGCGCTACCTATGACCTTGGCGCGACCGCCATCTTTGCTTCCAAATCAGACCCGCGCTTTCACTATTGCCTGTATGTGCCTCCCGCGGTTGGGGAAGGGGCCAAAGTCGACCTGATGGTCGCTGTCCATGGCACCGGCCGCACCTCTTTTCTTGGATTCCGCGACGCGTTTTCCGAGTTCGGACGCTGGAACGGCTGCGCCGTTTTGTGTCCGCTGTTTCCAATCGGCGTTCTCGGGGATGATGCCCGCAGCGGATACAAATATTTGCTCGAGGGCAACATACGCTACGATCAGGTGCTGCTCGCCATGGTTGAGGAGGTCAGCGCCAAATACAGTCAGGATTGGAGCCGCTTTGCCATGTTCGGATTTTCCGGCGGCGGGCATTTCACGCATCGTTTTGCTATCCTGCATCCCGACAGGCTCTGGGCGGCCTCAATCGGCGCGCCAGGCTCGGTGACCTTGCTCGATCCGACGCATGACTGGTGGGTGGGCATTCGCGATCTGCCGGAGAAGTTCGGCATCACCTTCGATGCCGCAGCGCTGGCAAAAGTGCCTTTCCAGATGATCGTCGGCGACGCTGACCTGGAGACTTGGGAAATCACTCATGTCCAAGGCAGCACCCATTGGATGCCAGGCGCCAACGATGCCGGGCGAACACGGCCGGAACGCCTCATGGCATTGTGTCGATCGTTCGAGGAGGCGGGTGCGCGCGTGCGCTTCGATTTGCTGCCAGGCATATCTCATGAACGGGACGCGGTTCTCGATTCGGTCAAGGATTTCCTCGCCCAACAACTCAAGGAACGAGGGAATGCCTCACGATAAATTCGTTGCGCCCCAGCCCGTGAAGAGATTATGGCAATCAAAGCCCGCCCACGTCGACCGCATCCAACCGCGATCCACTGGCAGTGCGTAACGACTAGAGCAACGCTTCATAGCGATCGCCAATCTTGTCGACTGTGAAATCCGCCGCCCTGTTTTTCAGCACGGCAGCAGGGGTGGGGTGGTCCAGCATCTCGGCCATCGCCTTCGCCAGGGCCGCGGCGTCACCGACCGGCACCAAGGTGCCGAAGCGGCCGTCAGCGAGTATTTCGCGCGGGCCATGCGGAGCATCGGTGGAGATTACGGGGACACCGGCGGCCATGGCCTCGACCAAGACGTTGCCAAAGCCTTCGCTCGTGGATGTAAGGACGAACAGATCGGCTGCGGCGTAACAGGCTGCGGGATCGTTGACATAGCCGGCAAAGAGTACGTCCTGGCCAATGCCGATCTGCTCGGCACAGGCGTGCAATTCGGCAGCCAGCGGACCTTCGCCGAAGATGACAAGCCGGGCAGGGCGGCCTGCGCGCAGGGCAGCGAAGGCCCGCAGCAAAGTCCGGTGGTCCTTGACCGGCACCAGGCGTCCGGCGGTGGCGATGACCGGGCCATCGCCCATCGCCGCCAACGCTGCCTGCCAGGCATAGGAATTCCTCTGCGGTGCTTCAGCCGGCGGCAGCGGGTTGTTGATGACGACGACCTTGGATTCGGGGAAGCCTCGGGCGATGATGTCACGGCCGACACCCGCCGAAACGGCGATGGCTTTGGTTGCGCGCGCTGCAACCAGCGCGGAAAGCCAGATCGCCAGCCTCGCGCCGAGGCCGCTGGCAGGCAGCGAGGCGGCGGCATGGAAGCTTGGAAAGAATTTTGCCCGGCTTCTGGCCAACATGAGTGACAGCGCCATCACCAGATTAGCGAATTCCGGGGCGCTATAGACCGCATCAGGATCAAGGCGGCGGAACAAATTTGCGCTTCGCACGATGCCTTGCAGCGTCGCCGACTTGGCGTAACCCTCGCCGCGCAAGAGAAGGCCGAAGTCGACCAGATGCACGGCAGCGGAACGCAGCGCGGCGTTAGGGCCTTCCGCGTTCCAGGTAAAAAGCGTGACCTCGTGGCCACGCGACGCCAGTTCATTTGCCATCAGGACGAAAACACGTTCGGCGCCGCCGCCCCTCAGGCTGGCGATGTGGAAAACGATGCGCTTCACCATGCCTTGCTTCAGGCTCGGCTGGCGGCAAGGCCTGATCGGTTCGGCGGCCGGCGCATGTCGCGGATGATGCCCATGCCGATGGCCAGAAGCATGCCCAGGGCAAAGCCTGCGAACGCTCCTGCGCCTGCCACCAGGGCAGTGCGCGGGGGCCATGAGCGCGCGGGCGGGGGCACCGCGGTCGAAATCACCTGTACGTTTGTGGTGTCGATCTGCTCGCGCTCGCTGATTTGGCGCGCACGTGACAGGAAGCTCTCATAGACCGCTCTCTTCGAGGCGGCATCGCGTTCAAGTTCACGCAGGGCGACTTCGGATTCGCTGTCGGTGAATACATTGCTCTTCAGATCGTTCATCTTGGCGTTGAGAGAAGCCAACGATGCCCTGGCCTTGTCCAGGCTGGCCTTTGCCGTGCCGATGATGCGGGAGAACTCGGCCCGGAGTTGCGAGTTGACGGTCTCGAGTTCCGTCCTGAGCCTGACAATCGTCGGGTGGCGCGGACCGAAGGTCATCGACTGTGAGTCGATCTGCTGCCGCAGGCTGTTTGACCTGTCGCGCAGCGCCGCGAGCGCTTCCGAAACCGTGGGGTCGGGATTGGCCCCGTTGATACCGGAGGCAACCAGGGCGTCGTAGCTTGCCTGCGCGGCGATGACACGCGATTGCGCATCGACGATTTCGCCATTGAGCTGCGTCAGCGTCTGCGAACTGACGAGCTGGCCATTGCTGGACGACAGGTTGTGGCTGCGCCTGTAGCTCTCGACCTTCTCTTCGGCTGCCTGCACGTCGCTCTTGAGTTGGCCAAGCCGGCTGTCAAGGGCAGCCGCGGCACGGCTGGCGCCGGCAGCTTCCGCCTTAGCCAGTTCTTCCTGGAAGTTTTTGACTATGGCCTGCGAGATCAGGATCGCCTTGGCGGTGGTTTCCGCAGATACCGAGAGGGTTGTGACAAACGAGGTCGGATCCGCGATGGCGTCTACCCGGTCCGCCAGGTTCTTCAAGGCGATGAGCCCCGGGTCGGGCTTCGCCACGGCGCCGGACGAGGATGTGCTCCGGTCCGGATCGAAAAACTCCGGATCGTGAGTCAGATTCAGTTCGTCCACCACACGGGAAAGCACGTTGCCCGAGGTCAGGATGCGCTGCTTGCTGCGCGTGCTGAGCAGCTGGCCATCGACCTGGCCCGGTTGCGAGTAGAGGTCGTTTTCCACAACCTGCAAATTGGATGGGTTGATGAGGACCTCGGTCGTGACGGTGTAACGCTGCTTGCTCAGCAATGCATAGGCGCCGCCGACAATGCCGCCGATTACCGCCAGCATGAAGGCCAGGGCGAGGCCGGCCCGCAGCCAGACGAACAGGCGCCGAAAATCGAGCTCGAGGAAATCGCCGATCTTATCCAGGGTCACCGTTGCGACAGGCTCTGGAGGTTGCGGGGGCACCGGCGCGGAGCTTAGCGCCGCGACTGGGCCATGCTGTTGCAGCAATGCCCTGCGCCGTGCATTGGCGATACGCTCGAATGCACTGTTATTGGAAGCCGTCGCGGAGATAGGGGGTGTGCCGGAACCGGCAGACATGGTGACAACCCTTGTTAAATCATTACGCTTGGCCTGCTCTACAGAAACATCGTTAACATCTTATTTTCCAAGTTGGCCCATTTTACCGCTCACGCTGTCCGTCCGGCGGACGTTGAAGGGATTTCGTTGCCCAGAATGCCGTTCGAATATCGCCATTTGGATGGGCCATGAGCTATCCCGCTGCCGCTTCGGAACGATTATCGTCCAGCCGAGCGCGCCGTCAGAATGCGCTGTCGCTGCTGTTTTTCCTGTGCGCGGCGTTCGCGTTCCTGCTTCGCTTTACGGTGTCGCCGCAGGTGATGAACATGGTCGTCGACTATACGGCCCAGGGAGGCTCGTTCTACGAGAAGCTGCATTTCGGCACCTATGCGATCTTCCTGCTGCTTGCTGTCGTTCTTTTCAGCCGACCGTTTCTGCTGCAGGGCGACGAAATTGGAATATTCAAAGCGTTGATGCGCTATTCGGTGCTGATGTTCGCGCTGGTGCCTTATCTGTTCGCTACCGGCCGCGCGGGCTCCTCCGGGTTCATCATCGATACCTATCTGGTGGCCGGCGCCGCAGGCCTGTTGATGCTGGCATTAAATGCGGAGTCGCGGCGGGCGCTGGGCGACGTAGTGCTTGGAATGGCCATCCTCAGTGCCGTGATCGGCACGATCGAAGCGATGACTCAACATCGATTTCTGCCTTACGGTATCAACGAACTGCAGTTCAGGCCGATCGGCCTGGCGGCCCATCCACTGTCACTAGGCGCGCTCTGCGCCACAGTCATCGGATTCGTGCCGCTGACGCGCTGGCGCATATGGGTGCGGGTGGTGGCGATCTTCGTATTGGTCGTCGGTTGTGCTGCATCGGGCGCTCGCGCCGCGCTTCTGCTCGCTGCCGGAGAAATCCTCATTCTGCTGCTGTTCGTGCCTTGGCCGGGCCTGTCGCTCAAGTATGAGCGGCAGGCCAAATTTGTCGTGCTGATGTTCACCATGACAGGCGGCGCGGTGCTTGTTGCGATGCTGTTTGCGGGCGGTCTGCTGAACCGGTTCAGCAACACCATTTTCGACCAAAACTTTATGGCGCGGGTGACCATTTACCAGGTGTTCGGACTGGTCAGTTGGAAAGACATCCTGTTTGGCATGAACGGCGACGAACTCTTGGCGATCGTCAACGAGAAACTGCATCTGCCGTTCATCGAGAGCGCACCGGTGGTCATCGTCATGCTCTTCGGCCTGCCCATAGCCGTGCTTTTTACGGTGCTGATATTCTGGTTCGTTTTTCGGCTGCTGCGCGGCGCGCCTCTGCCCGCATGGATAGGTATCATCACCTTCCTGCTTGCTGCGCTGTCGAACAACGCGCTCTCGTCAAAATCGCCTGAAATCGCGATTATCGTGGTGTTGCTGCTTGCCTATAGAAAGCAGCCCCATGGAGGCCCGCTCGAGAGCACGCCTTCGGCCGCTGCATCCCGCCCAAACCCCGCTGGATCTCGTTAAGCACGGACCTCGGATCAAGTCAGCCGGCGCTGTCCACGACCTCGACACCGCCCGCGCGATTGAGTGTGTGAATGCCGGACCGAGCCCATGCCGGCCCGGGATCGATTGGGCGGGGCAGTTCAAAACGGACGTCGAAATCATCAAGCCGATTCAGCCTCATCAATCCCAGGCCGCCGCCATAGGCTCTAGACCCGTTTTGCACCGGCAGCAGCAAAGCGTCGCCCTGGCGGATAAAGGCGCCGCCCGGCCGAGTGGCGGAGTGATCGACTGCGACGGGATTGAGCGCGTGCGCAGCCCAGGGCCCACGCAGCGCCGGGGCGGAATAGACGGCCATCGTGTCGGACGCGCTGCCGTGACCGAACCGCTCAGTCCCCAACAGCCAGAAGCGACCGTCGGATTCGAGCAGCGTGGCGTCGTTGAAATCCCTGTCCGTCATCAGCACCGTATCGCGTACCCAGCGATCCGGAAACTGCTCGGCACGGTAGAGCACCAGTTCTCGCGCCGTAGCGCTTTCAGGGATCATGAAAATCTCGCCGGAGTGAGCGAACACCTGCGGATATGACAGATGATGCACTTCCTCCAGCACCACTTTCGGCACGCCGAAAGTGCCGTCGGTGCCAAGTTCAGCGACAGAAATCACCCCACGGCCGGTGGAGTAGGGAAACTCCTCGACAAACAGAAAATGACGGCCGTCGCGCTCGAGAACGAACGGATCGGCGTAGAAGCGCTGCCCGTCATCGGCAAGCACGGTGAACGGCTTACCATCCAGCTGTCCGGTTTCGGCGACGCCTGGACCGTCGATCAGCCGATAAGCAACCTGCCAATAGAAGGGGCGCCGACCACGTCGCAGTTTTTGCACGGCGCGGTCGACCAACCCCCTGCCGAAAAAGGGCAGATAGTGCCCGATAAATCCGCCTTTCTGCAGGGGCGGCGCCGGGCTCTCGGCAATCGGCGCAAGTTTGCCCGCGGAAAAGCGGGCGACACATTGGGCAATCAGGGAGATGGCGCCGGCGAGCAGGTCGGTGCTGGTTCGGGACAGCCACAACCGGTCGCTGATCATCGGCCGCGCCCTGGCGACGGCAACGCCGTCGAGGCGCGCGGTGAGTTCGGGCAGCCGCCCGCTCGCCAGCATCTCGGTCATGCCCGCGGCAAAGCTGCTTTGGCCGCAAAATTCGAGCGTCAGGACAGGCGTGCCCCGTCGTGCGGCGGTAGCGGTGAGATCGACTATAAGATCGACTGGGCCGGTGTCGCCGGACGGCAACGGCCGGGAACGGCTTGCCAGTGAGGGGCCGAAGCGCCGGCCCTCGTGCGCCAGCACATTATCCATCGTGCGCGCATTGGGTTCAGGCATCGGCGCGCGGCAACTCGAAACCGCATGCCCAGCCGCACTCAACCGCGCCAGAAGCTCATTTTCCCAGCGCCGGGATGCGTCGGCGTGGCCGATGATTAAAATATTAGTCAATCCAATATATTCTTTTTCAAGACTACTGCCATAGACTACTTGTCAGCCCAACCTTTCACAAGAGTTAAGCCGGGAGAACGCGGCCTTGGTTGTTAATCATATATTAAGAATTGAGATCACGAAGGCGCTTTCCGGCGCTATTATGGCTCTTGCGGGCAATAGTCGGCATGTCCCGAAGGCAGCAGGCGACCAGGATCAGCGATGAACGTCCTTTCACGTCCAAAACTGCCATCCAGGCAGAAACTGCTGATCGTGTTCGGCACTAGGCCGGAGGCACTCAAATGCTTTCCAGTGGCGCGTGCCGCCCTTGCTCATCCAGGCTTCATCACCGAAATATGCATAACCGCCCAGCATCGGGAAATGGTCGACCAGGTTGTCGAACTGACCGGCTTGCCTGTGCACCACGATCTCAACATCATGCAACCCGGCCAGTCGCTGTTCGACGTGACCTCGCGCGTGCTCCTGGGCATGGCCGAGGTGCTGGACAAGGCGAAGCCCGATATCGTCATGGTACAGGGCGACACCACCACCGCAATGGCCGCGGCTCTGGCTGCCTTCTACAAGCGTATCCCCGTCGCTCATGTCGAAGCAGGATTGCGCAGCCACAACATCAACTCGCCGTTTCCTGAAGAACTGAACCGCAAGATTGCCGGCGACATCGCCACCTGGCATTTTGCGCCGACCGTTCAAGCGCGCGACAATCTCATCGCCGAAGGAAAGGCCGAAAGCACCATCTTCGTGACCGGCAACACGGTGATCGACACGCTGTTGCATTTTTCAAGCGCGATCGATGCCGACAGGCTGATGAACGCGAAGCTCGCTGCCAGCTTCCCCTTCCTCGACCCTTCCAAGAAGATGATCCTCGTCACCGGACATCGCCGCGAGAATTTCGACGGCGGCATCCAGCGCATCTGTACGGCGTTGAAGGGATTGGCGGCGCGCGGAGACGTGCAGATCGTCTACCCTGTCCATCCAAACCCCAATGTGCGCTCGGTGGTCAACGCAGAGCTGGAAGGCGTGCCGAACATCCATCTGGTCGAGCCGCAGGACTATCTGCCGTTCCTGTACCTGCAGAAGCAGAGCTATCTGGTGCTTACCGATAGCGGCGGCGTGCAGGAAGAAGCGCCTTCGCTCGGCAAGCCGGTGCTGGTGATGCGCGAAAATACCGAGCGACCCGAGGGGATCGTGGCCGGCACCGCCCGCCTTGTCGGCACCGATGTCGAGAAAATCCTGTTCAACGCCAATCGCCTGCTCGACGATCAGGCTGCCTATCGCGGCATGGCGGAACGACACAACCCATATGGCGATGGCCGGGCCAGTAACCGGATTGTTGAGGAACTGCTGCATCATGGCTGAAATCAAAACCGTTTCCGTAATCGGCATGGGCTATATCGGCCTGCCGACCTGCGCCATTTTCGCCAGCCGCGGGCTCAACGTCATTGGCGTCGATGTCAACGGAGCGGTGGTCGAGAAGGTCAATCGCGGCGAAATCCACATCGTCGAGCCGGACCTTGACGGTCTGATCCAGAAGGTCGTGGCGAACGGCAAGCTCATGGCCTACAGCACGCCGCAGCCGGCGGACGCCTATATCATCGCCGTGCCGACCCCGATGACCCACGATCATAAGCCGGACGTGACCTACGTGCTCGCGGCGGCACGAAGCATCGCCCCCGTGCTGAAGCGGGGAGACCTTGTGGTATTGGAATCGACATCGCCGGTTGGAACCACGCGTATCATGACCGGGCTGCTTGCCGAGTTGCGGCCTGATCTCAAATTTCCTGTCCAGCATGGCGAAGACGCCGATGTGCTGGTCGCCTATTCGCCCGAGCGTGTGCTGCCGGGAAAGGTGCTGACCGAGCTGATCAACAACGATCGCTCGATCGGCGGATTGTCCCGCAAATCGTCGGAGCGGACCGCGGCACTCTATTCGACCTTCGTCACCGGCGACCTGTTCATGACAACGGCCGAAAGTGCTGAGCTGGTGAAACTGACGGAGAACGCGTTCCGCGACGTCAACATCGCCTTTGCCAACGAGCTTGCCGCCGTGTGCCAGGACCTGTCGCTCAATGTCTGGGAAGTGATCGATCTCGCCAATCGACACCCTCGCGTGAACATCCTCCAGCCGAGCCCGGGCGTCGGCGGTCACTGCATTGCGGTCGATCCATATTTTATCATCGACGCCGCACCCAACAGCACGCGGCTGATGGCTTCGGCACGCCGGATCAATTCCGAGCGGCCGATGTCGGTGGTCAGGGATATCGAGGCCTTGCTCGACCCCTCCCGCAAGCAAACGATCGCCTGTCTTGGCCTCAGCTTCAAAGCCAATATCGACGATCTGCGCGAGAGCCCGGCCGTCGAGGTGGTGAAACTTCTGTCCGATATCCCCAATGTGAAGATCATTGCGGCTGAACCCAACACAAATGCGCTGCCGCATGAGCTCGAGGGCAGGGGCATCGTGTTCACCGACGCACTTTCGGCCATCGACAAGTCCGATATCGTCGTCCTCCTGGTCGACCATCGGCAGTTCAATCTGGTCGACCCCGAAGCGCTCAAGGACAAGAAGCTCGTCGATACGAGGGGTCTGTGGACGTGGCGCAAGGCACGCAAGCCCGACGCCCGCATCGAAGGCAAGAAACCAGAGGTCGCACAAGTGACGCTTGCAAGGGAGCAGGCCGCATGAACGCGCACGCCCCGGCATGGGCGCAGCATTCCCTGTTGGCATCACGGCGCCGGGAGTTCCTTGGCGCACCGATCCATGCGCTGACCATGGCCGAGACACTGGCCATCGCCGACGAGGCGATGACCCTGGGGCGGCCGCTGCATCATGTGGTCGTGAACGTCGCCAAGCTGGTTACCATGCGCCAGAATGCCGAGCTGCGCGAGGACGTGGCCGGGGCGGACGTGGTCAATGTCGACGGCATCGGCGTGCTTTGGGGTGCACGTCTGTGCGGCGTCGCGCTGCCCGAGCGGGTGGCGGGCGTCGACATCATGATCAATCTGCTGAGCCTCTGCGCGAAGCGTGGATTCAGGCCGTATCTGCTGGGGGCCGAACAGCACGTTCTCGACGCGGTTGTAGTGAGACTTGCCAAGGACCATCCGAGCCTCGTCATAGCGGGAATGCGCAACGGCTATTTCAAGCCGGAGGACGAGGCCGGGATCGTCGCGGCGATCAACGCCTCGGGCGCCGACTGCCTGCTGGTGGCCATGCCGACACCGCGCAAGGAACGCTTTCTCAAACGCTACCGCGATGAACTCGCCTCAAGCTTCGTGATGGGCGTGGGCGGCAGTTTCGACGTCTATGGGGGCAAGGTTGCCCGTGCGCCGAAGCTGATACAAGCGGCCGGCCTGGAGTGGCTGTTCCGCGTCATCCAGGAGCCGCGACGCTTGTGGCGCCGCTACTACGACACCAACACTGCCTATGCAGGGCTGCTGTGCCGAGAGTTCTGGGAGCGTCGCTGGCGCCGAAACGCCGGTTTATAGTTTCGCGTTCCCTCACAAAACAGGCGTTGGCCCTGGACTTCGCTTTACGCGATCCGCAACCGCGCTCGCAGCTGGGCGACGAATTGCGTCGCTGCCACAGGGTGGAACAACGAGGTCAGCCCGAAGAAAACCGCAGCGCCGGCGGTGCCGCCGGCGACAAGGGAGAAGATTGCCGGCACGTCGCCGGGCACCATGCTGGCAAGCTTGGCGGCCACCCCCGTGCTGAGCGAGATGACCACCGAGACACCGATGTCGCGCCATGGCACCGGCACCGGCGTGAGCCGCTCGCTGATGATGATGCAGGTTATGGAGCCCACCACCGATCCGCCCGCCAGCGCCAAAGCGGCGCCGATCTCCGCCATCGGAGGGATCAACAGCAGAGACAATGCGATTGTTGCCACCGAGCCGAAGAGATTGGCGATGATCAGCAGCCACGGCCGCTTGTGCGCGTGCACCACGACGCCATAGACGAAGCTCGTGAGGTTGGCACACAGCACGCTGAAGGCAATGATCGGAAACAGCAGGCCGAAGCGGCCGTGATATTGCGAGGGCAGCATGAGCTCGGTGATATCGCTGCTGAGCGCGACCAGCATCGCTGCAATAGGCAGGCAAAGCCGCATCATCAGCGCCATCAGTTGCGACAGCAGCCGGCCCGACGCCGCGGGCCCATCCTCGTCGAACCGGCTGACCACCTCGGGAAAGGCGCCCATGTTGATGGCGTTGGCAACCATGTCGATCGGCTGGCGGGCCAGCGCATAGGCTGCGGCGAAGATCGCCACAGCGCTGGCATCGTAATAGATCTTGAGGAACAGACGCTCCGCGCTGTTGAGCCCGAAGCCTACCAGCGCCATGATGATCAGCGGCACACCGAGCGCAAAGAAGTCCCTGTGGGTGAAGCGCGGCGGACCGGCAACGAGCCGTCGCGATGCCATGATGCCCGCCACGATGCCGGCAATCAAGGCGCCGAGGCTCGAGCCGAGCGACACCGTCAGAAAGCTATCCTGAAAGACAAGGATAGCGCCGATCGGTAACGCGAGTTGCAGCAGGGCACGCAGGGCTTCTAGCATCGAATAGACCGAATGGCGCTGCTGCATCTGCAGCACCGTCAACGCGAAGCGGCTGATGGACCCGGCGACCAGATAGCCGCAGACTGCGATCGCGAACTCGACCCAGCGTTCAGGCACGATCACCGCCGACGCGCCTACCGATATGACCAGCGCCAGTGCCGTGGTGGCAAGCAACACCTGCCCGGCCAGCATCAGGCTGCCGCGGCTGACTTCGCCCTTGCCGCCAAGCCTCAGCAAGGCGATGCGCAGCCAGTTGGTGACGGCAATGTCGGTCATTTCGCCGACGGTCACCACCAGGGTGAGCAGGCCATACTCGGTCTGGTCGATCAAACGCGTCACGACGACCAGCAGGAGCAGCGCCGAAATTCGCGTCAGCAGGATCGCCGGAGCATAAATGAGCGTGGAACGGAGCAGCAAGGGCGTGTCCCTGGAAAACTCACCTTCGACTAGCCGCCGACTGGCGGAAAATCCAGCCCGATGACGCCGAAGGGTGAACAGATTCAGTTTGAACTAAAAGATTTGCCGTAAACCTTATCGGGAACGTTTGCTTTGCAGTTACCTGGTCTGTGTTATTTAGAGTACCATCATGTTGCAGCGCCTCATATCCGATCGAAAAATACATGTCCTGGTCGCGACGCCCTCGGGCGTTTCGGGGCAGGGCGGCATCGACCGCATCATGGGGGCGCTGAAGCAGGAGTTCGAACGGCAAGAAATCGCCGACATCGATGTGTGCTTCCTTGCCAGTCGTGGCCCGGGGCATGTCGGACTTTCGATCTTCTATATGCTCGGTTTTTGCTTACGGATGCTTAAAGCGCGTCTGGCTGGACGCGCCGATGTCATTCATATCAACATCTCAGTTTCCGGCAGCACCTACCGCAAGATGGTGATTGCCGCCTGCGCACGGCTGCTGTCGATACCCTATGTCCTGCATTTGCACGGGGCGCAGTATCAGACATTCTGGAAAGCCGACCGCGGTTTCATAAGCCGCCGTATCAAAGCTCTGTTCGAGCATGCCGATCGGGTGATCGTTTTGGGCAGGCTTTGGCGCGATTTCGTCGCCAGCCAGGCGCCGGGCGCAGCCGGCAATATCGTGATCGTGCCCAATGCGACCGAAGTCCCGTCGCTGGCGCATGTCGGCGGCGGCGACCATGTGCATATCCTGTTCCTGGGCCGCATCGGCGACCGCAAGGGCGTACCGCAATTGCTCGAGGCACTGCACCGCATGAGCCCTGTCAAGAATTGGCGCGCCACGATTGCCGGCGATGGCGAAGTCGAGGCGGCACGGGCAAAGTCAGCCGCGCTGCGGATTGCAGACCGGATCGCCTTTCCGGGTTGGGTGGGACCGGACGATGTCGCATCGCTGATTTCTTCGGCCGATATTCTGGTTCTTCCATCCTTCGCCGAAAATCTGCCGATGTCGGTGATCGAAGGCATGGCAGCCGGTTTGGCGGTGGTGGTGACCCCGGTTGGCGCCGTCGAAGACATAATTTCCGACGGGCAATCCGGGCTGCTGGTGCCGCCAGGCGATGTTACAGCGTTGACCGAGGCACTGAGCCGCCTCGTGGAGAACCCGGCACTGCGGGCAAAGCTTGGTGCCGGTGCCATGGCCGTGCATCGGGAACGGCTTGAGCTCGCCCCGTTTGTCGGCGCAATCTGCGATGTCTGGCGGTCGGCCGCGTCAAGCCGTCAACCGGTCAAGCGCTGAGGCCGACGATCGCGGCGGCGCGTCGAGCCTGAATTCGCGGTGGAATATCTCCAAATTCAACAGCGCCCATATCAGCTTTTCGTGGTCTGCAGCACGCGCGGTGTGTTCCGAGACGATTTGATCTAGCTGTTTCGGACTCAGATAGCTGCGAATGACGGAGTGAGGCGAGCAAAGATGGTCATGCACGTAGTTCCTCATCGATCCGCGAAACCATTCGGCGACCGGTACCTTGAACCCGACCTTGCGGCGGCTGAGAATTTCCTCCGGAAGAATATTGGCCATGCTGTCGCGCAGGATCTGCTTGCTGTGCAACCAACCCAGCCTGTAGCGATCGGGCAATTTGCTGACGAACGAGACCAGATCGCGATCGAGGAACGGCATTCTTCCTTCGATTGAACCGGCCATCATCATGTGGTCGCCTCGTTCCAGGAGATTGTCGGGCAGCCACGATGTCTGATCGAAAAACAACACGCGGCGAAGATGGGAGGCCGCAGCACTTGACGAGAACGGAAAGTCATTGCGCTCATAACGGCGATTTGCGGACGCACCGATCAGGCAAGCGCGCTGCCGCGCCGAAACGGCTCCAAACCAGGAGACCATCCGGGCGGCAAAGTCCCTTTCGCCCGCGGTGCGGGCAAACGTATCGACCTTGGCCGACGCGCCCGGCATGGCGCGTACCAAAGGGGAAAGGACGTTATCGTGCAGCGAGGCTGGAACAAGCGACTGGTAGATCCCGGCCAGTGATTCCGCGCGATGCTTGGGATAGCCGCCGAGAATCTCGTCGGCTCCTTCTCCGGTGAGCACCATCTTGACGTCCTGGGCGGCGCGCTCCGACATCAGGTAAATTGGAATATCGCTGCTTTGCGAAACAGGTCCCCCGCGTTGGCGAACCATCGCCGGCAGGTGATCCATCAGATCGCCTGGCTGGATGACAAGTTCGCAATGATCGGTCTTGAAATGATCGGCAACGCGCCGGGCGAATGCAAGTTCGCTATAGGCCGCGTCGTCGAACCCGACGGAAAACGTGCGAATGGGCGTGGCGCTGTGCCTGGCCATCAGGGCGACGATAGCCGAGGAGTCGAGTCCTCCGGAGAGAAAGGCCCCAAAAGGTGCATCGCTGCGCATCCTGATCTCGACGGAATGGTCGAGCAGTTCCAGAAATCGCTTCTTGGCGGTTTTTCCGTCGATCCGCTCGGTCAGGGCCGCCTGATCCGGAGGCGTATAGTAGCGCGTTTCCTTGACCACCCCTTGCGACCAGACAGCATAGCTTCCGGGATTGAGCTTGCGGATCTGTTTAAAAAGCGTGCGTGGTCCCGGCACATAACGCCAGTTCAGATACTCGTCCACCGCATCCAGATCGAGTTGCTGCGCATCTTGCTGCGCCGACAACAATGCGTTGATCTCCGAGGCAAACAGCAGCAATCTTTCGCTTTGCATGAGGTAAAGCGGCTTTTCCCCGAAGGGATCCCGGCCGAGGATCAATTCCTGCCTCTGAGCATCCCAGAGTGCAAAGGCGAACATGCCGCTCAGCCGGTCGAACATGGACAAGTGCCACTGATCGTAGGCTCGGAGCAGCACCTCGGTGTCGGAGCGCGTTCGAAAATGATGGCCAAGGCCGATCAGTTCCTGGCGCAACTCGATGTAGTTATATATCTCTCCGTTGAAAATTATTTTGAGACGGCCGTCCTCAATCTGCATCGGCTGATTTGACTCAGGCGCCAAGTCAATGATCGCCAGGCGGCGATGGACCAATGCCAATTGTTGCTCGCCGGTATTCAGGTCCAATATCTCGGTGCCTTCGGCATCGGGACCGCGATGCCGCAATGCGTTTGACATTCTGGCGGCCCGCTCTTGTGGATTTTTAGCCCTTCGACCGATCCATCCGGCAATTCCACACATTGTTCCCCCTAGGCGCGCGCATTCCTCAATTCAGTACAACAAATGTGTTAAACACTTCGTGCCAATACAACCCAACCGGGAGAAAGCTGCCACGGGCCGTTCCTCGATCGAGCCTGGCGGTCAGGGGTCGCCACCGGTTGTTCGCTGGTGAGGGCGAGTGACGGCACCTATGGCAGGCCCAATGCCTGCAGCATCTCCGGGTCGGGAACCGGGGGACCATCGGGCGGGATGAGGCTCATCCCATAGGGATTGGAGAACTCCCAGACAGACCATGGGATCGCGAAGCGTTCGGCCTCTCGGCGCACTGCCTTGAGATAGCGCGAACGGTCGGCCTCAAAGGCGCCCATGCGGCCGTCCGCGGACATGAGGATAGCGCCGAATTCGCCCATGAAGAGCCGCCGGCTGGGAATGCCATGGCCTTCAGCCCAGTCGACAGCCTGGCGAAAGCTCGCCTCCAGTTGGCTCTGGCCCCAGTTCTGCTCGAAATAGTTCGCGATTGCTTGGCGCGCGGTGGCCATGTTCATGACCTGCTCGACCCTGCTCAAGCCGGCAGCTTCCATCCGCGCTCTAAGGGTTTCGGTCACCACTTCGGGTGTACTGCTGTCGGCCGGCCAGGGAAGTCCCGAAGCAAAGCTGATCGTGTCATCCGGCCGCTGGTGGGTGAAGCTGTGCGGCTCATACATATGGAAGCTGTAATAGAGGTTTGGGTCATCAAAGCTGGGGCTGAGGTTGACCAATCCGGCAATGCTGCCGCCGCAGGCGCCGGTTGCAACGATGGTAAGTTCGCTGCTGACCGCTCGAATGTCGTGGACGGTCCCTGCCATGATCCGCTGCCAGTGATCGCTGCCGCTCGCATCGCAAGGGTAGTATGCGGGCTCGTTGTAAGGTTCGAGGGCGACTTTGTCGGTGCCTATCTTGACCAGCGTGGCGGCGACCGCCACAACCATTTGACGATAGCGGGCAACGCCCTCGCTGTCGGCGCCGCCATAGATCATCTCCATGCTGTAGTCGGGAATCTGAGTGACGCCATGCAGGTCGAAAACCACCTTGAGGCCGGTCGACGTGATCCGCTCGACGGCGGCGGCAAGTATGTCCAGCGCCTGCTGCCGCTTGGCGTCCCCGCTGGCAAGCAGCGGGCCGGGATCGACGCTCAGCCGGACGAAGTCGAAGCCCATCGATCGGATGTGGGCAAACACCTCCCCGGCCGGCCAGTCGGTGAGCGGCCTGCTTTCCGCAAGCCACTCCTTTTCGCTGCGATAGGGCGGCCAAACGTAGGTTCCGTCTTTCTCCACCGGCGACCAGTTGAGCCACTGATGCACGCCAACGCCGCGCTTGAGAGGGATGGGCTCTGCCTCGGCCGCCACAAGCAAGACGAGCACCCAGGCAACAACATACACCGCTTTTCGCATCGCTCCCTCCGCATGCTCGCGGGAGATATTAACCGCAACGAACGGGAAAGAAGATTGCCGGCCCGCAGCTTTTCGACGGCATGGTATACAGGACCGAAACGTTGACGGGGCGTGCATGAGAATCGGCTGGTACATCAACCGATTGCGCAGCATGGGACCGGCCGAGGTGTTGCACCGGCTGGGCGAGCAACGTCGAAGGATCGCGTCGCGCCGCCGCGATGATGGGTGGGAGCGCTATCCATCGCCGCAGTTGTACCCAGTGCTGCCCGGATTTCGCCATGCTGCGCTGGCAGCGACCGACGCTCAACGGCAGGCCATAGCGGCGGCCGCGCAAGAGATGCTTCATGGCCGGTTTTCGGCACTCGGGCGGACATGGCCAAAGCGTGAGCCCGATCTTTTGTTTCCTGCTGAGCTTTGGCGTCTTGATCCGGTAACCGGCAGGCTTTGGCCTGGCGCCGAGGCTCATACGTTCGATATCGATTTTCGCGATGGCGGCGACCTTGGCGATATAAAATATGTCTGGGAGGTGAACCGGCTGCAGCAATTGCCAGTACTGGCTGCACACCTGCTCCTCAGCGAGGACAATCGATCCCGGAGTGCCATTGAGGCGGCAATCGGCAGTTGGCATTCCGCCAATCCGCCGTTCCGAGGCATTGGCTGGGCTTCCGGCATCGAAGTAGCGTTGCGAGCCATCAGCCTGATCGTCACCCTAGACCTTATCGGTGACCGGCTTGACCCGGCGACGCTGCGGAAAGCTGGTGAGATACTCGCGGCAAGCGCCTATTGGCTGCCGCGGTTTCCGTCGCGATATTCCTCCGCCAACAACCATCTCGTCGCAGAGTTGGCTGGCGAATATCTGGTTGGCCAGGCGCTCGGGGCCGAATCCGAAATTGCCCGCAGCGCCCTCTTAAATGAGACGCACAAGCAGATTCTTGCCGACGGCGCCGGTGCCGAGCAAACGCCGACCTATGCAGCCTTCAGCGCCGAACTCATCTTGCTGTGCGCCGCCGCGGCACGCCAGGCGGGAACGCCGTTTCCCTCGGCCGTCGAAGCGCGTCTGGGCGCCTTCGCCAATTTCGTCGGCTGGCTGCCACAGAAAGCCGCCCGCTTCGGCGACGACGATGAGGGCCATGTGCTGAAGCTGGGCGACGAGCCGAACTATATCCGATCCGTCGCGGCCGCCATCCACGGCTTACTGGGGACGCCGGGCAACGCGCCGGAGCCTGACGATTTTCGTTCGCTTTTCTTTGGTGCGCCGTCAGGCCCGGCGCCCGCGGTGCATGGCTTGCGGACATTCACGCAAGGCGGGCTCTCCGTCTGGCGCGGAGCAATGAATGGCCGCAATGTCGAACTGACGTTCGACCATGGACCGCTCGGCTATCTCTCGATAGCGGCGCACGGCCATGCCGACGCGCTGTCGCTCACCCTGTGCATCGACGATGAGCCGGTGCTGGTCGATCCCGGCACCTGGCTCTACGGTTCGGGAGGCGCATGGCGCGACTGGTTCCGCTCCACACCGGCGCACAACACGCTGAACATCGAGGGCAAGAGCCAAAGCACCATCGCTGGAAATTTCAACTGGTCGCACAAGGCAGTCGCAGCGCTGGTGGAGAGCGAGCCGGGACCGCGCTGGAGGCTGAGCGCCCGGCATGACGGCTATAGAAGCCGCTTCGGCGTCGTGCATCAGCGCACTTTGGCGCGCCAGGCCGATGGCATCCTCATCACCGACCAACTGCTCGGCGGCAGGCGCCAGTCCGAGATCGTCTTCCAACTGGCCGCCGGCCTCCATGCCGACCGGCACGAAGATACGGTCACGGTATTGCGCGGCGACGAGGTACTGTTGGCCATCCGCTTTCCTGATGCTGCGCTCGATATCGGCGCGGGCGGTGACATGCCAGGCCAAGGCGGTTGGGTTTCACTGCGTTTTGGCACCAGGCAGCAAGCCGAACGCCTCGCCTGGCACGGTGAAGTGGGCGAAGCCGGAATCGATATCCATCTTGCCCCAATTCACCCGCCGCAACAGCAAAAACCGGTGCCAACGTAGAGTTGCCGGGCGAGTTCCGGCCGTATTCGACATTAATTACGTTTGGACATTTAGCGGTTTCGTTACCGTTGATCTGCTAGTCTCGCACCATCCAGCCTGCTTTGCCCGCTGCGCCCGCAACAGCCACTGGTTGCAGGCGGCGTAGCGAGTTTGGCGGGAATTTTGTGCTTTGCTATTCGCCAGATCGCCTTCTTACGACCCAGACTGCCTTCTTACGACCAGGAGCCGCTGCATCAATGTTTTCCGAATTTGCCAGAGCGATTGTGGAAAAGCTTTCGAACGTCAATCTGACCACGCTCGGCCTGCTTCTCCTCACCGCACTGGGCAGCGCGGTGATCGGCTACTGGCGAACTGCCGAACATAAGTCCCTCAGGGACTTTTTCGACTTCGCCTTCCCACAGGAAGTCATCCTGCACCCGTCGGCGCGAGCCGACGCCCTGTTCTGGATCACGAAACGGGCGATGATGCCTTTCCTGCTTATTCCTGCCGGCGTCACCTTCGTCGTCGCGGTGGGCTATGGCACACGCGAGGCAATTGGCTGGCTCCTTAACATCCACGCGCCGCTTCTCGGCGGCCCGGCGGGACCGGTGACGATCGTCATCTTCACCGCAACCATGCTGGTCGCCTATGATATTTCATACTACCTCTACCACGTCGCCCAGCACCGTTTCCCGTTCCTGTGGGAATTGCACAAGGTGCATCATTCGGCCGAGGTGATGGTGGGGATCACCAAGGACCGGGTTCATCCGCTGGACGATCTGATCAACCGTATGTGGGATGGCGTCATCCCGGGCATCTGCTTCGGGATATGGAGCCTGATCGCACTCGATCCGGTAGAGGTCGCCATCTTCGGCATCAACGTCTACGTCATCCGTAACATCCTGATGATGGACTTTGTTCGCCATACGCATCTCAAGATATCGTTCGGCCCGTTGAACAACATCATCCTGTGTCCGCACTGGCACCAGGTGCATCACAGCATCGACCCTCGTCACTACGATAAGAATTTCGGCCTGCTTTTTTCGTTCTGGGATCGTCTGTTCGGAACGCAATTTGTCCCGGAGCCGGATGAAGACCTGAAATTTGGCCTGGTCGATCGCGATGTGCGCGATTACCAGTCGCTCTTTGGGCTCTACATCCTGCCGCTCAAGAAGATGGCAAGGCATGTCATGCGACTGTTTCACAGACGGCCCAATGTGGTCGCGCAGCCACAGGACAGTTCTCCTTCATGAACACCGCTGTTTCCATCGACGTCCTAGGCGCGGAGCGCCTGGAAATCGTCCGTTCGGCGGATCGCCTGGCTGCGGTCGAAGCCGCTTGGATGGAGCTTTGGCATCGTACCGACGGGCTGATCTTTCAAAGCCATGCCTGGATTTCGGCATGGTGGAGTACCGTACAACGCCGTGACCAGCGCGCGTTGCGGATCGGCCTGGTCTGGAAGGGCGAGAGACTCGTTGCTGTCGTTCCGCTGGCGATCGGCAGGCGCAGGGGGCTGCGGTTTCTCGAATGGGCGGCCGGCAGCTATACCGACTATGGGGATATTCTCGTTGCTCCGGAATGCTCGTTATCGGCGCTGCAGGAGCTATGGACCCAACTCTGCGATGCAGGTGGCTTCGATCTTGCCTTGATCAGTCGTCTCTCGCCGGATGCGGCGGCCCGCAAAATTTTCACGCCGGGAGCTTCCGGCGGCATCAGGCTTCGTCACTTTCACCGAACGGAAGTCAGCTATCGCGTTGCCGGACAATGGGAAAGCGGAGCGGCATGGTTGGCGGACCAGTCGAAAAAGACGCGCCAGAACTATCGGCGCGGCATCAAGGCGCTGGAAGAAACCGGAGAGGTGAGATTTCGCCTGCTTGCCCCCGACGAGCCGCTGCAACCGGTACTGGAGCGCCTCGCGGCCTTGAAGCGGAAATGGCTGACCGAGCGCATGCGTGAATCAGACCTGTTCGAAGAGGGCGTGCCGGTACTCGCCGCGCTCGTCGATGCGTTGGCGCGCGCCGGCGTGCTGCATATCTTCGTCCTCGAATGCAATGGCGTGATGGTCGCGGTGTCGATCAACTTCGTCCAGCACGACATGATGATGGCCTTCGTGACGACGTTCGATCCGGATTTCGGCCGGGCGTCGCCGGGTGTGATCCTGTTGATGGATTACGTGCAGTGGTCGATCGATCACGGCTTGAGCATGGTCGATTTCCTCTGTGGCGCAGAGTCGTTCAAACACAAATTCTCAACGCAGTCGGTTACGCTGGAATCCGTCATCGGGACGCGCACGGCACAGGGTGCGCTTGCATCTCTTGCCGATCGTGTCCTCCAGACCGTCAGGCATATACGCGAGCGTTCATCGGCACCACCAGAGGGACGCGATACGCCCACTCAAGCCGAAGCAGCCTTGGACTAGAACGATCCATCGTTTCACGGAAACGCCGAACAGCTCCATCTTTTGTTTTGACGCAATTCCGGACGAAACCCGTTCACACTTTTCCTGGAATTGCTCTAGCGGCCCGCTCGCGAAGCTCAAATGAAGCGCGGTATCGGACCGTTTTGCGGCGTGGTGCGGTCGCCGAGGTCGAGGAAGATCTCGTCGATGTAGCACCATCCCCAACCTTCCGGCGGGTCGTAGCCTTCGATGACAGGATGGCCGGTTGCCCGAAAATGTTTGGTGGCATGACGGTTGGGCGAGTCGTCGCAGCAGCCGACATGGCCGCATGTGCGGCAGAGCCGCAGATGCACCCCACTGCGAACCGCTCTTCAGACATTCCTCGCAGCCGAGCGTGCTCGGTGTCACGTCGCGAATGTCCCCGGCGTGCCTGCATTCGTCTGCCATCATACGCTCCTGACCAGTTGTGGCGCCACGGCGAGACTGCCGTTTCGCGCGAGATATGCATGCAGCGCTGCAACCACCTGGGCGCCTTCGCCGACGGCAGCGGCGACGCGCTTGATCGACCCGGAGCGCACGTCGCCGATGGCGAACACCCCGCCGCGGTTCGTCTCCAGTGCACCACGTTCCTGGCCAATGTCAGGCCCGGTGCGAACGAAGCCCTTCGCGTCCAACGCCACGCCGCATTGCGCCAGCCAGTCGGTGTTCGGATCGGCGCCGATGAACAGGAAGAGGTGGCGGATCGGACGTGCTGTCTCGGTGTCGCGGTTGCGCCAGCGCACTTTGCTAAGATTGCCGTCGTCGCCTTCCAGTGCCGCAATCTGCGTCTCAGCCAGCACTTCGATGTTCGGCTGTGCCCTGACGCGCTCCACCAGATAGCGCGACATGCTCGCATCGAGGCTGCTGCCGCGCGCCAGCAGCCATACCTTCTTCACATGCGCCGCCAGGTAGACGGCAGCCTGGCCAGCCGAATTGCCGGCGCCGACCAGGGCTACCTCTTGCCCGGCGCAAAGCCGCGCTTCGATCGGCGAAGCCCAGTAATGCACGGAGGTTCCCTCGAATTGCGCCAGGTTTGCCATGTCGAGGCGGCGATAGCGCGCTCCGCTGGCGATCACCACCGACCGTGCCCGCACGGTCTCCCCGCCGCCGACGGCGAGCGTGTAGTGGGCACCGGACGCGTCGCTTGCGCTGCCCAGCAGCTTCGCCTCGTCCGGTATCACCATCTCGACGCCGAATTTCTGCGCCTGATTGTAAGCGCGCGCCATCAGCGCCATTCCCGAAATGCCGGTCGGGAAACCGAGATAGTTCTCGATGCGCGAGGAGGCGCCCGCTTGTCCGCCAAAGGCACGGCAATCGAGCACGATCGTCGACAACCCTTCGGAAGCCGCATAGACGGCCGCCGCGAGGCCGGCCGGTCCGGCGCCGACAATGGCCACGTCGTACAGCTTGCCGGAGTCGATCGGCCTCACCAGGCCGATGCAGCGGGCAAGCTCGTTCTCTCCGGGATTGAGCAGCAGCTTGCCGTTCGGACAGAGCACAATCGGCAAATGGTGGATATCGACATGGAAGCGTTCGATCAGCGTCCTGGCGCAGGGATCGGTAGCAGAATCGAGAACCCGGTGCGGCTGACCGCTGCGGGCCAGGAAACCTTGCAGCCGCAATACGTCGCCGCTGTCGACCGGTCCGACAATAATCGGTCCGGCTGTGCCGCTCTCGAGCAGGCCGACACGGCGCAGGATCAGCGCCCGCATGATGCGCTCGCCGAGGTTTGCTTCCTGCACCATCAGATCCCGCAGCCTTTGCGAGGGGATGACGAGCGCCTCGACCGGCTCGACCGTCTCCACATCCACCAGTGAGGGCCGGGCTGAAAGCTGCGCCAACTCGCCGACGAAATTGCCCGCACGATGCGTGACGATGGTTTCGCGCCGGCCGAAGCTGCCGCCCTGGATGATATCCACCTTGCCGGACAGGACCACGATCAGACCGGGCGCCAGCTCGCCGGCTTTGACGATCTGTTCGCCTGCAGCATAGGACACGGCTTCGCCGAAACGGCCCATGCGGTCCAGGTCCGCCTCAGCCAGCACTGGAAACATCTGATCGCGACGGGCAATGGAGATCGGATTGGCGGGTTGAGACATGGTTCGAACCTATCGCCGGTTTCCGACAGTTTGAAGCGGTTTTTGCGGCTTGCGGCCGGTAGGAACCTAGCCCGCCTTTCGGTAAACGCTGTGCCCTTCGCTTCGCAGTTAACTAATCGCGGCCGTGCGACGGTGTCGTCGCGACGTGCCTCACAATCCGTTGCATCTCCTTGATTTGTTTGATTTGCGCATCCCGGCAAACCCGGCGCATGCTGCTTCAGCCGGCACCTGCCTAAGCCGGCCAGGCCCGGCGCGCCGTCCTGTGTCAAACTCTCGGCCGCCGGGCTTCTGGACAGCAGAAAACGGCCTGTGTCCGAGCACTCCGCAAACTGGCCTGCGGCCTGTTGTTCGGCGAGTGCTCAGGCAGCTACCTGAAGCACAATCTTGCCGCGCGTGTGCTGCTTCTCGAGCTGTTCCTCGGCCCTGGCGACTTCCTCAAGAGGATAGATTGCCTGCACGAATGGCCTGACCTTCCCGGCGTCGATGAGGCGGCTGATCTCGGCAAGCTGCGCCGCGTTCGGCTTGGTCAAATAGGAAACGCCGCGAGCCCGATGCAGGCGGGCCTTCTCCGCCGACGGTTCGGAAAGCGTTGAGACGAGCGTCCCGCCGGGCTTGAGCACGTCCCACGAGCGGTCCTGTGTTTCACCCGCTACCAGGTCGAAGACGAGGTCGACGTCCTCGACAAGCTCCTCGAAGCGCTGGTTCTTGTAATCGACCGCCTGGTCGGCACCAAGCGCGCGGACGAACTCGAAATCCTGCGCGGACACGGTCGTCGCGACAAACGCGCCCGCGGCCTTTGCGAACTGCACCGCCAGATGACCGACGCCGCCGGCGCCGCCATGGATAAGGACCCGCTGCCCGGATTTGAGGCCGCCGTGATCGAAAAGGCCTTGCCACGCGGTAAGGCCCGCAAGTGGCACGGCGGCGGCTTCGGCGTGGCTTAAGCGTTGCGGTTTCGCTGCCGCCTCCGTTGCCTTGACGACGACATATTCGGCGTTGCCGCCGCGGTCGTTGCCGAGCATGGCATATAGTGGATCGCCCTTCTTCAGCATATGGGCCCGCGTGCCGCACAGTTCCACCACGCCGGATACGTCGCGGCCGAGCGTGACGGGCAGATCCGCGCCCGAAGAGCCCTCGCGAACCTTGTAGTCGACGGGATTGACGCTTGCCGCGTAGACCTTGAGCGTGACCTCGTCGTCATGCGGCTGAGGCAACGGAACCGCGTCCAGCGAAAGAACCTCCGGTCCACCAAAATCGTGGATACGGACGGCCTTCATCGTAATCATGGCTTGCTCCTCGTCGGGTTGCAGTCCAGTTCGCTCTGAACAGTTTCGCCGGCAGGCCGGCGTCTATCCAGCCGGCGGTTCGATCGTAGCAAAGGCCGGCCGGTGGTGCGCCGTCAGTGTATCGTTTGCGAGTGCTCGCCGCCGGGTTGCGAGATGCCGCTCAGCGCTTCACCTGCTGTCGCCGTTTCGCTGTTGGTGGCGAGGTCGCCCAGCGAAACGATGCCGACCAGGCGCTTGTCGCGGTTCAGCACCGGCAAGCGGCGCACTTTCAGGTCAGCCATGTTACGCAGAACATCCTCCGCGTCTTCGTCTTCGAAGCAATACCTGACCTCGGTGCTCATCACTTCCCGTACCTTGGCGTCAGGTGTCTTGCCTTGGGCGACGCCGCGGATTGCGATGTCGCGATCCGTTACCATGCCGACAAGCCGATCGTTCTCGCCCACCGGCATTGCGCCGGCGTCGAGGCGACCCATCATTTCTGCCGCATCGCGCAGGGTTTGCTGCGGACTGGCGATCTCGACGTCCTTTGTCATGCAGTTGCTAACTTTCATTTTAACCTCCCTTGGTTGCAGGGCCCGCCGCGGGTTTCCATGATGAAAGGGTGAATGAGCGCCAGCGCAAAACGTTCCATGGCAAGACCCGTTTCGAGCGCTTCGCCGAAATCACCCTTGCCATCCTCCACCCGACCGCCCTTCAGGCGGTCGGCCCGGGAAAGGTCGGTTCCGAAGGAATTTCGGAAGGCGTGCCGGGAGGAACTCCGATCGGCTCCTGGTCCGGCGTCGGAATTGGATCCGGCGAGGGCGGGGGTACGCCTGGAGGTTCTCCCGGCGGAGTCTCCGGCGGGGCAGGCGGCCGGGCCGGCTCCGGATTGGGATTGTCCGGCAGTGGATTCGGGTTATTCGGATCGGGATTGTTCATCGATCACTCCCCTGACAACTGTGACCTGATCTCCGCCAAGAGCGGGTTGCCGCAGGGGCGAGCAGGCTCTCTTGTCCTAAACCAAGGGGAAGCAAAAGCGTTCCCGCTTCCGACGCCACGCGCGGTGCCAATCTATCGGGCGGTTCCCAGGCTGGCATACATTCCGTTGGTGCGGAATTGCGTCGGGTTGATGCCGTAGAGGCGGCGGAAGACCTTCGAAAAGTAATTGGCATCCTCAAAGCCGCACATGATGGCGACTTCCTTGACCGGCAGGAAATCGGCCTTCGTGAGCAACTTCGCCGCGCGCTGCAGTCGCTGCTGCAGCACGAATTCGGCGGGCGGAAGACCTTCACTCTCGGCGAAGCAGCGCGAGAAATGCGCGCGGCTCAGGCCGCTGATCTCAGCGAGATCGGCAACGCGGAGCGGCCTGTCGAGATTGGCCCTGATGTGATCGATGACCGGCTGCATGGCGCTCTTGTCGTCGGTGACGGCATGCGAGCCGAAGACATCGTCGTAGAGCGCCATGGCTGCTTCATAGGCGACGGCCGAGGCGGCTCCCGGCGAGACCGCGCCCGTGATCAGGCGCACACTGCAATCAGCCAGATGATCGATCGTCGAGGGCTGCAGCCGCAGCACCGGACCGACGGCGGCAAGGATCGACTTGTGGATGCGCAGTGCCTCCTCGCCGTTCATCGATATCCAGAAGAACTCCCAGCGTTCGCCCTTGGCCAGCCAGTAACGGTGGTTGTGCGGCACGAGAACCAGCAAAGTGTCGCCCTTTTGCAGGCGGTAGTTCCGGTTCTCGTAGCGCAATCGGCCGGTGCCGCTGATCGTATGCTGGAGCACGGTAAACGGCGTCAGGCCGCGCTTGCGCCCATCCCAGTCGTAGACCTCGTTCTCGCGCACTTCATAGCCGGTGCTTGTCGGCATGGTGTGTAGGCGCTGGCGCCCGCGCGGCAGCGATACCGTCCTGCCCGCCGGCCCGATGTCGATCAAGTTCCGCAGCACAAAATTACCCCTAAAAGCATAATCCTTCTCTGGTCGCGTGCCGAATAAGGCGCATAATCCCTCGAGAAAAGCAAAAGAAACCGCGGTCAAAGAGCGGATGGGAGGAAGTGCCGGATTCCAGCCTGCATAGCGTGGCAGGCGGGCCAGGCCTCTTTTCGCCGCCTTTGCCCTAGCATTCGATCAGGTCGAGGTGAGGCTGATGAGTTTCAAGATCGCTATCATCGGTGCGGGAAGCGTCGGGTTCACCAAGAAGCTCTTCACCGACATTTTGTGCGTTCCTGAATTCAGGGATGTCGAATTCGCATTGACCGATCTCAGCGAGCGCAACCTCCAGATGATCAAGTCGATCCTCGACAGGGTCGTCGAATTCAACAGGCTGCCGACCAAGGTTACGGCAACGACAGACCGCCGTGCTGCCCTCGAGGGCGCCCGCTACATCATCAGCTGCGTTCGCGTCGGCGGTCTCGAAGCCTATGCGGACGATATCCGCATTCCCTTGAAGTATGGCATCGACCAGTGCGTCGGCGACACGATCTGCGCCGGCGGCATCCTCTATGGCCAGCGCAACATTCCGGTGATCCTCGATTTCTGCAAGGATATCCTCGAAGTCGCCGAGCCTGGGGCGAAATTCCTGAACTACGCCAATCCGATGGCCATGAACACCTGGGCGGCGATCGAATATGGCAGGGTCGATACCGTCGGCCTCTGCCACGGCGTCCAGCATGGCGCCGACCAGATCGCCGAAGTGCTCGGCGCCAAGTCGCGCACCGAGCTCGACTACGTCTGCTCCGGCATCAATCACCAGACCTGGTTCATCGACCTGCGTCTCAACGGCCGCAAGATCGGTAAGGACGAGCTGGTTGCCGCCTTCGAGGCGCATCCGGTCTATTCGCAGCAGGAAAAGCTGCGCATCGATGTCCTGAAGCGCTTCGGCGTCTATTCGACCGAAAGCAACGGCCATCTTTCCGAATACCTGCCCTGGTATCGCAAGCGGCCGGACGAAATCACCCGCTGGATCGACATGTCCGACTGGATCCACGGCGAGACCGGCGGCTACCTTCGTTATTCGACCGAAACACGCAACTGGTTCGAAACGGAGTTCCCGCAATTTCTGGAATCCGCCGCCAGGCCGATAGACCCCGCCAAGCGCTCCAACGAGCATGCCAGCCACATTCTCGAGGCGCTGGAGACGAACCGCCTTTATCGCGGCCATTTCAACGTCAAGAACAACGGCATCATCACCAACCTGCCGCAGGACGCGATCGTCGAGTCGCCCGGCTTCGTCGACCGCTTCGGTATCAACATGGCCTCCGGCATCACGCTGCCGGAGGCCTGCGCCGCCACTTGCATTTCCTCGATCAACGTCCAGCGCATGTCGGTTCACGCGGCGATCTCCGGCGACATCGACCTGCTGAAACTCGCGGTCCTGCACGACCCGCTGGTCGGCGCCGTCTCGACGCCGGAAGAGGTTTGGCAGATGGTGGACGAGATGGTTGTCGCCCAGGCACGCTGGCTGCCGCAATATGCGGGCGCCGTGCCGGCTGCAAAGGAGCGGCTTTCGAAATCCAGGGTCAAGACCCGCGAATGGGCTGGCGCGGCACGGCGCGACGTCCGTTCGATCGAGGAGTTGCGTGCGGAAAAAGCGGCTCTCAAGCAGGCCGTGTGAATTTCACCGGGTGGATCGCGGCGAGCTTTCGGGAGGATTTTCCGCACCCGTCTGTACATTCGTTCGAGGAGAAATGGAGCGGCGTCAACGCGCTCCTGAACAACAGGGAGGAGAGACGATGAGGAATTTTCGAAACATTGGCATTCTCGCCGGGCTGGCGCTTAGCGTCTCGGCCTCGGCGCTGAACGCGTATGCATCCGAGCCGACCGTGCCGCCGGTGCCCGCGCAATTCCCCGCCGAGGGAAAGATCAAATACGTCGCGCGCGACTCCATCCTGGAATTCAAGGCACTGCCGGAATATCACGAACCGGATTGGGTCACCGAGAAATACGTCAAGGCGGGCAAGCTGCCGCCGGTCAAGGACCGTTTGCCTAAGGAGCCGCTGGTCTTCAAGACCGGCAACATGCCGGATGGCATCGGCGTTTACGGCGATACGATGCGCCATGTCATCGGCGGCCGGCCGGAAGGCTGGAATTATGGCGCTGGCCAGACGCAAGGCTGGGGCGGCATCGACATCGGTCTTTCCGAATGCCTGACGCGCACCGCGCCGCTTTTCCAGGTCGAGGCCAAGGACACGGAGCCGCTGCCTAACCTCGCCAGGAGCTGGGACTGGTCCAAGGACGGCCACACGCTGACGATGCATCTGGTCGAGGGCGCGAAATGGTCGGACGGCGTTCCGTTCAACGCCGACGATGTGATGTTCTACTGGGACGACGAGGTGATCGACCCTAATGTGTCGCCGCTGAACGGCGCGACGCAGGAGACCTTCGGCGTCGGCACGACGTTGAAGAAAATCGACGACTACACCGTCGAATGGACGTTCAAGGACGCCTTTCCGAAACAATACCTTTACGCCATGGCTTACGGCACCTTCTGCCCTGGCCCGTCGCATATCCTCAAGCCGCAGCATCCGAAATATTCGAAGAACACCTACGAGCAGTTCAAGAACGCGTTCCCGCCGGAATATATGAACATGCCGGTGATGGGTGCCTGGGTGCCGGTGGCATACCGCCCCGACGACATCATCGTCATGCGTCGCAATCCGTACTATTGGAAGGTCGACGAGAAGGGCAACCAGCTGCCGTATCTCAATGAACTGCACTACAAATTGTCGACCTGGGCCGACCGCGACGTTCAGGCCGTCGCGGGCGCCGGCGACTTCTCCAATCTGGAGCAACCGGAGAACTTCGTCGCCTCGCTGAAGCGCGCGGCGCAAAAGGACGCACCGGCACGGCTTGCGTTCGGCGCGCGGCTGATCGGCTATAATCTGCGCATGAATTTCTCAGCCAATGGCTGGGGCAACCCCGACGAGCGCGGACAGGCGATACGCGAGCTGAACCGCAACGAGGACTTCCGCAAGGGCGTCACCATGGCGCTCAACCGCAAGGCGCTCGGCGACTCGCTGGTCAAGGGTCCGTTCACTGCCATCTATCCGGGCGGCTTATCCTCGGGCACGAGCTTCTACGACCGGAAGTCGACGGTCTACTACCCCTTCGATCTCGAAGGCGCCAAGGCGGAACTCGCCAAGGCAGGCCTGAAGGACACGGACGGCGACGGCTTCGTCAATTTTCCTGCAGGTACCGCCGGCGGCAAGAATGTCGAGATCGTGATGCTCGTCAACAACGACTACACCACCGACAAGAGCCTTGCCGAAGGTGTCGTCGCCCAGATGGAAAAGCTAGGGCTGCGGATCGTGCTGAACGGACTCAACGGCACCCAGCGCGATGCCTCGCAATACTCCGGCCGCTTCGACTGGCTGGTACGGCGCAACGATCAGGAGCTGACTTCCGTCGTCCAGAATACCGATCAACTGGCCCCGGTCGGTCCGCGGACTAGCTGGGACCATCGTGCGCCGGAAAACGGCGAGGTCGATATGATGCCTTTCGAGAAGGACCTCGTCGACATCGTCAACAAATTTGTCTCGTCCGCGGACAATGACGAGCGCGCCAGCCTCATGAGAGATTTCCAGAAGATCTCGACCGAGCACGTCTACAATGTCGGCCTGACGGAATATCCCGGCGCGCTGATCATCAACAAACGCTTCTCCAACATCCCGCAGGGCACGCCGATCTTCATGTTCAACTGGGCCGAGGATTCGATCGTCCGCGAGCGGGTCTTTGTCGCTGCCGACAAGCAGGCCAAATACGAGCTGTTCCCCGAAGAGCTTCCCGGCAAGCCCGGAGACAAGGGCCCGATGAACTAGGTTTACCTCCCCTGACTGAGAACTCCGGGCCCCCCAGTTGGCGCGGCCGGACAAAGCAACCCTCCGTACGCTCAAAGAGAGCGACCGGCCAGACAAGGAAGCGGACCGACCGATGTTGCGATTCCTGCTCACGCGCATAGCGTCGGCGATCCCGGTCCTCGCCATTCTGAGCCTGGTCACCTTCGCCATCATCCAGGCGCCGCCGGGCGACTATGCCGACTACATCCGCTCGCAGTTGATCAATCAGGGCGGGGCCTCATTCGCCGAGGCCGACGCGCAGGCCAAGGCCTATCGGATAGAACATGGTCTCGATAAGCCGCTGCCCGTCCAGTATCTCAACTGGATCGGCGGCATCATCACCCGCGGCGATTTCGGCTACAGCCTCTATTACAATAAGCCGGTGGCCGATGTGGTGGGCGAGCGGCTGCCGCGCACGCTGCTCCTGGCGCTGGTGTGCCATCTGCTGGCCTCGGTCCTCGGTATCACCTTCGGCATATGGGCGGCGACCAGGCAGTACAGCTGGATCGACAGTACGCTGTCAGCGATTTCCTTCCTCGGCATGACGGTGCCGCGCTTCCTGATGGCGCTGATCATCGTCTATCTGCTGGTCTTCCAGTTCAACGTCTCCGAGATCGGCAGCTTCTTCTCGCCGCAATTTGGCGGGGCGCCGTGGTCCTGGGCGAAGTTCGTCGATCTCGTCCGGCATGTCTGGCCGGTTGTCGCCATCGCCACCTTCGGCGGGCTCGCCTACAACATGCGGGTGATGCGCGGCAATCTGCTCGACACGCTGAACGCGCAATATGTCGAAACCGCTCGCGCCAAGGGCCTTAGCGGTGGTGCGGTCGTGATGCGCCATGCGGTGCCCAATGCGCTGCATCCGCTGGTCATGTATCAGGGCGTGGTGCTGCCCTATATGCTGACCGGCGAGATCGAGACCGCGATCATCTTTGCCCTGCCGACCGTCGGCCCGGCGATCGTTGGCTCGATGGCGGTCGGCGACGTCTATGTCACGGCGACATTCATGATGGTGCTGTCGGCGACGCTGATCGTCGGCAACATCATCGCCGACATGCTGCTCGTCATGCTCGATCCGCGTGTGCGCCAATATGCAGGGTCCTGAGATGCTTGCTTTCGAGCCCTCGCTGCCGCCACTTGCCGAGGAACCGGCCAAGATCAAGCCGCGCGGCAATGAGAGTTACATCGCACTCGTCTGGCGCCGCCTGAAACGGTCCTGGACCGGCATGGCCGGGCTCATCCTGGTCGCGTTTCTGGTGCTGCTGGCGGTGTTTGCCGACTTCTTCGCACCGATGGATCCCAAGGTGACCGATGTCGGCTTCGCCCCGCCGCAGATGATGAGCTTCCATGACAAGGACGGCAACTTCGTCTTCCAGCCACGCGTCTATGCCCTGGCGGATTCGGAAGACCTCGACCCGGTTACCTTCCAACCCGTCGTCGGGCCGGACTACGACCATCCGCGGCTGCTCGGCTTCTTCGTCAAGGGAGCGGAGTACAGACTGCTCGGCCTGCTTCCCGCGAACCGGCACTTCTTCGGCTCGACCGACGGCCAGCCGGTGCACTTCCTTGGCACCGACAAATTCGGTCGCGATGTGCTGGCTCGTGCGATCTATGGTTCGCGCATCTCGTTGATGATCGCATTGACCGTGGTCTTCATCGTCACCGTGATCGGCACGACGGTCGGCATGGTGTCGGGCTATTTCGGCGGCACATTCGACGTCTGGGTCCAGCGCTTCGTCGAACTGGTGCTCGCGTTTCCGCAATTGCCGCTTTATCTGGCGCTGACCTCGCTGGTTCCGGTGACGGCGCCGACGAATGTTTTCCTGGCCTTCGTGATCGTCGTCATGTCGGCACTCGGCTGGGCGCAGATGTCGCGCGAAGTGCGCGGCAAGACCCTGGCACTGGCGCGGATCGACTACGTTCGTGCGGCGATGGCGGTCGGCGCCACAGATGGCCGCATCATCATGCAGCATATTTTTCCAAACGTGATGAGCCACGTCATCGTTGCGGTCACGTTGGCGATCCCCAGCGTCGTCCTGCTCGAATCCTTCCTCGGTTTTCTCGGCTTCGCGGT
The DNA here is from genome assembly GCF_040320095.1 of Mesorhizobium sp. M0800. Taxonomy (NCBI): domain Bacteria; kingdom Pseudomonadati; phylum Pseudomonadota; class Alphaproteobacteria; order Hyphomicrobiales; family Phyllobacteriaceae; genus Mesorhizobium; species Mesorhizobium sp. M0800. Next base: position 95,689 of record NZ_JAMYOZ010000020.1, read on the forward strand.
GAAGCCGCCGCTGATCTCCTGGGGCCTGATGCTGCAAGACACCGCGACCTATTCGGTCATCGGCACTTATCCCTGGATCCTTTCGCCGGTCGGCTTCGTGCTTGTCACCGTCTTCGCGTTCAACGCGCTTGGCGATGGACTGCGCGATGCGGTCGATCCTTATTGAGCATGACATGATGCAACACGCGCTCGTCAAATCCTTCGCACCGCCTGTCCGGCTCGACCATGACGGCCGTTCGGAAAACCCGGTCATCGATGCCCGCAACATCGCCGTCGATTTCAAGGTCGAACACGGCATGATCGAAGCCGTCAAGGACATCTCGTTCCAGCTCTATCGCGGCGAGACGATCGCCATTGTCGGCGAGTCGGGATCGGGCAAGTCGGTGACGGCGCGCACCGTCATGGGACTGTTGTCGAAGCGCGCAGTCGTGTCGCCGAAGTCGACTGTCGAATACAACGGGGCGAACATCCTGAAATTTTCCGAGCGTGCGCGGCGCAAACTGCGCGGCGACCGGATCTCGATGATCTTTCAGGAGCCGATGAGTTCGCTTAACCCAATCTACACGATCGGCAGCCAGATCGTCGAGGCGATACGGGTGCATCGCAAGATGAGCCGCAGGCAGGCCGAAGCAAGAGCGCTCGAGCTGCTGCAGCAGGTACAGATTCCTGAGCCCCAGGCGCGGCTGAAACAATACCCGCACCAGCTTTCCGGCGGCCAACGCCAGCGTGTGATGATCGCCATGGCGCTGGCCAACGATCCCGATGTGCTGATCGCCGATGAGCCGACGACGGCGCTCGACGTCACGGTTCAGGCGCAGATCCTCAATCTCATCCGAAACCTGCAGAAGAAACTGCGCATGGCGGTGATCCTGATCACGCATGACCTGACCGTGGTGCGGCAGTTCTCCGACTATGTCTACGTCATGCAGCATGGGGAGATGCGCGAGCACAATGTGACGGAGAAGCTGTTCGCCAATCCGCAGCATCCCTACACCTGTCACCTGCTTGCCTCGGAGCCGCGCGGCCAGGCAAATCCGTTGCCGGAAGGCGCCGACGTTATTCTTGAAGCTAGGAATGTGCGCGTCTCCTTCATGCTGCGGCATGGCACGTTCATGAGGCCGGACCTGCGCGAATTCGTCGCCGTCGACAGCCTCAGCCTGACCCTTCGACGGCACGAGACGCTGGGTCTCGTTGGCGAATCCGGATCGGGCAAGACCACCTTCGGCGAGGCGTTGCTCAGGCTCAACACCACGGACAGCGGTGAGATCTATTTCGATGGCAGGCCGATCCATGGCTGTTCGCGCGCCCAGATGCGGCCGTTGCGGTCGCGCATGCAGGTCGTCTTCCAGGATCCGTTCTCGTCGCTCAACCCGCGCATGACGATCGGCCAGATCATCGAGGAAGGGCTGGTCGTCAACCGCATGGGCGCCACCAGGAACGATCGGATCGAGCGGGTGCGCGAGGCGCTGATCAGCGCCGGCATGCCCGGCGATATCCTGTCGCGCTTCCCGCACGAGTTTTCCGGCGGCCAGCGCCAGCGTATTGCGATTGCCCGCGCCGTCGCGCTCGAACCGGAATTCATCGTACTCGACGAGCCGACATCGGCGCTGGATCTCTCGGTCCAGGCGCAGATCATCGAATTGCTGCGCAAGCTGCAGCGCGAACGGGGCCTGAGCTACATCTTCATCTCGCACGACCTCAAGGTCGTGCGGGCGCTGTGCCATCGCGTCATCGTCATGCAGCACGGCAAGATCGTCGAAGAGGGGCCGGTCGACGAAGTCCTGTCCCATCCCAAGACCGCTTACACCGAACGGCTGGTCAAAGCCGCTTTCGAGGTAGCCTAATTGCTTATGCCGGAGGTTGTTGTGGCAAGAAATCCCAAGGTCGTTTTCATCGGAGCTGGCTCGACGGTGTTCATGAGGAACATCGTCGGCGACATATTGCAGCGTCCGGCTTTATCCGGCTCGACGATCGCGCTGATGGACATCAATCCGCAACGGCTCGAGGAAAGCGCAATCGTCGTCGGCAAGCTGATCTCGACGCTTGGCGTAAAGGCCAAAGCCGAAACCTATTCGGACCAGCGCAAGGCGCTGGCGGGCGCCGATTTCGTCGTCGTCGCCTTCCAGATCGGCGGCTACGAGCCCTGCACGGTAACTGATTTCGAAGTTCCGAAGAAATACGGGCTGCGCCAGACCATCGCCGATACGCTCGGTGTCGGCGGCATCATGCGAGGGTTGAGAACCGTGCCGCATCTCTGGAAGATCTGCGAGGACATGCTCGCGGTCTGCCCGCAGGCGATCATGCTGCAATATGTCAACCCGATGGCGATCAACACCTGGGCGATCGCGGAGAAATACCCCGACATCAAGCAGGTCGGCCTCTGCCATTCGGTGCAAGGCACGGCGATGGAACTGGCGCATGATCTCGACATTCCCTACGAGGAGATTCGCTACCGCTCGGCCGGCATCAATCACATGGCCTTCTACCTGAAGTTCGAGCATCGCCAGCCGGACGGCTCCTACCGCAATCTCTATCCGGATCTGCTGCGCGCCTACAGCGAAGGGCGGGCGCCGAAGCCTGGATGGAATCCGCGCTGCCCGAACAAGGTGCGCTACGAGATGCTGAAGCGCCTCGGTTACTTCGTCACCGAGAGCTCCGAACATTTCGCGGAATACACGCCCTATTTCATCAAGGACGGGCGCGAGGATCTGATCGAGAAATTCGGTATCCCGCTCGACGAATACCCGAAGCGCTGCATCGAGCAGATCGAACGCTGGAAGGGGCAAGCGGAAGCCTATCGCTCGGCTGACAAGATCGAAGTGGAGCAGTCGAAGGAATATGCGTCCTCGATCATGAACTCGGTCTGGACCGGCGAGCCGTCGGTGATCTACGGCAACGTCCGCAACAATGGCTGCATCACGTCATTGCCATATAATTGCGCGGCCGAGGTGCCGTGCCTCGTCGACGCCTCCGGCATTCAACCCACGTTCATCGGCGACCTGCCGGTGCAGCTCACCGCGCTGATCCGCACCAATATCAACGTCCAGGAGCTGACGGTCCAGGCGCTGATGACCGAGAACCGCGAGCACATCTATCACGCGGCGATGATGGACCCGCACACGGCGGCCGAGCTCGACCTCGACCAGATATGGTCGCTGGTCGATGATTTGCTGGTTGCGCATGGCGATTGGCTGCCGGCCTGGGCGCGTGGAGCGCGCAGCGTTCGGGCGGCCTGAGGCGCAGGGCTGTCTATTTCACTCGCCTATGCCGACCATAGGGCCGGCTTTGAAAGCGGAGCGGCGTTGCCGGCAGATGTTTCGAAATCAAAGAGTTTCTGCGTTACGAGAGCAGCCGCTCCCCTTGCCCAGGAATTGTCCTCCCAGTCCAGCAGCATTGGTGGTGCCGCGCGAAAGGTATTTTTCCCAAGCGTCAGCCGCATTGGGCCAAACAGCGCATCGCCAAACGACACGGCTTCACCGCCGACGACAATGACCTCCGGGTCGGTGATGTTGACAAGGTTGGCGAGATGCCGGCCGATGCCATGTCCGGCTTCTTCGAGAATGGCGACGGCTCGCGGTTCGCGGTCTGCCAAGGCTGCCATAAGGCTGACTTTGCTATCCGTTTCGTCGTGTCCGGTGGCTTCACGCCAGGTGCGCAGGATCGCCGGCTCGGCGTAATAGGCCATCAGGCAGCCGCGTTTTCCGCACTCGCAAAGGCGGCCGTTCTCCTCATAAGAGCTGTGGCCGAACTTGCCGGCGGCACCGTTCGCGCCGCGATAGAGTTTGCCATCGAAGACGAGCGCGCAGCCGATTCCGACGCCGATCGCCAGCACAGCCATATGGCGGTGCTGGCGTCCCAGGCCGAAGAGTTGCTGGGCAATGGCATAGGCATTGGTGTCGTCCTCAAGCCACACGGGGACGTCTACCCGTTCGGCCAGCATCGGGCCAAGGGGAACGTTGTCCCAGTTGTAGCGATTGCTGCGGATACACACAGCCTTCTGGTTGTCTATGACGCCAGGCATTGAAACGCCGATCCCGGCAAGCCTGGCGCCGGGCCGATCGACAATCGCAATCAGCTCCGGCACCGCCTTGGCCAAGGTCGCTATGATACGGTCTGGATCGCTGTCCGAGAGCTTGACACGCATCGAGCCCAGCGGATTGGTCGCAAGATCGGTGACCACGCATTCGACCGATCCGACCATCAGCTTGAAGCCTATGGCAAGACCGTTGGCATAGTTGATATCCACAGGGATGGGGCGGCGCCCGGCCGAGCCCACGACTGTCTTGCCTTCGATCAGCAGGCCCTCCTCGATGAGGTCGGCCACGACGAAGGTGACCGCTGCCGGACTAAGGCCGGTAACTGACGCTATGTCGGCCCGGCTGCGCGCTCCTTCCTGCCGCAAGAGATTGAGGATCAGTCTGCGGTTCATCGCCCGAGTCGTGCTCGGGTCACCCTTGAGCTTCACGGATCCGCTTTCTTAATTTTGTAAATTAATTATTGCCTCTCGAGAAAACATATGCATAAGTTTGCCCGACTGTTCAACACCCGAACCGGGGGTCAGCGAAATTAATCCGGTTAGCAATGTCACCGCGCTCTGAAGGAGCGGGCAAGCATATTCTCTTGCCCGGGAGGTGAGCCGCGCCGTTGAGAAGAACAACCGCGCCGGCCGGTGTGCCAGTAGAGAATTGACAACACGGGAGGAGTAACAATGACGTTCAAGTGGATTGAAAAGCCGTCGACGCGGCGCAATTTCCTGAAGGGAGCTGGGGGCATTTCCGCTGGAGCCCTCGCGGGCTTCCCGATGCCGGCACTCAGCCAGTCGAGCGAAGTCAGCATCATTTCAGACGAAAACAATGCCGATGCCCTGCAGATTTTGCGGCGCATCGCGGCCGATTTCGAGAAGCAGTCAGGCACCAAAGTTGTAATCAACAACATGGATCACGAGGCCCACAAGACCGCGATCCGCAACTACCTTGTCGCCGGCGCGCCGGATGTCTGCTTCTGGTTCTCCGGAAACCGCATGCGTGCCTTCGTCACCCGCGGCCTGTTCGACGACATTTCGGATCTGTTCGAGAAGGAAAAGTACAAGGACGTGCTGGGTGCCACGACCGGTGCCGTCACTGTCGACGGCAAGCAGTATGGCCTGCCGACTGGCGGCACGATGTGGGGCATGTTCTATCGCAAGGACGTCTTTGCCGAGCACGGACTTACGGTACCGGCGACCTGGGACGAATTCCTGGCTTACGGCCAGAAGTCCAAGACCGCAGGCCTAATCCCCGTCAGCATCGGCACCAAGGAACTCTGGCCGGCGGCCGGATGGTTCGATCAGATGAACCTGCGCATCAACGGTCTCGACAAGCACTTCGCCTTGATGAACGGCAAGATGGCCTATACCGACCCGGCACTGAAGCCTGTTTTCGACCACTGGGAGGAGCTGATCAGGCAGGGTTTCTTCACGCCGGATCAGACGTCGTTCGGCTGGCAGGAGGCCGGCGCCTTCCTCGCCCAGAAGAAGGCCGGCATGATGAACCTCGGTGCCTTCGTGAAGGCTACTTTCCCTGAGCAGGATCTCGAGCAGCTGACATTCGCCCCTTTCCCGAAGATTGACGGCGCCCTCGACCGCTACGAAGAATTCTCGGTCAATTCGGTCCACATCCCGGCCAACGCCAAGAACAAGGCGGGTGCCCGCGAGTTCCTCGCCTTCTTCTACCAGCCGGAAAATTTCGGCCCTTATCTGGAACCTGGCGGCAACGTTCCGCCGCGCAACGACCTTCCGGCCAGCAAGGACCCGCTGGTCAACGCAGCTGTGGAAAGCCTGAAGACGGTGGCCGGCACATCGCAATATTACGACCGCGATACCGATCCCGACATGGCCCAGGCCGGCCTGGTCGGCTTCCAGGAATTCATGGCCAAGCCGGAGCGCCGGGACGCCATTCTTCAGCGTCTCGAGGGAACCCGTCGCCGGATCTTCAAGATCTAGCGCCTCCCAGCGGAGGGGAGCGGGGTTCGTGGCCCGCTCCCCGATGCTTTCCGTGAATGAGGTCTCCCAAAATGACGAAGCTTTGGCGCCGCCATCGCTGGTGGCTGACACCGACACTTCTGATTCTGCCCGCCGCTGTGCTGTTTTCCGTCGTCATTCTGGCCTCTGCGGTCGAGAGCCTATGGATCAGCCTGCACGAATGGGACGGCTTCAGCCCGATGGTCTGGATCGGCCTCGGCAACTACCGCGAACTGTTCGCCGACCCGCAGTTCTATGTTTCGCTGAAGAACAATCTGATCTGGTTGGTGATGTTCATGCTGGCGCCGCCGCTCGGCCTCGCCATCGCGCTGCTCGTCAACCAGAAAATCCGCGGCATGCGCCTGCTCAAATCGCTGTTCTTCATTCCGCTGGTGCTGGCTTCGGTTGCCGTCGGCGTTGTCTTCACCTGGGTCTATACGCCGGAATTCGGACTTCTCGCCCTGATCTTCCGCACCTTCGGCGCGACCGCCCCGGCAGTGCTGTCGGATGAAAACTTCGTCACCTTCGCCGTCGTGATTGCAGCGTTGTGGCCGCAGATCGCCTTCTGCATGGTGCTCTATCTCGCCGGCCTCAACAATCTCAGCGAGGACCTGATCGGCGCCGGGCGGGTCGACGGCGCCAGGGGCTGGAACATGCTGCGCCACATCGTGTTGCCGCAGCTGACGCAGGTCACCTTTATCGCCATCGCCGTCACCGTCGTCGGCGCACTGCGTTCCTTCGACATGGTCTCGGTGATGACCAGCGGCGGCCCCTTCGGTTCGTCCGAGGTGCTTGCCTATCAGATGTTCGAGCAGTCCATATTTTCCTACCGCTTCGGCTATGGCGCGGCCATTGCCTCGGTGCTGTTCGTGATCATGGCGGTCTTCATCGCCTGGTACCTGACGCGGATGATCCGCGCCGATGAAAGAGGCGGCTGATGTTTCCCCGCCCGATTCCCGAAACTGCTATTTGGCAGCGTGGCCTCTATGTCGTGCTGGTGGTCGGCATCCTGATTGTCTGGCTGGCGCCGCTCTTTGCCATCATTCTTACCTCGTTCCGCTCTACGCAGGATGTCATGGGCGGCAATCTGTGGGGCTGGCCGACCCAATTCGGCCTGGTCGGAAACTACACGGCGGTCTTCACCCAGACGCCGATGGCCCGCTACTTCCTCAACAGCCTGACGATCACCATCCCCTCGGTGATCGGCGTTCTCATCTTGAGCACGCTCGCCGGTTTCGTGCTCGCCCGCTACCGGTTTCGCGGCAACATGCTCGTCTTCGCCCTGTTCGTCGGCGGAAATTTCCTGCCGCACCAGATCATGATGATCCCGGTGCGCGATCTCATGGTGCGGCTCAACCTCTACGACACGATGTCGGCCCTGATCATCTTCCACATCGCCTTCCAGACAGGGTTTGCAACGCTGTTCATGCGCAACTTCGTCGCCGCCTTGCCGGGAGAACTGTTTCAGGCCGCCAGGGCCGAGGGCGCGACACCGTTTCAGACATTGGTACATGTCGTGGTGCCGCTGGTGCGGCCCGCTCTTGCGGCGCTGGCGATCCTGCTCTTCACCTTCATCTGGAACGATTATTTCTGGGCGGTCGTGCTCACCATCAGCGATACCGTCAAACCGGTAACCGCCGGCCTGGCCAACCTGCGCGGCGAATGGGTCTCGGCCTGGAACCTGATCTCGGCTGGCACCATCGTCGTGGCTTTGCCGCCGGTTGCCATGTTCTTCCTAATGCAGAAGCACTTCATCACCGGCCTCACCATGGGAGCGGTCAAGGGATGAGCGACCATGGCTTCAAGGCGTCGCCCACCCGATCCGAAACTCATTTCGCAAGCAGGGCTCCATGACCAGTCTTGAACTCCGGCAGATACAAAAGAATTATGGCAGCTACCACGCGCTGCGCGGCATCGATCTCAGCGTCGAACAGGGCGAGTTCATTGTCACCGTCGGGCCGTCCGGCTGTGGCAAGTCAACGCTGTTGAAGATCATCGCCGGGCTTGAAACCGTCTCGACCGGTGAAATTCTCATCAACGGCCGTGATGTCACCACCACCGAGCCGGGTGAGCGCGGCATTGCCATGGTCTTCCAGTCCTATGCGCTTTACCCGCATATGACGGTCGCCGAGAACATGGGTTTCGGCCTGCGCATGGCGCATCGCCCCAAGGCCGAGATCGATGCCGCCGTGCTGCGAGCCGCCAAGATCCTTCGCATTACTGACCAGCTCGACAAGCGGCCGAAACAGCTTTCCGGCGGCCAGCGTCAGCGTGTGGCGATCGGCCGTGCCATAACCCGCTCGCCCGACGTGTTCCTGTTCGACGAACCGCTATCCAACCTTGACGCAGCGCTGCGCACGCAGATGCGCGTCGAGCTTTCCGATCTGCACGCCAGGCTCGGCGCCACCATGGTCTATGTCACGCACGACCAGACCGAGGCGATGACAATGGCGAGCCGTATCGTCGTGCTCAATCGCGGCTCGGTCGAGCAGGTGGGCGCTCCGCTCGAACTCTACCGCAATCCGGCCAATCTCTTCGTCGCGGGCTTCCTCGGCGCACCCCGGATGAATTTTTTCGAAGTGACCGTCGCCGCTGTCTCCGGCGGCGCCGCCACGCTGTCGACCGCCGGTCTTTCTCCTTTGACTGTCGAACTGACGGAAGCGGCATCCGTACAGGTCGGCGATAGGGTGACGATGGGGATTCGGCCGGAGAGCATCAGCTTGGCCGCGGAAGGGACAGCGAGTTTTGCCGCACGGGTGCGGCTGGTCGAGCATCTCGGCCGCGAGACCATCCTCTATGCCGACGCCGGCCCGCTGCAATGCGTCAGTTCCGAAAGCGGCAGCGGCAACGTCACCGTCCAGATCGGCCATGCGAGTGCCGTCGCTGCCGATGCGACCGTCGGCTTCAAGGTCGAGCCGCGTGACGTCTATCTCTTTTCCTCTGTCGATGAGCGGACAATCAGTGCCCGCAAATCCACCATCACCGACTGATCTTCAGGAGTATCCTTCGTGAACAAGACTTCAAAAGGCCGCGCCCTGTCGGTCTGGCGCACGATCCAGACCGACCGCTTTCTGGTCGGCGCGCCGCACTACCCCGAACATGTGGACGAGAGTTACTGGGACAATGACGCCCGGCGCATGGCCGAGGCTGGCTTCAACGTCGCCCGCCTCGGCGAATTCGCCTGGCACATTTTCGAACCGCGTGAAGGCACCTTCGATTTCGACCTGTTCGACCGGGCAATCGAGGGCCTCGCGCGTTACGGCGTCAACACGATCCTGTGCACGCCGACCGCCACCCCGCCGCGCTGGCTGACCACAAAGCATCCGGAAATCCTGCGGCTTGATGGAAATGGCCGGTCGATGAGCCACGGCTCGCGCCAGTATGCCGACACCAGCAGCCCGGTGTTTCGCGACTATAGCCGCAGGATCACCAACGCGATGGCGGACCACTACCGCGACAATGCAAATGTCATAGGCTGGCAGACCGACAACGAACTCAACACCAGCATGCCGGAATCCTATTCGCCGTCGGCATTGAAGGAATTCCAGGCTTATCTCCAGGAAACCTACAAGACGATAGACAGGCTGAACTTCGCCTGGGGTGGCGATTTCTGGGCGACGGCTTACGGCGATTTCAGCGAAATTGTCTTCCCGCTGGATTTTTCCCCGTCCTTTCCCGGTCCCGGTCACCTCCAGGACTACCACCGTTTTCTCGCCTTTTCGACAGCACGGTTCCAGCACGACCAGGTCGAGATCCTGAGAAAAGCGAATGCCAGTTGGTTCATTTTCCACAATCTCGGCGGATTGCGTGACATCGACTTTCGCGGCCAATTCTCCACCGATCTCGACTTCGTCGGCTACGACATCTATCCGTTCCTCTATGACGAGTTCTTTCGCCTAGGCAACCAGGCCAAGATCCAGGCGCTGCATCTCGACATCTGCAGGGGATTTTCCGGCAACTACATAGTGCCGGAACAACAGTCGGGTTTTGGCGCCCAGCCGGGCTTCTGCACGCTGACGCCGGAGCCGGGCGAAATGCGACGCATGGCGATGTCGTCGGTTGCGCGTGGCGCCGATGGGATCATGTTCTTCCGCTGGCGTCCCGCACATTTCGGCGCGGAGATATACTGGATGGGCATCATCGATCACGATGATGTCGCTCGCCGCCGCTATGACGAAGCCAGGCAGTTCGCCACCGAGATGACGGCGCTTAAAGACAAGATCCTAGGCACCCATGTGCGGATGGATGTCGGCATCGCCGGCTCGGACTTCGACAATCAGGAAGCCCACAAGACCTTCCCCATCGGCCTGCCAAGTCCGCAGGATGATGCAACCTTGCTGCATCAGTATTGCTATGACCGCGGCATCGCCTGCGGCTTCATCCACCCGGAAGACGATCTGTCGAAGCTCAAGGTGTTCTACGTGCCGCATTGGGTGATCTGGAAGGACAGCTGGACCGAGCGGCTGCAAGTCTTTGCCGAAAATGGCGGTACCGTCATCATCGGCGCGCGCACGGGAACCCGCGACGAAAACAACCACGTCATCCGCGAGACAGCGCCGGGCCAGTCGCTGTCGAAGCTGACCGGCGTTCGCGTCGAGGATTTCGGGCGGCTGGCGGCACCTGGGGCCAATGGCCTATTCAATACCATGTCGCGCTCCGGCGGGCTCGTCATTCCTCCCGACAGACCGGCCGAATCCAGCCGCCGTATCCGTCGTTTCACCGTCGGAAACCACGAGTTCGATGCCGGTTATTTCTATGAGAACCTCGCAGTCGAACCGGAAGTCGAAATTGTAGGGGTTTGGTCGAACCGCTACGCGGCAGGAACGCCTGCAATTACCTCCCGCGCCGTCGGCAAGGGCCGTGTGCTCTATGTCGGCACTTATCTAACCCCGGAGCTGACAGCTCAACTCGCTACGCGCACTTTCGTGGATGCGAATGTGGAGCCTCTGGTTCCGGATCTGCCGGACGGCGTCGAGGTCACGATGCGCGAGAATGACGAACGCCGGCTGCTGTTCGTGCAAAACATCAAAGACACGCCCGTTGCGGTAACCGGCGTTCCCTTCGGCAGCAACCTGCTCGATAGCGAAGGACCTGTCTCCGGAGTGTTGACGCTGGACGGCTATGGCTGCGCTGTCCTCGAATTGATCTGAGCATTGTCGCGGACGTTAGCCATACGAAACCTGAGTACTCTTTGATCCTGGAATTCGACCGCTATCGGCAGCACGCCGGCATCGATCCATATCGAACCGGCGCATTGACGTGCGCAAGGAACGGCCGGCGAACTGCTGTTGCTCCCATTCAACGACGGCAGTTACACTACCGGCGCGACCATCGGAGCCGATGGCGGCATCTCGTTTCATCCTTGTGAGCGCCATGAATTTCGACATTTCCGTCCGAACCGAGGCCTTCCGCAGCCGGATCGCCGATTTCGTCGAGCGCGAAATCCTGCCGCTCGAGGCTGACAAGGCTTGTTATGACGGCCATGGCAATATTGCGCTGCCGCTGCTTGAAACGCTGCGCGGCAAGGCGAAAGCAGCCGGCCTGTGGTGCCTGCAGCTCAAACCCGAGACCGGCGGGGCCGGCCTTTCCAAGGTGGATATGGCCGTCTGCTATGAAGAGATGAACCGCTCGATCTTCGGTCCGGTCGTGTTCAATTCCGCGGCCCCCGACGATGGCAATATGATGATGCTGGAACGGTTGGGAACGCCGGAGCAGAAGCAAAGATGGCTGAAGCCGATGGTCGAGGGCAAGGTGCGTTCGGCTTTCGCAATGACGGAACCGCATCCGGGCGGCGGCTCCGACCCGTCGATGATCATGACCAGAGCCGAACGGCGCGGCGACAGATACGTCGTCAAAGGCCGCAAATGGTTCATCACCGGCGCGCAAGAGGCGAGCCACTTCATTCTCATAGCGCGCACTTCGGACGATCCGCGTCACGGCCTTTCGGCCTTGCTGTTCCACAAGGACCAGCCGGGCTGGCGGATCGTGCGGCGCATCGAGATCATGGGACCGGAAGAACATGGCGGCCATTGCGAGCTGGAGTTCGACGGCCTGGAAGTCCCGGTCGAGGACGTGCTTGCCGGCGAAGGCAGCGGCCTCCGGGTTACCCAGGTCCGGCTCGGTCCGGCGCGGCTCACCCATTGCATGCGCTGGCTCGGTCTTGCCAAGCGCTGCATCGAAATCGCGCGCGCCTATGCCGCCGAGCGTAGCGGTTTCGGGCAGCTTTTGGCCGACCGCGAGAGTATCCAGCTGATGCTCGGCGACCTTGCCATGCGCATCGAGATCGGGCGGCTGCTGGTGATGAAGGCGGCCTGGGAGCTCGATCGCGGCGGCTTTGCCCGCAAGGAGGTCTCCATGGCCAAGATCCAGGTCGCCAATGTGCTGCATGACGCCGCCGACGTGGCGATCCAGATCAACGGCGCCCGCGGCTATTCGAAAGACACTGTACTCGAATGGATCTACCGCTACGCCCGCCAGGCTCGCCTGGTCGACGGCGCCGACGAGGTCCACAAGATGGTGCTCAACCGCTTTCTCAACGAGGAAGGTGCGGGCTTCTGGCGCTGGCATGTCGAAGCCGGCAGACAAGACGAAACAGGTCGCGGCGGGAACCGCTGAGCCGGCAATGAGGATGGATTTCGATCCAGTACGCCTGGAGGATTTTCTGAGAGCGCATTTTGGCGATGGCCAAATGTCGCTTGAGCGGATTGTCGGCGGCCAATCCAACCCGACCTATTTCGTCGACTATGGCGGCCGCCGCATGGTTCTGCGCAAGAAACCTCCGGGACCGATCCTGCGCGGCGCTCATGCGGTCGATCGCGAGTACCGGGTGATCGAGGCGCTAGCATCGACAAAGGTGCCGGTGCCGCGGCCGGTGCTCTATCACGACGGCGACGAGCCGCTCGGCACGCCGTTCTATCTGATGCAGCGGCTCGACGGCCGCGTGTTCCATGATGGCTCGTTGCCGGGACTGGCGCCGGACGAGCGGCGCGGCATCTATTTCGGCATGGCCGAGGCGCTGGCAAAGCTGCACGCAGTCCGGCCGGAAGAGGTTGGGCTCGGCGACTATGGCCGTCCCGGGAACTATTTTGAGCGACAGATCGCGCGCTGGACCAGACAGTTGCGGGAATCGCCGAGCGAGCGCATTGCCGCGCTCGAAGCCGTCGCCGAATGGCTGCCGCGACATCTTCCGCCAGATGACGGCCACGTTTCGATCGCGCATGGCGATTTCCGTCTCGGCAATCTCATCTTCCATCCCGAGCGGCCCGAGGTGATCGGCATACTCGACTGGGAGTTATCGACCCTCGGCCATCCGCTTGCTGATCTCGGCTTCTGCTCGATGCCCTGGCATTCCTCATCGGACGAATATGGCGGCATCCTCGGCCTTGATCAGGCAGCCCTCGGGATTCCGACACAGCGCGAATTCCTCGATCATTACTTCGCCCACGCCGTGCCGACGGCGCCGCTCCAGCGGTTCCATCTGGTGTTTGCCATGTTCCGCTTTGCCGTGATCTTCGTCGGCATCGCCGACCGCGTGCTGGCCGGCAGCGCGGTTGCGGCCGATGCGGCCGACGTGGCACCGCTGGCCGGCCGTTTTGCTGCACGCGCTATGGAAGTCATCGACGGCGCGCGGCCGTGGTGACGCGAGGCTGGCAATCAGCTGAGCGAACCGCACGCGATAACGCTGTTCAGTTCATGCGAACTTCCGGTTCGGCAAGCAGTGGAATCTCCAGGCCACGCCGCAAGCCGGTCGCCACGACCGATACCCTGAATTTTCCGGCGAGTGCCTTGTCGAAGATGGCGCCGACGATGATGTCGGCATCGTTGTCGACCTCCTCGCGGATGCGGGTAGCGGCTTCGTCGACCTCGAACAGCGTCATGTCCATGCCGCCCGATATCGAGACAAGGACGCCCTTGGCGCCCATCATCGAAGCTTCGTCGAGCAGCGGGTTGGCGATTGCCGCTTCCGCTGCCTTCTTGGCGCGGCCTTCTCCGGCGGCTTCGCCGGTTCCCATCATGGCGCGGCCCATGTCGCGCATCACCGACTTCACATCGGCGAAGTCGAGATTGATCAGGCCTTCCTTGACGATCAGATCGGTGATGCAGCCGACACCCGCATAGAGGACCCGGTCGGCCATGGCGAAGGCGTCGGCGAACGTGGTTCTGGCGTCGGCGATCCTGAACAGGTTCTGGTTGGGAATGACGATGACGGTATCGGCGCTTTCGCGCAGGCGCTCGATGCCCTCATCGGCAGCGTACATGCGGCGCCTGCCTTCGAAGACGAATGGCTTGGTGACGACGGCAACGGTCAGTATTCCGGCTGCCCGCGCTGCCTGCGCTATCACAGGCGCGGCACCAGTGCCGGTTCCGCCTCCCATGCCGGCGGTCACGAAGCACATGTGCGTTCCAGCAAGGTGATCCATGATCTCGTCGATGGATTCCACGGCCGCAGCACGGCCGACCTCGGGCAGGGACCCGGCGCCGAGACCTTCGGTGATATGAGCGCCCAACTGGATCAGCCTCGTTGCCTTCGACATGGCAAGGGCCTGGGCATCGGTGTTGGCGACGATGAATTCCGCGCCCTGCAGGCCTTCGGCGATCATGTTGTTGACGGCGTTGCCGCCGCCGCCGCCGACCCCGACGACGGTGATCTTGGGCCTCATCTCCGAGATTACCGGCCTCGTCGCGGTGTTCATTGCCGTTCTCCCTGGATACGCCGAGTGGTCGCTGGAAGCTTGTCCCGGGCGCACTGCGAAAACTCTGAACCGGGCAGTGCGAATCAGGACAGCCCCAGAATGCAGGGAATCAGAGCGCGGAGCGGGCTGCAAGTGCGCGATGTGCCTCATAGGGGACTTGCGTCTGAAAGTTCACGCAATGCGCCTTGATACAGTGCAGATCGCGGCGCGGGGCGCCGCACGCTACAACTTCGGCGCGAGGCACTGCGCGACATGGTCGGCAATCGTCAGGCAGGAGGTCAGGCCGGGGCTTTCGATGCCGAACAGGTTGACCAGGCTATCCACGCCGTGCACCGCCACGTCCTGGACGACGAAGTCGGCATTGGCCTCACCGGGACCGGACAGTTTTGGCCGGATGCCGCTATAAGCGGGTTGCAGGCTGCCATCGGCCAGGTCCGGCCAGTATTTGCGGATCTCGCTGTAGAAGCGCTCGCCACGAGCCGGGTCGACGCGATAGTCGAGTTGATCGGTCCATTCGACGTCCGGCCCGAAGCGGGCGACGCCATCAAGGTCGAGTGTCAGATGAACACCGAGCCCGCCGGGTTCGGGCACCGGATAGACCAATCGCGAGAACGGCGCCCGGCCGGCCACCGAAAAATAATTGCCCTTGGCATAATGGAGCTTTGGCACGAATTGCTGATTGAGCCCTTCAAGCGAACCGGCAAGTGCTGCGGCGCCAAGCCCGGCGGCATTGACGAAACGCGGAGTGGCGATCTCGAAGCGCTCGCCGCCGGCAGCGTCCACCGTCTCGAGCACGACGCGGCCTGCTTCGATGCGGCCGGAGGCGATGCGCGTGTTGAGACTAAGTGCCGCCCCGTGCTCCTCGGCGTCGCCCAACAGGGCGAGCATCAGGGCATGGCTGTCGATGATCCCGGTGGCGGGCGACAGCAGCGCCGCCGTGCACTTAAGGCTGGGCTCCAGCGTATGCGCCTCGGCTTCGCTCAAGCGCAACAGGTCGCCGGCGCCGCAAGCGCGTGCATTGGCCCGGATTGAGGCGAGCACCGGCTCCTGTTCGGCATTTGTGGCAACGATGAGCTTGCCGCAGCGCGCGTGCGGGATCGCCCGCTCCTCGCAATAGCGATAGAGTCTTCCCCGGCCGGCCACGCAGAACCGGGCTTTCAGCGATCCAACCGGATAGTGGAGGCCGGCATGGATGACCTCGGAATTGCGCGAACTTGTCCCGGTGCCGATAGCGCTCTCGGCTTCCAGGACCAGCGTATCGATGCCGCGCTGCGCCATCTCTCGCGCGATCGCCAGGCCAACAACGCCGGCGCCGGCGACAATGCAGTCGACATGGTCCACGGTCAGGTCAAGCCGAAGTTCTGCATGCGTCCATCCATCCGCTGGCCCTGTCGAAAGCGCTTGACACTATACCGTTCGAGAAAGATGCATCAAACGGCATAATGCACGGGGACCTGCCGAGCCGGACCGGCGGCAGGACTGTTTCCGCGTGCAGCACAGGAGGCATCATGGACGCACGACCGAATTCTCCCGAAGCCCGCGACATAAGCTTTCACATGCATGGCTATACGAATGCGCGCAAGCATCAGGAATCGGGGCCGCTCATTATCGAGAAGGGCGACGGCATCTATGTCGAGGACCTCGCCGGCAACCGTTATATCGAGGCGATGGCCGGGCTTTGGAGCGTCGCGGTCGGTTTTTCGGAGAAGCGGCTGGTCGATGCGGCAGTACGGCAAATGTCGAAGCTGCCTTACTATCACGATTTCGGCTCCAAATCGCATTCGCCGCTGATCGATCTCGCCGAGAGACTGGTGCAGATGGCGCCGGTGCCGATGAGCAAGGCGTATTTCACCAATTCCGGCTCCGAGGCCAACGATTCGGCCATGAAGATGATCTGGTACCGGTCGAATGCGCTCGGCCAGCCGGCGCGCAAGAAGATCATCAGCCGCAAGAAGGGCTATCACGGCGTCACCATCGCCTCGGCAAGCCTGACCGGACTGCCCAACAACCACACTTCGTTCGATCTGCCGATCGCCAATGTGCTGCATACCTCGACGCCGCACCATTGGCGCGAGGCGCTGCCGGGTGAAAGCGAAGAGCTGTTTTCGACGCGGCTCGCCGACGAGCTGGAAAAGCTGATCCTCGCCGAAGGACCGGAAACCATCGCCGCCTTTTTCGGCGAACCGATCATGGGCGCCGGCGGCGTCATCGTTCCGCCGGCCGGCTACTGGGAGAAGATACAGGCGGTGCTATCGAGATACGACATCCTGCTCATCGCCGACGAGGTGATCTGCGGCTTTGGCCGAACAGGTGAGATGTTCGGCTCGCAGACCTTCGGCATCAGGCCCGACATCATGGTGTTGTCGAAACAGATCTCTTCGTCCTACCTGCCGATCTCAGCCCTGCTGATCAATGACAAGGTATTCGAGCCGATCGCCGACGAAAGCAACCGTATCGGCACCTTCGGCCACGGTTTCACCGGCGGCGGCCATCCCGTTGCGGCAGCGGTCGCGCTCGAGAACCTGAAGCTGATCGAGGAGCGCGACCTTGTCGGCAATGCGCGTGCGGTCGGCTCGCATTTGCAGAAGCGGCTGCGCACGCTCGCTTCGCACCCGCTTGTCGGCGAGGTGCGCGGCATCGGCCTGGTCGCGGCGGTCGAGCTGGTCGGCGACAAGGCAAACAAGACGCCGTGGGGGAAGGCCGGTGAACTGGGCGGGCTCGTCAACGGCTTCATGCAGCAGAACGGCGTCATCTCGCGCAATATGGGCGACGCGCTGGCCTTCTGCCCGCCGCTGATCATCACCGAGCCGCAGGTCGACCAGGTGATCGACGCGTTTGAA
Organism: Mesorhizobium sp. M0800; assembly: GCF_040320095.1. Lineage (NCBI taxonomy): Bacteria > Pseudomonadati > Pseudomonadota > Alphaproteobacteria > Hyphomicrobiales > Phyllobacteriaceae > Mesorhizobium > Mesorhizobium sp. M0800. Next base: position 113,220 of record NZ_JAMYOZ010000020.1, read on the forward strand.
CGGTCGCTCGAGGCTGCCGTCAAGCAGGTCCGATCGCAGAGCTGAATAGGCAAAGTCGATTTTGAAACCTGAAAACAAAAACGCCTCGGCGACGGCTGGCAGAAGGTTACCCTCCACACCCGTTGCTGCCGTTTAGAGCCTTTCACGTTTTGATGGAAGCGTAGCCGGCGTTTGCGAAGTAGTTGTTGCATTCGGTTGCCTCGATCGTTTCAACGAGGTGGCCGATGTGGCGCCAA
>NZ_JAMYOZ010000021.1:0-111977 GCF_040320095.1 Mesorhizobium sp. M0800
GGCATGGCCCGCCGCTCTTGTCTGGAATTCCAGTTCGGCCGTTAGAGCGGTTCATCGTTTCACGGAACGCCGAACCGCTCTATCTCTTTGTTTTGACGCAATTCCCAAGGGAAAGCGCTACGCGCTTTTCCCGGGAAAACCGTTTCACACTTTTCCTGGAATTGCTCTAGTTGTTGCCGAAGAGGTTGCGGTCGGCGCCCTGAGGCGCGGACTTGGGCACATCGCCAGACGAATTCAGCAGCTTGTAGATCGGCGAGTTGCCGTCACGCACCGAATACGTCTGCGTCTTGTCGACGTTGACGGTCGACTGCTTGTTGATGTCGGTCCCGCCAACATTGTCGTTGCGGGCATAAGCGCTGCCGGCGGCAATCAAGAGAGCGGCGGCAGTAAGAACAATCTTTTTCATTTTGGGAACTCCTGGATTTTCGAAATCAAGCGGCGGGCATGCCGCCGCCTTGATGGTGGGATCGGCTGTTAGTTGTTGCCGAAGAGGTTACGGTCGGTGCCCTGGACAACCGGCTGCTTTTCAGCCTGGTCCGACGTCTTGACGGAAGCCGTGTAGGAGCTGTCGACCGAGACAGCGGGCTGGTTGGCTCCGTTGGAACCAAAGTTGTCGCTGCCCGCGAAGGCGCTGCCGGTGATGGCCAAAACGGCGGCGGCAGCAAGAACGATCTTTTTCATCTTAATACTCCTGAATTTTTCAGATCCCCGGACGGCGGATATGCCCGCCGCCCTGATGCCGGGATCGGCTGTTAGTTGTTGCCGAAGAGGTTACGGTCGGCGCCCTGGACAGGCTGCTGGTCAGCATGAGCCGGCTTCTGAATGGAAGCCGTATACGAGCTGTCGACCGAAGCGGCAGGCTGGTTCGCACCCTTGGAACCAAAGTTGTCGCTGCCAGAGAAGGCGCTGCCGGTGATGGCCAAAACGGCGACGGCGGCAAGAGCGATCTTTTTCATTTTAGTACTCCAGTATCTCAGTTTTCCGTCCGTCCAGCGGCGTGTCTTGGGAGGAATTCGCGTCGTTCGGACAGCCCCGATGTGGGAAAGGCGATGGCCAGTTTCCAATCACGAAGTTGTTTGGTGTGGACCAAGAATCTACACCTTGAAATTGTGCCAGAGATTCCCTTCGCCACAATTTTATTGCTAAATATCAAGTAGATAGCCCATAGTATCGGTCTGGCTGCAAGGTGACTTGGGGAGGCAGCGTTCACAGCGTCCTGCACGCATTGTCAACAGAAACGAACCGTTCGGTTCGATTTTTTAAACCGATAAAAGTCGCAGCCGAGGCTCTTTGTCGAATCGTTAACCATTTCGGCCAAACGCGGCGTCGGCGTTGCGGCTGCTTTTGGCCTGCTTTATGCCGCCCAACAAAGGCAGCAACCGGGCAAGCAGAACCGGTCAGACCCCGTAGCGTTCGGTGCGGATGAGTGCCGCAGGCACCCCGGCATCGATCAGTGCCTCGGCGGCGGCCGTCACGAATGCGTTCGAGCCGCAGACAAAGGCGAGCTTCGGCGGCGCGGGCAGCCTCGTCATGGCTTGCACCATCATCGCGGCGTCGACCCGCCGCGCATGATCTGCCGGACGGCGGGCCGGCTCGCGCGTCAGCGTCAGCACCAGGTCGAAGCCATCCCGGCGCTCGGCGAGGTCGATCAACTCGTCGCGAAAGATCACCTCGTCCCAGACCCGCGCCGAAAACACCAAGGTGGCGGCGACCAGCGATCCCCGCATCGCCCGGTGACGGACCATCGACATCAGCGGCACCACGCCCGACCCGCCGCCGACGAGCAGGAGCGGTCCGCCATCGCCGTCGGACCAGACGAAATGGCCGCCGAGCGGCCCGCGCAATTCGACCTCGTCGCCCACCGCCGCGATCTCGTGAAAGAACGGCGAGACCTCGCCGTCCTCGAGTTTTTCAATCGCCAGTTCGATGGTCTCGCCGGTCTCCGGCGCCGAGGCGATGGAGTAGGAGCGGCGCGCCTGATAGCCGTCCGGCGCTGTCAACCTGACATCGACATGCTGTCCGGCATGGTAGACGAAGGGCCGCGACGGCTGCAGGAAAAAGCTGGTGACGCGCGGCGTGCGCTTTTGGATGCGGGTGATGGTGACCGTCTGCCAGGGCGACTGCGCCGCCGGTGCGTCGCTCATGGATCGTTCGTGTAGCGCTGCTCGCGCCACGGATCGCCGTAGATATGATAACCTCGCAATTCCCAGAAACCCGGCTCGTCACGCTCGGTGAACTGCAACCCGTTCAGCCATTTGGCCGATTTCCAGAAATAGAGGTGCGGAACGAGCAGCCGGGCCGGGCCGCCATGATCGGGGGTGATCGGCTTGCCCTCGTAAAGCAGTGCCACCATCGCCTTGCCGCCGGTGAGATCCTTCGTTGGCACATTGGTGGAATAGCCGTCGAAACCCAGCGCCAGCGTGAAGGCGGTGGGCGGCTCGATGCCGGCGTCGGCAAGGATGTCGTCGACCAGCACGCCCTGCCACGCGGTGTCGAACTTGGTCCATGCGGTGACGCAATGGATGTCGCGCGTCATCTTGGTCAAGGGCAGCGCGTTGAACTCGGCCCAGTTCCACTTCTTGATCGGCCGCGGCCCGTGCTTAAGCGTAAACGACCAATCCTCGGTGCGGACATGCGGCGTCGGGCCGGCCGACAGGACCGGGAAACCTTGCTCGAGATATTGCCCCGGCGGGATACGTGCATCCGTATCCGTCGGCGGCTTTCGTCCGGAAGAGAAGCCTCGGGTAACCATCGAGAATATCCGTTTGCGCAAGGTCCGATCGACCTTTGTCAGTTTTCTCGAAGACGCGAGCGCGGGCAACCGAAATCTTGGCCCCGGCCTGGCGGCAATGCTCTACATCGATCTTGGCAGCGCGGCGCCCGCTTCAGCCACTGGCGAAGGGGACGGCGACGAACATCTGGGCGTCGCCACGCTCGACAAGCAGCAGCACCGATTTCTTGCCGGATTTGGCAGCCTGCACAATCGCCTGGTTAGCCTGCCTGGCGTTCCTCACCGGATGCTGGTCGACGGCGACGATGATGTCGCCGGGCTGGATGCCGGAAGCCGATGCCGCCTTGTTCGGGTCGACGCGCTCGACCAGCGCGCCGTGCTGGTTGCCTGCCAGGTTCATTGCCTGGCGCACATCCGGGGTGACGTCCATCAGGCCAAGACCGAGCGCCGGTGCGCGAAGGCCCGACTCCGTCGACGGCTGACCCCGATCGCCGGTCACCGATCCCGTTGCCATGTCGTCTTCGTTGCGCCCGACCTCGACGGAGATCTGCAGGCTTTTCCCCTGGCGCCAGACATTGAGGGCTTCCCTCGTGCCAGGCGCAATGTCGGCGACGGCGCGCGACAGATCCCTTGGATCTTTTATGTCTTGGCCGGCGAAGCTGGTAATGACATCGCCTGTCTCGATGCCGGCCTTGGCGGCCGGCGATCCGTCGCTGACCTGCGCGACCAGGACGCCGGCGGGGCGATCGAGGCCGATGGCGCTCGCCATGTCAGGCGTCACCGGCTGGATCTGGACGCCGAGATAACCGTACTGAATCGAGCCGCCCTTCATCAGCTTGGCGACGACCTTTTGCGCCTGGTCCGAGGGGATGGCGAAGCCGACACCGACGCTGCCGCCATTCGGCGAAAAGATCGCCGTGTTGATGCCGACGACATTGCCGTTCACATCCGTCAGCGGGCCGCCGGAATTGCCCCGGTTGATCGGTGCGTCGATCTGGATGAAGTCGTCAAACGGCCCGCTATGCAGGTCGCGGCCGCGCGCCGAGACGATGCCGGCCGTGATCGTGGTGCCAAGGCCGAAAGGATTGCCGAAGGCGAGCACCTGGTCGCCCGGCATGAGCTTGTCGGAATCGCCCCATTTGATGATCGGCAAGGGCTTGCCTGCTTTGACCATGAGCACGGCAAGATCGTTCTTGGCGTCATGACCGATCAATTTGGCGGGAAGCTCGGTGCCGTCGTCGAGCGTCACCTTGATCGACTGGGCGCCGTCGACGACGTGATTGTTGGTGACGATGGTGCCGTCGGCGCCGACGATGAAGCCTGAGCCGAGGGCCTCGGTGCGCGGCGCCTGTTCCGGCGGTGTCTTGGGGGCGGGCTGTCCGTGGTCATCGAAGAAATGGCGGAAATAGTCGTCGAAAGGCGAGGTTCCGCCAAAGGGAGAGGCGTCGCTCATGGTGTCCGGCTGTTGTACTTTCATGACCGTCTCGATGGTCACCACCGCCGGTTTGTCGGCCGCCACGACCGGAGCGAACGAACCGCTGGGCGCCGTCATTCCGGTGACAGGTGGGGTCACTGTTGCCGCCAGGACATCATTCAGCCTGGGAGCGAGGGGCAGGGCGAAGGGGCTGACGATCAGCGCGGCGCCCAGCAGAGCGGCGACGCGATGTCTGCGAAGGGTCTGGATTGGTGACATGGCCGTTGTCCGGGCGAGAGATTGATCGGGCGCCGCAGCGTTCCGTCACCGGAACGCACTATCGGCGTGTCGGCCTTGCCTGTCTCGCCTTGCACGGCGGCCGACCGGATCGACAGCCCCGCATCTAGGGCGCCGATCATGGTTTCCAGATAATATTACGAAGATTTAATTTCCGGCTGGCAGCCGCCTTGCCGGGCTGGCGCCGAAACCCGAAAACAAAAACCCGCCTTGCGGCGGGTCGTTGGGGCGAATCAGCACCATACCCAAATTACTAGCATAGCTGCCGGCACAAAGCAAGAACAAAATAGCTGCGCAAGACAAATCGCTTCAGATTTGCGCCGCCTCAGCCGAGGCCTCCTATTCGCCTTTCCGGTCCGTCCGGCTGAGATAGGTGGTGGGCGATCTCGCGCATCCGCCTGCCGTCGAAGCTCGGTCCATGGCCGCCATGGCCGATCCGGATCGGCAGCTCGAGCAGGCGCTGCATCGTGCGGCGATAGGCGGCACGATCCGAATCCGGCAGGTCGTCGATCAGCATGGCGTCGTAGATGGCGTCGCCGGCGAAGAACAGGCCGTCAGCCTCGTCGAACAGCGCGATCGAATCCGGAGAGTGGCCGGGCAGATGCAGGACGCGGAATTGGCGGTCGCCGAGGTCGATCCTATCGCCCTCGTCCAGGGTCCGGGCCAGAGGCGCCGGCTGAATCCTGTAATCGGCCGCCTTCCAGCCCTTTGCCGGCAGCCTGGAGACGGCGCCTTCCAGATCATGGAACATGTAGGCGTAGGTCACCGCTTCATCCATGCTGTCGAACTGCGCGGCGCTGTGGCGCGGCCCTGCCCGCAACGGAAACTCGTGGAGCGAGCCGACATGATCGAGATGGATATGCGTGGCGACGACGAGCAGCGGCTTGCCGGACGGCGTGTCGATCTGCGGCGCCAGCGGGCAGATCCCCATGCCGGTGTCGACCAGCAGGTCGACATCGCGGCCGCGCAGATGCCAGATGTTGGCGCGCACGAAGTCGTGCACGAAGGGCTCGGTCAGCATCGTCGTCTTGGCGTCGACGATGGTTTTGCTGAACCAGCTGTCCATCAGATCAAGGCCGGCATCAGACGAACGGCTTGCCGACCTTGTACTTTTGCGGGACCAGCCGCTTCAGATAGGCCATCCCCGCATCGGACAGCCGGTTGACATCCGGCAGCATGAAATCATCCGGCATATGGCGCGTCTTGCCGGCGACGTTCTTCAGCGGCACCTTCTTCAGCAGCGTTTTCTTGCCGTCATATTGCAGCGCCACCGAACCGCCCCCCTCGTCGGCCACCGTGACCGCGAAGGCACCGGCATCGAAGGCCTCCTGCGCGTCCACCGCGCTGATGGCGCCGACATAGCCGCGCGGCATATAGCCGAGCGCATCGACGCGCGCCCGCTTGCCCGGCAATCCTTCGGCGAGCGCGCGCTCCAAGGCTGCCGGCAGGTCGCTGCCCGACAGCTTGACGTTGCCGTGCTGGTCGCGCTCCAGCCTTTCCGGCGGCACCAGGCTTTCGACCAGCGCTTTGCCGTCGGCGGTGCTGACGCCTTCGGAGACGGCAACGATGCAGCGCTTGTGGCGGTCGAGCGTTGCACGAACGTCGTCGATGAAGCCCGCCGCGGAGAACGGCCGCTCCGGCACGTAGACGAGATGCGGGCCGCTGTCCTGATCGAGCTGCCAGGCCGCGGACGCGGCCGTCAGGAAACCGGCATGCCGCCCCATGACGATGCCGACATAGATGCCCGGCAGAGCGCGGAAATCGAGATCGACCGAAAGGAATGCTCCAGCGACGAACTCGGCCGCCGACATGAAGCCGGGCGTGTGATCGTTCTCCTCGAGATCGTTGTCGATGGTTTTCGGCGCGTGGACGAAGGCGATCTTGCCGCCGGCGGCGTCGGTGAGGATCTGCTGCGTGCCCGAGGTGTCGTTGCCGCCGATATAGATGAAGGCATCGGCGCCGGCGTTCTTCAAGCCGTTGAGGATGAGGTCGCAATAGGCGGCATCCGGCTTGTCGCGCGTCGAACCAAGCGCGGCGCTCGGTGTCGCCGCGATCAGCCGCAGGCGGTCCTCGGGGATGGCGGAAAGATCGATGTAATTGCCGTCACGAATTCCGCGCACGCCGTGGATGGAACCAAGCACCTTGGCGCCGAGATGCCGCTTGCGGATTTCGAGCGTGGCGCCCACCACGGTCTGGTTGATGACGGCGGTCGGGCCGCCGCCTTGCGCGATGACAAAAGTTCCGGCCATTGTTCACGTCTCCAGGGCGGTGAAAATCGCAGGCACATTCGCCTGTCTTGCGGCATCGCGCAACGGCAGAGGCAGTGGGTCAGTTTGAAATCGGGCCACTCTTCGCCTGCAGCGCGATAGGATCCGTTTCGATGAGCCGAAGTGACCTGACCATACTCGCCGTCTGCGCCTTGTATTTGAGAAAGTGCGACGTGGTCAGGTGGGCCTCATAGGCCGCCTGATCGGCGTAGCATTCGATCACGCGCACCTTTTCAGGCGTGCCTTTTACTGCCACCGCATGAAGGAAAAGCACGCCCGGCTCGACGCGTACAGAAGCCTCAATCTCTTCGGCAAGCAGGGCCCTGTAGCTGCCGATCTGCTTAGGATCGATTTCCAGTTCGGCTATCCTGACAATCGGCATCAATTGCTTTCTTGCTTCTTGCAGGGCCCACGCATGGTCGGCTTCTCCGCTTCGCTCGCCTCGATCAGTGCAACGATGTCGCGATCTCCCAAAACTTGTCAGTCACACGAGTGGACATGGCTGGGCAAGGCGAAGCGTCGCATGAATTCGCACAAAATGTAGTACATGGGTGTGCAGCGCTAGCCGGCAGAGTAATCGCTCGAGCCTTGGCCGCCGGTCAGACGACGACGACCGGATTCTTCTTGGAGACGCGGCTGTAGAGGTCGATGATGTCCTGGTTGATCAGGCGCACGCAGCCCGACGACATCGCCTGGCCGATGCTCCACCATTCGGGCGAGCCGTGGATGCGATAGCCGGTGTCGCTGCCGTTCTGATAGATGTAGAGGGCACGCGCGCCGAGCGGATTGTCGAGGCCGCCCGGCTGTCCGCTTTGCCATTTCACCAGTTCCGGCCTGCGGGCGATCATCTCGGGCGGCGGGGTCCAGACCGGCCATTCCTTGCCGTACTGGATGTTGGCGCGGCCGGACCAGCGGAACCCGTCCTTGCCGATGCCGACGCCGTAACGGATCGCATCGCCGCCGGGCTGCACCAGGTAGAGCAGCCGTTCCTGCGAGTGAACGACGATGGTGCCGGGTTGCTCGCCGGTCGGATCGACGACGATCTGGCGGCGGAACTCCGGCTTGACCTTGAGATAGGGCACTTCCGGCACATTGAAGCCACCGTCGGTGAGCGAAGCGTACATCACGTCGGGGCTGGTGATGTTCTTGTCGACGCTGATACTCGGACGGATGGGCCGGATCGAGCCGGTGGTGACGTCGTCGAGCTGCAGCGACGGCAGATCCAGCGTCTGGCTGCAGCCGGCGATGCCGAGCAGCGCCAGCGCACCGGCGCCGGACAGCACCGTGCGGCGGGAAAGCTGTATTTCGGTTTCGATTGCGTCGCCATTGTGCGGCAGCGACAGACCGTGCGGCAACTCACGCATTTACCCAAACCCTACGCTGTCGGCGGGAAACACGCTCCGGCCGGATAGCAGGCATTTTCACCAATCATGGTTGAAAAAGCGTGAAGGCCGGCCGCCTGGCGTTAACGAGGGGCTTTTTCGATTTTTGCCTCTTTACATCTGCGCGAGGCCAAGGATTTATCCTCTTCTTTGAGCTCAAGGAGAAGAAAATGTCCTTCGAAAACTGGGCCGCCTTTGCCGCCGCCTCGGCAGTCCTTCTGGTCATTCCGGGCCCGACCATCCTGCTGGTGGTTTCCTATGCGCTCGGCCAGGGCTGGCGCACCGCGCTGCCGATGGCAGTCGGCGTGGCGCTCGGCGACTTCACCGCGATGACATTGTCGATGCTGGGCATCGGCGCGCTGCTGGCGGCGTCGGCCACCGTGTTTACCGTGCTGAAGGTGATCGGCGCCGGCTATCTGATCTATCTCGGCATCAAGCTGTTTCGCGCCGGCGGCGCGCTCCGGGCCGAACCGCGCACCGATGCGGTGTCGTCGGCGAAAATGACGGCGCACGCCTGGCTGGTTACCGCGCTCAATCCGAAAAGCATCACCTTTTTCGTCGCCTTCCTGCCGCAGTTCCTCGACCGGCATGCGGATTTCTGGACACAGATGCTGATCTTCGAGACGACCTTCCTGGCGCTCGCCTTCGCCAATGCCTTCGGTTATGCGCTGATCGCCGCAAGGGCGCGCAACGTCGTGCGCAATCCAAAGGCGATCCGCATCTTCAACCGCACCGGCGGCACGCTGCTGGTCGGCGCCGGCATCGCGACAGTGGCGATGCGCTCGGGCAACTGAGGACAGACCATGGCGGTGAGCGACGCATTTGGCCTGACGCTGTCTGGCGCGACGGAGGCCGGGCTCTCGTCCTACAGCCGGGCTGTTCGCGAATTGCAGTGCTTCATCGGCGATCCGGTCGGTTCCATTGACCGGGCAATCGCCGAAGATCCCGGCTTCGTCATGGCGCAGGTGTTCAAGGGTTATCTCTTTGGCCTTGCCACAGAGCGCGAAGCGACGGCGGTGGCCAAGGCATGTCACGAGGCAGCGCTGCCACTTGCCGCGACGGCGCGCGAGCAGGCGCATGTCGCCGCCCTTGGCCACCTTGCGGAGGGACGCTGGCACGAGGCCGCCCGCGTGCTGGAGGATATCGCCATCGAGTTTCCGCTCGATGCGCTGGCGCTGCAGACCGGCCACCAGATCGACTTCTTCACCGGCAATGCGCGCATGCTGCGCGACCGCATCGGCCGCGCGCTGCCGTCCTGGCAGAGCGGCATGCCGGGCTACCATGCCATACTCGGCATGCAAGCCTTCGGCCTGGAAGAGATGGGCGACTACGCGCGCGCCGAAAACCTTGGCCGCACGGCGGTGGATCTCGAGCCGCGCGACGGCTGGGCCCAGCATGCGGTGGCCCATGTCATGGAGATGCAGAGCCGGCAGAAGGACGGCATTCTGTGGATGCGCGCCAATCCCGAAGCGTGGACGCGGGAAAGCTTCCTGCAGGTGCATAATTGGTGGCATCTGGCGCTGTTCCATTATGATCTCGGCGAGACCGACGAGGTGCTGGCGCTCTACGACGGGCCGATCTATGGCGAGCGCTCGACGCTGGCGCTCAACATGGTCGATGCCTCGGCGATCCTGTGGCGGCTGCATCTCGGCGGCGTCGATGTCGGCGAGCGCTGGACGGCACTCGCCGCCAACTGGTTGCCCAAGGCGAGCGCCGGCCATTATGCCTTCAATGACGCCCACGCGATGATGGCGTTTGTCGGCGCCGGCCTCGAAGCGCCGGCCCGCGGCTTGCTCGAGGCGCAGCGCGAGGCGATGCGCGGCAAGGACGACAACGCTGCTTTCACCAGGGATGTCGGCCATCCCCTGACGCTCGCCATCAAGGCATTCGGCGAGGGCGATTATGCCGGGACGATACGCCTGATCCGGCCGATCCGGGCAATCGCCCATCGCTTCGGCGGCAGCCACGCACAACGCGACGTCATCGACCTGACGCTGATCGAAGCGGCATTGCGTTCCGGTGATGGCGCGCTGGCGAGGGCGCTTGCGGCGGAACGCGCGCTGGCACGGCCGGACAGCCCGTTGTCGGCACTGTTTTCACGGCGTGCAACCGCTCTCGCGGCGAATTGACCAAGGCCACATCTTGCCTTAAAAACTGCCCCGGCCAGATTTTTTCGAGCGTCGAAAAAATCTTCGCGTGTTGACCGGGGTGCGTTTCCGGCGGCACGATTGCCGGGATATCTTCGCCGCCCGTGTCACAGGACTGGGCGGGGAAGCAAGAAAGACCGTCGCCGCCAGGCATGACGGACATGGGAGGAAACATGTATCTCGGCCTCGATCTCGGCACGTCGGGCGTCAAGGCGCTGCTGATCGATGCAAGGCAGAGCATCGTCGGTTCCGGCCATGCGCCGCTCGACGTGTCGCGCCCGCATCCCGGCTGGTCCGAGCAGAATCCGGCCGACTGGATCCGCGCCTGCGAAGCGGCGGTCGGCGAGCTGCGGTCAATGCATGCGAAGGAACTCGCGGCGGTCAAAGGCATCGGCCTTTCCGGCCATATGCATGGCGCCACTCTGCTCGATGCCGCCGACCAGGTGCTGCGCCCCTGCATTCTATGGAACGACACACGCAGCCACGCCGAGGCGGCCGCGCTCGATGCCGACCCGCGCTTTCGCAAGCTGACCGGCAACATCGTCTTTCCCGGTTTCACCGCGCCGAAGCTGGCCTGGGTCAAGAACAACGAACCGGCTGTTTTCGCCAAGGTGGCAAGGATCCTGCTGCCGAAGGACTTTTTGCGGCTCTGGCTCGCCGGCGAGCATATTTCGGAAATGTCGGATTCGGCTGGCACGTCGTGGCTCGATGTCGGCAGACGAGCCTGGTCCGCCGAACTGCTCGCCGCCACATCGCTCGACGAAAGCCAGATGCCATCGTTGGTCGAAGGCACGGCCAAGGCCGGTGCCTTGCGCGCCGAACTGGCCGCGAAATGGGGCATGCAGGCGGGCATCCCGATCGCCGGCGGTGCCGGCGACAATGCGGCTTCGGCCTGCGGCATGGGCACGGTCGGTGCCGGCCAGGCGTTCGTCTCGCTCGGCACGTCGGGCGTGCTTTTTGCCGCCAACGCGTCCTATCTGCCCAACCCGGAAAGCGCCGTGCACACATTCTGCCATGCCTTGCCCGGTACCTGGCACCAGATGGGCGTCATCCTGTCGGCAACCGATTCGCTCAACTGGCTGTCGGGGATCGCTGGAAAAAGCGCCGGCGAGTTGATCGCCGAACTCGGCGAAGCGCTGAAGGCGCCGACCGGCGTCTCCTTCCTGCCCTATCTCTCGGGCGAGCGGACGCCTCACAATGATTCCGCCATTCGTGGCGCGTTTACCGGGCTTGCCCACGAATCCGGCCGCGCGGCACTGACCCAGGCCGTGCTCGAAGGCGTCGCTTTCGCTTTCCGCGACAGCCTCGAAGCTCTGGCCAAAGCCGGCACGACGCTGACCCGGGTGACGGCGATCGGCGGCGGCTCGCGCTCGCGCTATTGGCTGAAGGCCATCGCCACAGCGCTTGGCCTGCCAGTCGATATTCCAGCCGACGGCGATTTCGGCGCTGCCTTTGGCGCGGCCCGACTTGGCCTGATCGCGGCGACCGGTGCCGATCCGCGCGCCGTCTGCGCGGCGCCGGCGACCGACGCCACGGTCGAGCCGGTCGCCGCCCTCGGTGACGCCTATGCGCAAGCCTATCAGCGCTATCGCCAGCTTTATCCGGCGATCAGAGGCGCCACGGCGTGAACGGTTTCCCGCCCACGCCGCGGCCTGCCGAGAAGGCCTCATTGTGCCGGCACTTTGTCGAGAAAGCCGGTGACGCTTTTCAGCCGGCCATTTTCGATGACGCCGATATCCGTGCCTTCGATGACGGATTCGATGCCGTCCGGCCCAAGATTCCACGAAAAGCGGATGGTATCGGCGAAGCCGTCCGGCTTGCCTTTCAGCGAGAACCTGAAGCCGGCAAAGCGCTGCTGCACGCCGTCGATCAGCGCCGCGATGCCGTCATGGCCGTCGCCCTGCATGATCGGATCGCGATAGCCGACGTCCTCGGTGAAGGTTGCCTCGAGCAAGGCTTTTCTGCGCGCGTCGTCGCTCTCGTTCCAGGCGGCGATGTAGTTTTCGGCAATGGTGTTGAGGTCGGTCATGGTCTGTCTCCTTCGTTGGGTGGCTTTGACATGAGGCTTTTCGACCAGCTTCAGCGCGAAACCAATTACGCCTGAGGTAATCAGGCCGAACCATGCGAGAGGAAAAGAACATGAGCAGCGGTTTTTTCGGCGACATCCAACAGATCAAATACGAGGGACCGGATTCGACCAATCCGCTGGCCTACCGGTTCTACAATCCCGACGAGATCGTCGCCGGCAAGCGGCTGGAAGACCATCTGCGCTTTGCCGTCGCTTATTGGCATTCCTTCGCCTGGCCGGGCGGCGATCCGTTCGGCGGCCAGACGTTCGACCGGCCATGGTTCCCCAAGGCCGGCGGTACCGACACCATGGAGCTGGCCAAACTCAAGGCCGACGTCGCCTTCGAGATGTTTTCGTTGCTGGGCGCGCCTTATTTCTGCTTCCACGATGCCGACGTGCGGCCGGAGGGCCGGGACTTTTCCGAAAGTGCGGCGCGGCTCGACGAGATCGCCGATTACTTCTCGGGAAAGATGAAGCAGACCGGCGTCAAGCTGCTGTGGGGCACGGCCAACCTGTTCTCCAACCGCCGCTTCATGTCGGGCGCCGCCACCAATCCCGATCCGGACGTCTTTGCCTATTCGGCGGCGACGGTGAAACACTGCATCGACGTCACCAAGCGTCTGAACGGCGAGAACTACGTGCTGTGGGGCGGCCGCGAGGGCTATGAGACGCTGCTCAACACCGACCTTGCCCGCGAGCAGGAACAGGCCGGCCGTTTCCTCAATCTGGTCGTCGATTACAAGCACAGGATCGGCTTCGAAGGCACCATCCTGATCGAGCCGAAGCCGCAGGAGCCAACCAAGCACCAGTATGATTACGACGTCGCCACCGTCTATGGCTTCCTCAAGCGTTTCGGACTGGAGAACGAGGTCAAGCTCAACATCGAGCAGGGCCACGCCATCCTGGCCGGCCATTCGTTCGAGCATGAACTGGCGCTGGCCAACGCGCTCGGCATTTTCGGTTCGATCGACATGAACCGCAACGACTACCAGTCGGGCTGGGACACCGACCAGTTCCCCAATAATGTGCCGGAGATGGCTCTGGCCTACTACCAGGTGCTGCAGGCCGGCGGCTTCAAGACCGGCGGCACCAATTTCGACGCCAAGCTCAGGCGCCAGTCGCTCGATCCGCAGGATCTGCTGATCGGCCATATCGGGGGCATGGATTGTTGCGCCCGCGGCCTCAAGGCGGCAGCGCGCATGGTCGAGGACAAGGCGCTGTCCGCCCCGCTCGCCGAGCGCTATGCCGGCTGGGATTCGGCCGAGGCCAAGGCGATGCTTGCCGGCAAGCGCACGCTGGAGGAAATCGCCGAGCGCGTCGTCAACGAGAAGATCGAGCCGCAGCCCAGATCCGGCCGCCAAGAGCTACTCGAGAACATCGTCAACCGGTACGTCTGAGGCGTACCCGGTTCGCGGCCGCATTGTTCGAACGGCCGCGGATAAAGGCGGCTTTCCGCGGGGCTGAAACCAACAAGGTTTGCCCCGTGTGAAACTCGCGTGGCCTGTTCGCTGACTGGGTCTGGCGCGTCTTAGCCGTGATCGAGGCCTCTCAGGTAGGCGCAAAACATGTCGGCCATGGCGTTGGCGTAGACTTCAATCTCCTTGGGCGTTCGAGGCGTCTCCGAGAACTGCTTCCCCACCGTGCTGAGCGTCGTCATGACCAGGTCGCCGGCCAATTCGCGAGTCACTTGCGCGGCGTTTGGCAACGCCTCCTGCATGAAGAGCTGGATGGTGCGGTCTCCGGACGCCCTTGCCGTCTGCGCCTCGGGCGCGTCGCGGTAAAGCGGTGCGGCGTCGTCGAGCGCCACACGCACCGCGGCCTCCTCACACTCCGAGCGGAGAAAGGCGTGGACCAAGGCGCGCAGCCGTTCAAGCGGCGGTTTCCTGATATCCTCGAGGATATCGCGCAGCAAATCGGTCGTCTGCCGCCATTCGTCGCTTTGGAGCCGGAACAGGATCGCCGCCTTGTTCGGAAAATACTGATACAGCGATCCGACGCTGACGCCGGCCTTCTCGGCCACCCGCGCCGTGGTGAAGCGCTGCGCGCCTTCCCTCACCAAAACCTGAACAGCAGCCTGCAAAATCGCAGCGACGAGCTCCGCCGAGCGGGCCTGCTTGGGCTGTTTTCGCGAGGAAATCCGCGGATTTCGGTGATCGCTCATTGAGAGCCGCGCCAATGCGATTAGTGAATGCGAATGATTAGTCGTATTTTGAATGCCGCACAAGAACGCATTCCATTCCGACTGGAGACCGATATGACCATACTGACGACAACGCCGCTCGGGCCCCTGCTGGACCGCCTGTTCGAGGAAGCCGCTGCGGCAACGAGCCCCGCGGTGGCGGAACTCTCCGCCGAGGAGCGGAGCCGCCTAGTTCGGAGCAAGACCGAATACCTCGATTTCTATGGGCGGCTAAAGGACCTCTGGCTTCCCGTCTCGCGAGAGACCGGCACGCTGCTCTACATGCTGGCACGAGGCAGCGATGCACGGACGATCGTTGAATTTGGAACCTCGTTCGGCATCTCGACCCTGCACCTTGCCGCAGCCTTGCGGGACAATGGCGGCGGCCGCCTGATAACCAGCGAGTTCGAGCCATCCAAGGTGGCGCGCGCGAGGAGTAACCTGACAGCAGGCGGTCTCATCGACATGGTGGAAATCCGCGAAGGAGACGCGCTGCAAACATTAAGCGTCGATCTTCCCGAAACGGTCGACCTGCTTCTGCTCGACGGCGCCAAAGCGCTCTATCCCGAGGTCTTGAGTCTGGTTGAAAGCCGCCTCAGGCCGGGCGCCTTCGTCGTTGCCGACAACGCAGATCTTTGCCCCGAATACCTCGAGCGGGTGCGCTCGACCGGGAGTGGCTACATGTCCACGCCGTTCGGCGAGGATGTTGAACTGTCGATGCGGCTTGGCTGAAGCACTGCCTGACCTGCCGGAACGATCGTGCCCAAGATGGGCGGCGGCGGACAAAACTTTGCCCGGCATCGCCCATCAATCGCCCCGCTCTTGCCTTCAAACAGCCGTCACGAACCTCCTATAGTGTGGTTCGTGGCGGGATTCAGTAAGAAGGAGGCGAAACGATATGCAGCACGAACGCGAAATCGACGCCCTGCTCTCATCTGGCGAGGCTGGATCGATCATCGACCGGCTGATGGCGCTGCCGCACCCGAAACAAGGTGCGCTGAGTGCAAACGAATGGGATCGCGCGGTCGCCAGCCGCTTCGAGACCCATCTTGCGAGACAGATGCGCTCGCAGATCGACGGCAGCAGCGACCGCCAGGACGCTGCCTGATTCTACCTTTGCCTATGCATGTCGTGATCCCAAAACCGCTACGCACCCTCGGGTCAAGCCCGTGGCCAAGCTTTTGGGCGACATGCATTATCCCCGACGCAGCCTGACCGGCGCTTCGCCGAACGCTCTTGAAAACGCTCTGGAAAATGCCGCGGCGGACGAAAACCCCGTTCGCCCGGCAATGTCCGCCATGGCGATGCGCGTGTCGACCACCAGCCGGCGCGCGGCGCCGAGGCGCAGCCTGAGGTAATAAGCGCCGGGCGTTTCGCCGATCGACTTGCGAAAGATGCTTTCCAGCGTCCGTGCCGTCACCCCGGCGCGCTTTGCCACGGCGGCGATAGTCAGCGGCTGGTCGACATGCGCTTCCATCAGCCGAATGGCTTGCGCCAGCCTGGGATCGTAGCCGTCGAGACGGCCGAGCGAGACCAGCGGTTGCGCGTCCGTCGCGGCGCGCGCCTGGTCGTAGATGAAGACGCTCGCGACATCGAGCGCCACGGCCATGCCGAGCCGCGTGCGGATCAGATGCAGCATCAGGTCGAAGGTCGGCGAGGCGCCGCCGGTGGTGAACACCGGGCCATCGATGACGTAGCGGTCGGGCCGCACGTCGACGCCGGGAAAAGCCGACGAGAAATCCTCCATGTCCTCCCAGTGGGTGGTGGCGCTGCGCCCCTCCAGCAGACCCGCGCGGGCAACCAGCCAGGTGCCGGCCTCGACGCCGCCGCAGGCGCGTGCCGCGCGCGCCGCCCGGCGCAGTCCGGACAGCAGGGCCGATGTGGCATAGTTCTGCGTGCCGAAGCCGGCGACGACGACCAGCATGTCGGTTGTGTCAGCCGCATCGAAGCGGCCGCCGACCGCCACCGGCAGGCCGCATGTGGTGACCGGCGCCTCGCCTGTCACCGAGACCAGCCTGAAATCGAACAGCGTCTCACCGGCAATGCGGTTGGCGGCGCGCAACGGATCGACGGCCGACGCGACGCACATGATCGACGAGCCGGAGAATACCAGCAGCGTCACCTTGAGCGGCAAACGCTCGGCCCGAAAGATCGTCGATTTTTCGTTTTTTGTCACACGATCTTCGTAAAACGCAAAACAGTTTCCGGCAAGTCAGGCATTCTTGCCCTACGTTCTATTGGGAGAGAGTCCGATGCCGTTAGCGATGAACCGTGAGGTTTTCATTACCTGTGCCGTGACCGGGTCCGGCGGTTCGCAGGACCGCAGCCCGCATGTGCCGCGCTCGCCCAGAGAGATCGCCGATTCGGCCATCGAGGCGGCAAAGGCAGGGGCTGCAATCGTGCACTGCCATGTGCGCCATCCCGAGACCGGCAAGCCTAGGCGCGACGTGCATCTCTATCGCGAAGTAACCGAGCGCATCCGCGCGGCAGACGTCGACGTGGTGCTGAACCTGACCGCCGGCATGGGGGGTGACATGGTATTCGGCCCGCCGGAGAAGCCGCTGCCGCTGAACGAAAAAGGCACGGACATGGGCGGCGCGAGCAACCGCATGGAACATGTGCGCCAGTGCCTGCCGGAAATCTGCACGCTCGATTGCGGCACCATGAATTTCGCCGAGGCCGATTATGTCATGACCAATACGCCCGGCATGCTGCGTGCCATGGGCGGCATGATGACGGCGCTCGGCGTCAAGCCGGAGATCGAGGCCTTCGACACCGGGCATCTGTGGTTCGCCAAGCAATTGGTCGAGGAAGAAGTGCTGAAGCCGGACGCGCTGGTGCAATTGTGCATGGGCGTGCCGTGGGGCGCGCCGGACGACCTCAACACCTTCATGGCCATGGTCAACAATGTACCGCCGACCTGGAACTGGTCGGCCTTTGCCATTGGCCGCAACCAGATGGCCTATGTCGCGGCCGCGGTGCTGGCCGGCGGCAATGTCCGCGTCGGACTGGAGGATAATCTCTGGCTCGACAAGGGCGTGCTGGCGACCAATGCGCAGCTGGTCGAGCGGGCGGTCAGCATCGTGTCGAATATGGGCGCCAGGGTCATCGGCCCGGACGAAGTCCGCAAGAAGCTGAACCTGACGAAGCGCGCACCGCTTTGAAAAGCCGGTAGCCGGTTGGGAGGAGCCGCCGATGAAGACCGTGAAATTCACCGCCATGAAGGACGGCGACCGCGAGGACTATGCCTTCCTCACCGAGCACGAGATCGACTATGCGGCAAAGACCGGCGAGCGGCTGCTCGACGCGCTCGTCCAGCTTGATGCGGGCCTCTCGGGCTACAAGATCACCCGGCTCGGCCATTCACTGCAAGCGGCAACCCGGGCCTGGCGCGACGGCGCCGACACCGACTGGATTGCCTGCGCCTTGCTGCACGATATCGGCGACATCTACGCGCCCTATAACCACGACGAGTATGCAGCCGCCATCCTGAAGCCTTTTGTGCGCGAGCAATGCACCTGGGTGGTGGAAAAGCACGGCGATTTCCAGCGCCTCTATTACGCCCACCACCTCGGCGGCAATCCGCACGCCCGCGACCGTTTCGCCGGGCACATCTACTTCGACGATTGCGATGAGTTTTGCGAACGCTGGGATCAGTCGAGCTTCGATCCCGACTACGAGACATTGCCGATCGATTTCTTCCGGCCCTTCGTGCTCGAAGTGTTCGCGCGCAAGGCCTATGACGCATCCGTGATCCGTGCCGGCGAACGCGTCGCCCTCACCGACCCCGCAACAGCCAGCACAAGAACCGGAGCTTCCGCATGAGCATCATTAACAAGGCGGCCGCCATCGGCGGCGGCGTCATCGGCGCCGGCTGGGTGGCGCGGCTGCTGCTCAACGGCATCGACGTGTCGATCTTCGATCCCGATCCCGAGGCGTCACGCAAGGTCGGCGAGGTGATGAAGGGCGCACGCCGCGCCTACAAGCAGATGCTGCCCGGCGGCCTGCCGAAAGAGGGCAAGCTTACCTTCGCCAAGACGATCACCGAGGCGGTGGCCGACGCCGACTTCATCCAGGAAAGCGTGCCTGAGCGGCTCGACCTGAAGCACCGCGTGCTGGCCGAGATCGACCTTTATGCACCGGCCAACGCCATTGTCGGCTCCTCCACCTCCGGCATCAAACCGACCGACATGCAGGTGGCGATGAAGAAGCACCCGGAGCGCCTGGTCGTCGGCCATCCGTTCAACCCCGTCTATCTGCTGCCGCTGGTCGAAATCGTCGGCGGCGAACAGACCTTTCCCGAGGCGATCGAAGTCGCCAAGGAGATATATGCCTCGATCGGCATGAAGCCGGTGGTGATCCGCAAGGAGATCGAAGCATTCGTCGGCGACCGGCTGCTCGAAGCGGCCTGGCGCGAGGCGCTGTGGCTGGTCAAGGACGGCATCTGCACGGTCGAGGAGCTCGACGACATCATGCGCTACGGCTTCGGCCTGCGCTGGGCGCAGATGGGCATGTTCCAGGTCTATCGCGTCGCCGGCGGCGAGGCCGGCATGCGCCACTTCATGGCGCAGTTCGGCCCGTGCCTGAAATGGCCGTGGACCAAGCTGATGGACGTGCCGGAGTTCAACGATGAGCTGGTCGAGCTGATCGCCACGCAGTCGGACGACCAGGCGCACGGTCTGTCGATCCGCGAGCTTGAAAAGATCCGCGACGACAATCTGGTCGCCATCATGGAGGCACTGTCGAAGCAGAACAAAGGCAAAGGCTGGGGTGCCGGCGCCCTGCATAAGGACTACACCAGGCAGCTGGCCAAGCTTGCGGCGAAGAAGCCCACCACCTCCACGGCGGCCGAAAAGGCCAAGGCTGAAAAGCCGAAGAAAAAGAAGAAAGGCTGATATTATGGATTTTGGTCTTTCGGAGGAGCAGAAGCTCATCGTCGAGACGACGCGGGCCTTCGTAGAGAACGAACTTTACCCACACGAGCGCGAAGTGGAACGTACCGGCGTGCTGCGCCGCGAGCTGATCGAGGAGATCAAGGCCAAGGCGATCGAAGCCGGCCTCTATGCCGCCAACATGCCGGCCGATGTCGGCGGCGCCGGGCTCGATACGGTGACCTGGCTGCTCTATGAAAAGGAACTCGGCCGCGCCAATTACGCGCTGCACTGGACCTGCGTGGCGCGGCCCTCCAACATCCTTCTTGCCGGCACGCCGGAGCAGCGCGAAAAATATCTGTTTCCCTGCATTCGCGGCGAGAAATGGGATTGCCTGGCAATGACCGAGCCGGGCGCCGGCTCCGATCTGCGCGGCATGAAGGCAACCGCCGTGCAAGACGGCGACGACTGGGTGCTGAACGGCACCAAGCATTTCATCAGCCATGCGGACCTCGCCGATTTCGCCATCGTCTTCATGGCCTCGGGTGAGGAAGAGTCTTCACGTGGAAAACGCAAGAAGATCACCGCCTTCTTTGTCGACAAGGGCACCACGGGTTTTACGGTGCGCGACGGCTACCGCAACGTCTCACATCGCGGCTACACCAATGCCATCCTCGAATTCGACGATTGCCGGTTGCCGGCCAGTCAGGTTCTGGGCGAGGTCCACAAAGGCTTCGACGTCGCCAATTCATGGCTTGGCGCGACGCGCCTGCAGGTCGGCGCCACCTGCCTCGGCCGCGCCGAGCGGGCGCTTGGCCACGCCATCGAATACGCCGCGCAGCGCCAGCAGTTCGGCCAGCCGATCGGCAAGTTCCAGGGCGTGTCGTTCAAGCTCGCCGACATGGCGACCGAGCTGAAGGCCGCCGACCTGATGGTGTTCGAAGCCGGCTGGAAGTACGATCAGGGTACCGTCACCGACCAGGACATGGCCATGGCCAAGCTGAAGGCCACCGAGATGCTTGCCTTCGTCGCCGACGAGGCGATCCAGATCCATGGCGGCATGGGGCTGATGGACGATTTGCCGCTCGAGCGCATCTGGCGCGACGCCCGCGTCGAGCGCATCTGGGAAGGCACCTCGGAAATCCAGCGCCACATCATCTCGCGGGCGCTGCTGCGCCCGTTCGGGGGCTGAACAGCGCAATGTTTGCATTCCTTCGCGCCCCCCTCTGTCCTATCGGACATCTCCCCCTCAAGGGGAGAGATCGGCCGCCATTCCTGATTTCGCCGGTTATTACCGTTGCATGCCTCGGGCCGGCGGCCCAACTGCCAATCTCCCCCCTTGAGGGGGAGATGCCCGGCAGGGCAGAGGGGGGTCTTCATGCACAAACTTGAACGTCTTTTGCGCCCACGAACGATCGCGGTCTTCGGTGGCGCGCAGGCTGCCGCCGTCGTCGCGCAATCGATCAAGATGGGCTTTGCCGGCGAGATCTGGCCGGTGCATCCGAGCAAGGCCGAGGTCGCCGGCCGCAAGGCCTATCGCTCGGTGGCCGAATTGCCCGGTGCGCCGGATGCCGCTTTCGTCGGCGTCAACCGGCACTTGACCATCGAAGTGGTCAAGGCACTGGCCGAGCGCGGCGCCGGCGGTGCGGTCTGCTTCGCCGCCGGCTTCCTCGAAACCGAGGCCTATGACGAGGACGGCGAGCGGCTGCAGGCCGAGCTGGTCGCGGCGGCGGGCCAAATGCCAATCATCGGGCCGAACTGCTACGGGCTCATCAACTATGCCGACGGCGCGCTTTTGTGGCCCGACCAGCATGGCGGCATCAGGCTGCCAGAAGGCGGTCGCGGCGTTGCCATCATCACCCAGTCGTCGAACATCGCCATCAATATGACGATGCAGAAGCGCGGCCTGCCGATCGCCTTTCTGATGACCGCCGGCAACCAGGCGCAGACCGGGCTTTCCGAAATGGCGCTCGGCCTGATCGAGGACGACCGTGTCACCGCGCTAGGCTTGCATATCGAGGCTTTCGATTCGGTAGCCGGCTTCGAAAGGCTGGCGGCACGGGCGCGCGAGCTGAAAAAGCCTGTCATCGCCATGAAGGTCGGCCGCTCCGAGCAGGCGCGGCAGGCGACCGTTTCCCATACCGCGTCGCTGGCCGGCTCGGACGCAGCGTCCGGCGCCTTCCTGAAGCGGCTCGGCATCGCCCGCATCGATTCGATCCCGGCCTTCATCGAGGCGCTCAAGCTGCTGCACGTCACCGGCCCCCTGCCCGGCTACCGGCTGTCGTCGATGAGCTGTTCGGGCGGCGAGGCGTCGGTGATGGCCGACAGCGCCGAAGACCGCTGGGTGACGTTTCCGCCACTCACCCCCGAGCACCGCGCGCATGTCAAATCGACGCTCGGGCCGCTGGTCGCGGTGGCCAACCCGCTCGACTACCACACCTTCATCTGGAACAACGAGCCGGCGATGACCGCCACCTTCACCGCGATGGTGTCGGGCGGCTTCGACCTCAACATGCTGGTGCTCGATTTCCCGCGCCCCGACCGCTGCTCGGACACCGACTGGTGGGCGACGCTGCGCGCCTTCGAAGTGGCGCTGAAGACCAACAGCGCGCAAGGCGCGATCGTCTCCTCGCTGCCGGAGAACCTGCCCGAGGAATACACTGCCGGCCTGATGGCGCGGGGCATGGTGCCGCTGTTCGGCATCTCCGAAGCCATGGACGCCGCCCAGGCGGCGGCCTTCATCGGCTGGGCCTGGCGCGAGCCGCAGGCGCAGCCGATCGACACTTCGGCGTCCGGCGCGCCGGCCGGCGACCATGTCACGCCGGACGAGGCCGAGGCGAAGGCGCGGCTCATCGAGGCCGGGCTCCCCGTGCCGAAGGGCGAGCGCGCCGGCAACGCGGTCGAAGCTGTCATCTCCTCGATGGCGCTCGGCTTCCCGGTGGCGCTGAAGGCCCTTGGCGTCATCCACAAGTCCGAGCTCGACGCGGTCCGGCTCAATTTGAGGGATGCCGAATCCGTCAGCACCGCCGCCCACGATCTCGGCCCGCTCGGCACGGGCCTTTATGTCGAGCGCATGGTGCGCGACGGCGTCGCCGAGCTGCTCGTCGGCTTCACCCGCGACCCGATGTTCGGCGCGGTGATGACGCTCGGCACCGGCGGCGTGCTGGTCGAGCTGTTGCGCGACAGCGTCACGCTGATGCTGCCGGCGACCCGCGACGATATCGAGGCCGCTTTGCGCGGGCTGAAACTGTTCCCGCTGCTCGACGGCTATCGCGGTCGGCCGAAGGCCGATGTCGCAGCGGCAATCGATGCGATATCGGGCATTGCCGCTTTCGTGCAGCAAAACGCCGGCGAGATCGAGGAACTCGACATCAATCCGCTGATCGTCTGCACCGAAGGCAAGGGCGCCTGGATCGCCGATGCGCTGCTGGTGCTTGGAGACAAGAAGAATGTCTGAAATCATTTCGACCCGCCGCGAAGGCGCTGTCCTCGAAGTCACGCTCGACCGGCCCAAGGCCAATGCCATCGACCTGAAGACGTCGCGGCTGATGGGCGAGACTTTCAAGGCGTTTCGCGACGATCCCGACTTGCGCGTCGCCATCGTCAAGACCGCCGGTGACAAGTTCTTCTGCGCCGGCTGGGACCTGAAGGCCGCGGCCGGCGGCGACGCGGTCGACGGCGACTACGGCGTCGGCGGCTTCGGCGGGCTGCAGGAACTGCGCGACCTCAACAAGCCGGTGATCGCCTGCGTCAACGGCATGGCGGTCGGCGGCGGCTTCGAACTGGCGCTATCCTGCGATCTCATCTATGCATCGGATCACTCCTCCTTCGCGCTGCCCGAAATCCGCGCCGGCACGCTTGCCGATGCGGCGACGATCAAGCTGCCGAAGCGCATCCCCTACCATGTCGCCATGGACCTTCTGCTCACCGGCCGCTGGATGGATGTCGCCGAGGCGCATCGATGGGGGCTGGTCAACGAGGTGCTGCCCAAGGAAAGACTGGAGGACCGCGTCTGGGAGATCGCGCGGCTGCTCGCCAGCGGCCCGCCGCTGGTCTTCGCGGCGATCAAGGAGACGGCCCGGGTCGCAGAATCGCTGACTTTCCAGGACGCGATGAACCGGGTGACGCGCCGGCAACTGTCGACGGTTGACGCACTCTACGGCTCGGAGGACAATCTCGAGGGCTTTCGCGCCTTTGCCGAGAAGCGCGATCCGGTGTGGAAGGGGAAGTAGTGGTATTGCAGGAATGATGGCGCTCACCCCCCTCTGTCCTGCCGGACATCTCCCCCTCAAGGGGGGAGATTGGATGTCATCATCGCTTTCGCGAATTGTCGACGCCGGAGAAAAGGCGGTTTCGCCGAAGCTGCCGATCTCCCCCACTTGAGGGGGAGATGGCCGGCAGGCCAGAGGGGGGTGTTCAGGCGGATTCATTGCGATCCATTCAGCGCCCATGACCGACTACAAAACCCTCATCGACGCCGAGACCTGGGCCTTCATCGAGCGGACTAATTCTTATTATCCGCCCGATACGATCGACTACACCGTCGCCGAGCAGCGCCAGATCTACAACCGGATGTGCCGCGAGTTCTTTGCCGGCTATCCCCAAGGCGTCACGGCGGAAACCACCGCCATTGCCACACCCTGGCACATTCCGATCCGCGTCTACCGCGCCCCGGCGCCGGAAGCTTCGGCGATGGTGCTTTATTTCCATGGCGGCGGTTTTATCCTCGGCGGGCTCGACAGCCATGACGACCTCTGCGCCGAGCTTTGCAGCCGCACTGGCTACGAAGTGGTTTCGGTCGACTACCGGCTGGCGCCTGAGCACCTTCATCCGGCCGCCTTCGACGACGCCATCAGCGCCTTCGAATGGGCGGCGGCGACTTACGAGCGTCCTGTCCTGCTCTGCGGCGACAGTGCCGGCGGCAATCTCGCCGCCGCCGTCAGTCACGCAACGCGCGGCCATGCGCGCAAGCCGATCGGCCAGATTCTGGTCTATCCCGGCCTTGGCGGCGACAGCTCCGCCGGTTCCTACGTCACCCACGCGGAAGCGCCGATGCTTACCGCGCGCGACCTCGTTTTCTACAGGGACATCAGGACCGGTGGCGAGGATCGCACCGGCGATCTCACTCTGTGGCCGCTCGCCGACGCCGAGTTCGCCAATCTGCCGCCCACCGTCGTGATCACCGCTGAATGCGACCCGCTGTCGTCGGACGGCGAAGCCTATCGCGACCGCATCGTTGCCGCGGGCGGGCGCGCCTGGTGGCTCGAGGAGCCGGGGCTGGTGCATGGCTATTTGCGCGCCAGGCACACGGCCGGCCGCGCCCGCTCGAGCTTTACCCGGATTGTCGATGCGGTAGCGGTTTTGGGAAGGGGCGAGTGGATCTGGTGAGGGATGTCTTCCCGACCAGAACGGGCCTTTGTCGGCCGGTACAGCTCTATTTGCGGCGGCGTCGCCGGCCGGAAACCTGCTTCAGCCAAGGTCCTAAATGAAAGCCGCTCATCAGCAGGTACATCGGGACCATGCCGCCCAGCGGTGACGCCTCTTGCCCGGTCGAGCACATCATGTCCGGCGCTCCGCCGAGAAGCGTCAGCAGCGCCATGGTTGCGAAGGTCGGCGCGGCCGCTAAGGACAGCCAGTCGGCTGCGCCAAGGGCGGCCGGGCTCGCATCGCCGGTGGATCCGCCTGCATGAATCTCACTCATGTCCGTAGTCCTACATAGCGAGCGGGATGCGGTCGAACCGTGCATCCCGCTCCTCCAATTGTCCTGGCCGCATTTGCGCGACGCCAAAGACGTTCTATTCGGTGCGGTTCCGGAACGCGGCCTCTCCGGCGTCCGACACCTCGACCCACTTTTTGTCGGGAACGGCTTCGGCGCCGTAATTGTCGTGCCAGTTCCACCACTTGTACGTCGGCGTCTGCGGATAGCCCTCGGGCGAATCCTCCCAAACCTCCTGGCGGCCGAGCGGCGACAGGTCGAGATAGCTCCATACGGTCCCCATCGCCTCGTCGCCGCGGTTGTTGATGAAGTAGGTACGGAACACGCGATCACCGTCGCGGATGAACACGTTGTGGCCGTGCCATTCGTCAACGCCGAAATCGGCATCGAAGCTGTCGGTGATGGTGTACCAGGGCATCTTCCAGTCCATCCGCGCCTTCAGCCGCGCAATGTCGGCCTGCGGTGCGCGCGAGGCGTAGGCAAGCGTGGTATCGCGGGCGTTCAGATGGGCAAGATTGCCGACCTGGTCTGCCCCCAGCGAGCAGCCGCGGCAAGCGTGGTCGGGCCAGCCGAATACGCCGGGCTCGAAGAAGGCGCGGTAGACGATCAGCTGACGGCGGCCCTCGAACAGGTCGAGCAGGCTCACCTTTCCGTCGGGGCCCTCGAACGTATAGGTCTTCTCCACCGCCATCCACGGCATCCGCCGACGCTCGGCGGCCAGTGCGTCGCGAGCGCGGGTCACGGTCTTCTCTTTCACGAGCAGCTGCTGGCGCGCGGCCTCCCACGCGTCAGGCGAAACGACCGGTGGTGTCTTCATCGCGAGCCGCGTCGTCTGCTCGCCTGTGCCATTCTGATGTGCCGTCATTGTGCATCTCCCTTGCTGGTTTGTCGCCGCAGGCGCGACGTGTTGGGTCGTGAGCCAGGATAGGGGCGATAGCGGATTGGCGAGAGTGACAAGTGTGACGCGATTCCGACGGGTTCGCTGATCACGGCCAATTTCGCCGCCCGCGACGCCCCTGCGCTCATTCGTGCCCGGACTGCTGAATGGGCCGAGCGCCGGCCAGATAGCGGTCATTGTCAAACGGCTCGGCCTGGTTGCTATCCGGACTCCACAGCTGCCGGTGGGTTCGTGTGAGATCGCCGAGGTAGACATGCAGCGCACCCGATCGCGCACCGCCCGTATTCGCAACCGCATGAACGGTATTTGACGCCATGTGCACCACGGCAGGCGCTGCGATGTCCTGCCTTTCGGGAACATCGAGTTCGCTGCCGGCAACGGGATAGATGAAGTTCGTCTCGCTGCCCTTGTAGATGCCGATCAAGGCATCCATCAGGTGGTTGTGAGGCGGGTACTGCAGGCCGGGCGACAGAGTGATGTGATAGATCGTCAGGTTCGGACTCGCATGCAGAAGCACCTCGTCGTCGTCTTCTTCGTGAGCGAGTGTTCCCGATGCGTGAAAGCGGTTGGTGTAGTCGCCCAGGACCGTCCTTACCGCTTCGAGGGGATCTGGCCCCTTCGCGGCATTGACGATATCATCGGCAACGGCGTAGAGAGGCGAGTTGGCGGGTAAAGGCATATCAGTTATCCTCCCTGAGATGCTCAGATTGCTTATCTGAGATGCTCACGCTAGCGAATGCTGAGGCCAGCGTCAATCGGACAGCCAGACGGACAAAATATGAAAACGACGAAGTTGACCGCCGAACCGGCAAGATCGGCCACGGTCGAGGCGACAGCACTGTCGGCCGCCGACGTCCTTCGCAGGGAACAGGCATATGAGCAGCTGAGGAACGACATCATTGCCTGCGTTCTGCGCCCTGGTGAAGCGCTGACGGAGAAGCAGATCGGCGATCGATACCAGATCAAAAAGGCGACGATCCGCGCGGCCTTGGCCCGCCTGATGCAGGAAGGGCTGGTCAGGAGCGAGCCGCGCCGCGGCTACGTCGTTGCTACGCTCAGCCTGCGGGATGTCCACGAGATCTTCGATGTCCGCAGCTTGATCGAGCCGGAAGTGTTCAGGGTGGCGGCATCGAACATGACCGAGCGCGGGCTCGAGGATGTCAGGCTGGCAGCGCAAAAAGTGCTGAAGCCGGAGACGCTACGCAGCCACGTCGCCTTCCTTGCGGCCGACCGTGCCTTTCGTCTGGCCCTTGCGGAGCTCTCGGGAAATTTACGACTGGCGCATCTCCTGGACCAGATACTCGACCAGTCGGCGCGGGTTCTCCACCTCGGCTTCAAATCCCGCGACTTCACCCAGCTGATCATCGCCCAGCAAAAGGAGCTGGTCCTTGCCTGCGAGGCAGGCGAGGTTTCCGCCATCGTCAAACTTGCCCGTTCGCAGTGCCTGTCTCTCAAGAAGCAGGTGCTCGAGGCTTTGCTTGCCGGTTCCAAGCTTCAAGACGTCAATTTGCAGCCCTTCGCCTAGAGCCGGTTCCGGTTCTCCTGGAACCGGTAACCCGCTCTAACTATCTGTTTTGCCGCATTTATGCGGACGCCAAATGATTCCATTTGGCTGCAAAATGCTCTAAGGGAAGTTGGCCACTCGGTGCGACCCGCCACCTTGGCGCAACGGCCGCCGGCGGGCCTTGTTTCACCCCACCGCGCGTGCCGCCGCCCGTCCGGCACTGCGGCCGGAAAAGATGCAGCCGCCGAGAAACGTGCCTTCGAGCGCTGCATAGCCGTGCATGCCGCCGCCGCCGAAACCGGCGGTCTCGCCCGCCGCGTACAGCCCCTCGACTGGTTGGCCGCCGGCGCCCAGCACGCGGCTGTCGAGGTCAGTTTCCAGCCCACCGAGCGTCTTGCGGGTCAGGACGCTGAGCCTGACGGCAATCAGTGGGCCATTGGCGGGATCGAGCAGCTTGTGCGGTCTTGCGGTGCGGATCAGCCGGTCGCCGAGATAGGCTCGCGCACCGCGCAACGCAGTAATCTGCATGTCCTTGGAGAACGGATTGTCGAGCTGCCGGTCGCGGGCGCGGATTTCGCGCTCAACCTGCGCCAGTTCGAGCAGCGGCTCGCCGCCGGCCGCTGCGTTCATGCGGGCGACCAGCGCCGGCAAATCAGGCTCGACGATGAAATCCTCGCCCTTCTCCATGAACGCCTTGACCGGCGCGGGCACGCCGCTGGTGGCGCGGCCGAGCACCTGGCGCCAGCTCTTCCCCGTCAGATCGGGGTTCTGCTCGGAGCCCGACAGCGCGAACTCCTTCTGGATGATCTTTTTGGTCAGGATGAACCAGGAATGATCGAAGCCGGTGCTCATGATGTGGCTGAGCGTGGCCAACGTGTCGAAGCCGGGATAGAGCGGGACCGGCAGGCGCTTGCCGCGCGCATCGAGCCACAGCGATGACGGGCCGGGCAGGATGCGGATCGCATGATCGGTCCAGATCGGTGCCCAGTTCCTGACGCCCTCGACATAGTGCCACATGCGGTCGCGGTTGATCAGCCGGCCGCCGGCGGCTTCGGCGATCGCCAGCATGCGGCCGTCGACATGATCGGGAACGCCAGTGATCATGCGTTTCGGCGGCGCGCCCATCCGCTTCGGCCAATTCTCCCGGACCAGCTGGTGATTGGCGCCGATGCCGCCGGAGGCGACGATGACGGCCTGCGCCTTCAGCTCGAAATCGCCGGTGATCTCGCGCGAGCTCTTGCGGCCGCGCTCGGCATCGCTCGCCGCCAATAGGTCGCCGCGCACGCCGTCGACGACGCCGCCCGTCCGCGTCAATTCGTTTACCCGGTGACGGAATTTGAAGCGGATCAGCCCGCGTTTCTCGGCCTCGCGCACGCGCTGCACGAACGGCTCGAGCACGCCAGGGCCGGTGCCCCAGGTGATGTGGAAGCGCGGCACCGAATTGCCGTGGCCGACGGCATTGCCGCCGCCGCGCTCGGCCCAGCCGACCACCGGAAAAAATTTCAGGCCGCGCTGCATGAGCCAGGAGCGCTTCTCGCCGGCGGCGAAGCCGAGATAGGCCTCGGCCCAGCGGCGCGGCCAGAGATCTTCCGTGCGGTCAAAGGCTGCGGTGCCCAGCCAATCCTCGAGCGCCAGCTCATACGAATCGCGGATGCGCATGCGCCGTTGTTCGGGCGAATCGACAAGGAAGATGCCGCCGAGCGACCAGAATGCCTGGCCGCCAAGCGACTGTTCCGACTCCTGCTCGACGATGATGGTCTTCTTGCCGGCCGCAGACAGTTCGGCCGCCGCGACAAGGCCGGCAAGACCGGCGCCGACAATGATCACATCCGCATCGTCGGACATCTATTTGGCCATGATCTTGTACAAAAACCGGTCCAGTTGTGGGATCACGGCCTGCCTAGACTGCCTCCCAGCCTTCCTTCTCGCCGGCGCGGAAGATGGCATCGATGACCTTCTGGTTGAGCACCGATTCTTCCAGGGTGAAGACGCGGTCCTTGCCGCCCTGCGCAGCCCGCGCGAAGGCCTCGACTTCCAGCCGGTATTGCTGCGTGCCGGGAAAGCGGAACACCTGCGCCTCGCTGTGGTTCTGGTTGTGCAGTTCGACGCGATGATGGTCGTAGAGTCCGGCGTTGAACGGTGAGAACACCTCGATGAAGCCCTTCTCGCCGTGAAAGACCATCACCTGGCGTGCCGCCATCTGCGTCGACAGGTAAAACGACAGCTCGAAGTCGCCGAAATCGGCGCGGATCGAGGAATAGATGTCGGTGCCGAACGTCTTGTCGCGCTCGATCGTCGCCTGGACGCGCAGCGGCTCCTTGCCGGTCGAAAAGCGTGTCGATACCGTCGGATAGACGCCGATGTCGGGCAGCGCGCCGCCGCCGAGATCGAGCTTGTTGCGCATGTTGTTGGGGTCGACATTGTAATAGGAGAATGCGCCCTGGACATGGCGCAGCCGGCCGATGGCGCCGCTGGCGATCAGCTCGCGCACCTTGATCCATTGCGGATGGTAGACGACCATGAAGGCTTCGCAGACCAGCACCTTCCTGGCATCGCGCAGCTTGATCAGCGGCGGAATGTCCCTGGCATCGAGCGCCAGTGGCTTTTCGACCAGAACATGCTTGCCGGCCTCGATCGCCTTGGCTGTCCATTCGACATGCTGCGAGGTCGGCAGCGGAATGTAGACGCCGTCGATGTCGCTGGAGGCGAGCAGCTCCTCATAGGAGCCGAACGCGTGGCGCGCACCGAAGCGTTCGCCCAGCGCCCGCGCTTTCGACAGATCGCGGCTGGCAATCGCCGACAGCACGCCTTTCTCCGCCTCGACGATTGCCGGCAAAAGCTGCTCGCGGCCGATCTTGGCCGTCGACAAAACACCCCATCGGAACATCAGGTTTCTCCTCTCGATTGCAGGCCTGGAGGTTTGCCCTAATTCAGGAGAAAAGCCAATGCGGGAGCATGGCGGCGAACAGGGCGATCATCTGCGGCTTGTCCGGATGCCGGCGCTGCCCTTGCGGAACCTGGGTTCCTCGCCCCACGAAGTGGGGAGAGGTGGCTCGGTCCTGCAAAGACTATCCCCGCTTGCCGGTCAGCGTCATGTCGAAATCGACGACGTTGGAGTAAATCGGCGTGCCGACATCCATGCCGTAGCGCGACCGCAGCACCTTGCCGGTGACGTGGAATTTTATCGCGCCCGCCCTGAGGCCGCCGAGCTCGGCCGTGAACTTTTCCTGAAAGGTCTTGCCGCGCGCCGTCAGCCTGCCGGTAACCAGGGCTGACGTGTCGCTGGTGCGTTTGACGCTGGTCGAACGGAACTGGATCTCCGGGTTGTCGGCGGCGTCGAAGACCGCGTCCGAGCGGAGAAAGGCATCGATGCGACTTTGGCCGGTACCGACGCTTTCGGGGAAGATGGTGAAATTGACCTGGGACCGGCCGACGTCGCTGTTGTCGATAAGGATACTGCCCTTGAAGCGGGAGAAAGCACCGTCGAGCCCGCCGCCGCCGAGCTTGCCGATGGAGAAATGGATGCTGGAACTCCCCGGGCTGATCGTGTAGCTGCCGGCCGCCTCGCCAAGGGCAACGGCGGCGAAAACAGGCATGGCAAAACAAGCGGCGGCTGCCGCAAATCCGAAGATGCGCGCGTACATGGAAATGGTCCTCTTGGCAGGCAACGCCTTCTTGCGTCCTCGCCCCATCAACGAATGAGCCGTCCGCTCTATTCCCTGTCGTGATGTGACGAAGCCGTGATCATGCGCGTCAGCACGGTATCCCTCAGCCAGAAATGATGACGCAGCGCTGCGGCCAGATGCAAAGCGACAAGTCCGATGCCGGCATAGGCGAGATACCAGTGCGTCGCTGCCCAGAAGCTTTCTGCCGTGTCCGATTCACCGAGCGGCAGATTGGGCATGACGAACAGATTGAACGGCACGCTCGGGATCTCCAGCACCGAGACCGAGACCAGCGCCCAGCCGGACAACGGCAGAGCGAGCTGAAACGCATAAAGCGCGAGATGGACCAGCGGCGCCGCACGGCGCTCGAAAGGCCCGACCGAGCGCGGCAGCGATGGGGCCGGTCTGCCTAGGCGCCAGGCGATGCGCAGGATGACCAGTCCAAGCAGCAGGAAGCCGAAGGATTTATGCAGCTGGATCAGCTCGAAGGCGGTGCGCTGGCTGGACAGCCGCACCATGACGAAGCCGAGCACGAACTGGCCGATAAAGAGCGCCGCGATCAGCCAGTGAAGGATGATCGCCGTCCAGCCGTAGCCGGCCGTCTGGTTTTTGGGCAGTGCTGACATGGTCGGTGAACGAATGCCAGGTCGGCTTTCTTCCACCTCTCCCTTGTGGGGAGGGTTGGCTTACTCGCCGACCTTGAAAAAATCGACAAAGGCCCTGAGCGCCGGCCGCATCTGGCGGCGGCTGGGGTAATAGACGAAGAAGCCGTCGAAGCGCGGGCACCAGTCCTCCAGCACGCGAATGAGCTTGCCGGCGGCAATTGCGTCGCAGACATAATCCTCAAACACGAAGGCGAGCCCGGCGCCGTCGACCGCCGCATTGGCGATCAGATGGTCCTCGTCGAGGATCAGCGGCCCCTGCACCGCTATCTCGATCTCCTCGCCGTTTTGCTCGAATTCCCAGCGGTAGAGAATGCCGCTGGAGAAGCGGAAGCGGATGCAGCGGTGAGCGGCGAGATCGCGCGGATGCTGCGGTTTTGGCATGGTCTCGAAGTAGGCTGGCGCGCCGACCACGGCGCCGCGAAGGTCTGGTCCGATGCGCACCGCGATCATGTCGCGCTGCAGGCTCTCGCCCAGCCGCACACCGGCATCGAAGCCGCCCTCGACGACGTCGGTGAAGCGGTCCTCGATGACGATCTCCAGCACGATGTCGGGATAGGCAGCCGCAAAGGCGCTGAGCCTCGGCGTCAGCGCCAGGTGGGCCGCGGTGCGCGGCACGGTCAGCCGGAGATTGCCGGCCGGCCGGTGGCGCGCCTCGATCGCCGATTCCAGCGCTAGGTCGATTTCCGACAGCGCCGGCCTGAGGCGCTCGAGCAGTTGCGCGCCCTCCTCGGTCGGAGCGACGCTGCGCGTGCTGCGCGCCAGCAGGCGAACGCCAAGGCGCGCTTCGAGGCTGGACACCGCGTGGCTGACCGCCGATGGCGCGATTGCCAGTTCCTTGGCGGCGCCGCGAAAACTGCCGCATTGGGCGACCGTTGCCAGCACAGCGAGCTGTGAAAGATGGGTTCGCTTCATTGATCTATTTCTTGGAACAGCCCGTGCAAATGAGAGCCGATTATCGAACGCAGGGCAAGACGCTATCTCTGCGGCATCACAACCATCACAACAAGGAGACACGTGATGCAAACCCGCAAGCTTGGCAATGAACTTGACGTCTACCCGGTCGGCCTCGGCTGCATGGGGATGAGCTTTGCCTATGGTGGCCAGCCGGAGGCGGAGGCGATTGCCACGCTGCGCCATGCCGTCGAGATCGGGGTCAATTTCTTCGACACGGCCGAGGTCTATGGCCCTTACGAGAACGAGATCCTGGTCGGCAAGGCGCTGAAGCCGGTGCGTGACAAGGTGACGATCGCAACCAAATTCGGCTTCAAGATCCTCGAAGAAGGCAGCGGCATGGAGCGCATGGCCGGTGTCGATAGCCGGCCGGAGCATGTCAAGGCCGTGGCCGAAGCGTCATTGAAGCGGTTGGATACGGAGGTGATCGATCTCTATTACCAGCACCGCGTCGACCCCAACGTGCCGATCGAGGATACGGTCGGCGCCATGGCCGAGCTGGTGCGCGAGGGCAAGGTGCGGGCGCTCGGCCTGTCGGAGGCGAGTGCGGCGACCATCCGCCGGGCGCATGCCGTGCATCCGATCGCCGCGGTGCAGAGCGAGTATTCACTGTGGAGCCGCGATCCGGAGGAAGGGATATTTGCTGTCTGCCGTGAGCTCGGCATCGGCTTTGTCCCCTATAGCCCGCTCGGCCGCGGCCTGCTCACCGGCACGATCGCCAAGCCCGACGTTCTCGGCGCCGACGACTGGCGCCGCGGGTTGCCGCGCTTCCAGGCCGACGCCATGGCGGCCAATGCGGCGGTCGTCGCCGTGCTGGAAAAGATGGCCGCCGGGAAGGGCGTGACGCCGGCGCAGCTGGCGCTCGCCTGGGTGCTGCATCAGGGCGACTTCATTGTGCCGATCCCCGGTGCGCGAAAAATGCGCCATCTGGAGCAGAATACGGCGGCAGCCGATATCGTGCTAAGCCAGGCCGAGGTGGCATCCATCGGCGACGCCCTGTCGCCGGAAAAGGTGGTCGGCAAGCGCTATACCGAGGAGCTGCTGGCGCTGGTCAACGGGTGAACGGCAATCGACGGCGTAATCGAAACGGGGCGTTTCGGCACCCCTTTTTCGTGCGCCGCGCCATGCAAAATAATTGCGAGACGTGGGCGCGAGATACCCGCCTCTGTCCTGCCGGACATCTCCCCCTCAAGGGGGAGATTGGCTGTTCCCGCGCCCTGCCCGCCCTTCCGGCGCCGGTGATTGGCGAAAGCCGAGGCGACATCCGATCTTCCCCCTTGAGGGGGAGATGCCCGGCAGGGCAGAGGGGGTGCCTCGCGCCGACATTTCCTACCAAGGCACGACACTGATCTCCGGCCAGTTCTCCCTGGCACGCGCGCCCTTCATCTCGTGCGTCTGCCGATTATCCAGTGCACGGTTCGGGGTAACGCGAAACGAGAAGATGTCGTCGAGCCCGAACGGCGCCACGAGCGCGAGTTGCCCATCGGTGCCAAATCTAACGCCGACCGCATGGGTTTTCGAAGCGAAATAGGACAGCGCCTCGGCGGACGACGACAGTCTGGGATAGGAACCGCCAAAGCGCGCCTCAAACCACAGATGCACCCGCGCCTGGTTGCGCACTTCGACCGGCAGCGTCAGTCCTTCGAACTGCTTCGCCGCCCGGCGGATGACCGTGTCCTCGGCTTCATAGGACAGATCGCTCTCATCGAAATAGAACAGGTCGACATCCCGGATGCCGTACCCCGAGGGCTTTCCGGTCAGATGATTCCAGACGCTGTTGTAAAGCGCGCCGGACACGACCAGCCAGTCCCGCAGGTCAAGCGCCCGCACTCGCGACAGCGTCTCGCCAATCAGCGAATCGGCCGAGACGATATCGAGAAAGGCTGCACGCTGTTCCTCAAAGGGCAGCCCTGAATAGCGCAAATGGTCCATCGCCCTTTGGACGGCGATTCGCCATATGTCCGCAAGCTCAGCCGCGCAGCACGCCGCCGGTCTGCTTGCCGACATTCTCGACGATGCGCTTGGCCAGCGCCTCGAAATCCTCATCGGTCAGCGTCTTTTCGACCGGCTGGATCGACACTTCAATGGCGATCGATTTTTTCGCCGCGCCGAGCGCTGCACCCTCGAAAACATCGAACACCGAGACGCCGGAAATCAGCTTTCGGTCGGCGGCAAGGGCGGCGCGAACGAGTGTGCCGGCTTCGACCGCCTTGTCGACGACGAAGGCGAAATCGCGCTTGACCGCCTGGAAGGCGGACAGATCAAGCCTCGGCTTCGTCCGCGTCGGCTTGGCCTTCGGCTCGGGCACCGCATCGATGAACACTTCGAAGCCGCAGAGCGGGCCGGAGACGTCCAGCCCCTCCAGCGTCTTCGGGTGGAACTCGCCAAACGTGCCAAGGATTACCTTCGGCCCAAGCTTGATCGTGCCGGAGCGGCCGGGATGATACCAGGCCGGACCGCCGGCCTCGATCTGCAGCCGCTCGACCGGCGCGCCGCAGGCTTCGAGTGCTGCGATCGCATCGGCCTTGGCATCGAAGACGCCGACGGCGCCGGCATTGCCGGCCCAATGGCGGCCGGAGCCCTCGAGCCTGGCGGTGCCGCGCCGCACGCCGGCGGCAACACGCCGCTGCTGGTCGGCGCCGTCGCCCTCGTAAGTGCCCGACACTTCGAACAGCGCGACATCGCCGATGCCCCTGTCGGCATTGCGCTGTGCTGCCGCAATCAGCCCCGGCAGCAGCGACGGCCGCATGTCCGACATATCGGCGGCGATCGGGTTGGCAAGCTTCAGCGCCTGCTCGCCGCCGCCGAACAATTCGGCGTGTTTTGCCGGAATGAACGACCAGGTGACGGCCTCCATCATGCCGCGCACGGCAAGTGCCCGCTTGGCGGCGCGGGTGCGGATCTGCAGCACAGTCAGGATCCTGGCGTTGACCGCATCGTGCGAACCGAGCGGCTGCGGCGCGATGTTGTCGACGCCGTGGATGCGCATGACCTCCTCGACCAGGTCGGCCTTGCCGTCGACATCCGGCCGCCAGGACGGGACCGCCACATTGACGACATCGCCCGTGCCCTCCGGCCTGAAGCCGAGGCGGGCAAGAATGTCGAGGCTTGTCGAGCGCGGCACTTCGATGCCGGTCAGCCGCTTCACTTCCGACAATGGGAACGAGACGATCTTCGGCTGATGGCCGGCATAGCCGACGACTTCGCGTTGCGCCGGCGTACCGCCGCAGAAATCGAGCACCAGCTTCGTTGCCAGCTCCAAGCCGGGAATCATCATTTCCGGGTCGACGCCACGCTCGAAGCGGTAGCGTGCATCGGTGATGATGCCGAGCGTGCGGCCGGTGCGGGCAGTCGCGATCGGATCCCAAAGCGCCGACTCGATCAGCACGTCGGTGGTGTTCTCGTCGCAGCCGGAATGCTCGCCGCCCATGATGCCGGCAATCGATTCGATGCCGTCCTGGTCGGCGATGACGCACATCTCCGTCGTCAGCGTGTATTCGCGGCCGTCGAGCGACAGCACCTTTTCGCCATCGCGTGCCCGGCGCACGGCGAGATTGCCGGTGACCTTCGCAGCGTCGAAGACGTGCAGCGGCCGGCCGCGGTCGAAGGTGACGTAATTGGTGATGTCGACCAGCGCGCTGATCGGCCTCAAGCCGATGGCGAGAAGCCTTTGCTGCAGCCATTTCGGCGACGGTCCGTTCTTGACGCCGCGCACCAGGCGCAGCGCAAAGCCGGGACAGAGCTCCGGCGCTTCGATCGTCACCTTGACCGGCGTCTCGCCCTTGCCGGGGATCGGCTCTATCGGCGCGCTCTTCAGCGTGCCGAGCCCGCTCGCCGCCAGATCGCGGGCGATGCCATGGACACTGGTCGCATCCGGCCGGTTCGGCGTCAGATTGATCTCGATCAGCGGGTCGTCGAGATGGGCATAGGCGGCGAAGCTGGTACCGACCGGCGCATCGGCCGGAAGGTCGATGATGCCGTCATGCTCCTCGGACAATTCGAGCTCGCGCTCGGAGCACATCATGCCGTGGCTTTCAACGCCGCGGATCTTGCCGACGGTCAGTGTCACGTCGATGCCGGGAATATAGGTGCCCGGTGCTGCAAAGGCGCCGATCAGGCCCGCGCGGGCGTTCGGCGCTCCACACACGACCTGCACCGGCGGCTTGCCGTCGCCGGTGTCGACGGTCAGCACGCGAAGCCGGTCGGCGTCGGGATGCTGGACCGCCGTCACCACCTTGGCGATGACGAAGGGAGCCAGCCTCGCCCGGTCGTCGACATGCTCGACCTCGAGGCCGATCGAGGTGAGACGCTCGACGATTTCCGCCAGCGAGGCGTCGGTCTCGAGATGATCCTTGAGCCAGGAGAGGGTGAGTTTCATGACTGTGTTCCGTCTGGTCTGGGCACGCTGCACTTGAAGCTATGCGGCCGCGCGTCGGACATGTGCAGGAAGGCGAGCTGCCCGCGGATTTGCTGCGGCCCGGTCGTCACGCGCTCAAGCCCCCGAACAGCGTCGGCATGTCAAGCGGCCTAAAACCGTAATGCGACAGCCAGCGCACATCGGCGTCGAAGAAGGCGCGCAGATCCGGCATGCCGTATTTCAGCATGGCGATACGGTCGATGCCCATGCCCCAGGCGAAGCCCTGGTATTCGTCGGGATCGAGCCCGCCGTAACGGAGCACATTGGGGTGGACCATGCCGCAGCCGAGAATCTCCATCCAGTCCGACCCCGCGCCGAAGCGCACCTCGCCGGGCCGCGAACGGTCGCACTGGATGTCAACCTCGAGGCTGGGCTCGGTGAACGGGAAGAAGGACGGCCGGAAGCGCATCTTGACGCTCGGCACTTCGAAGAAGGCCTTGCAGAACTCCTCCAGCACCCATTTCATGTTGGCGACGTTGGCCGACTTGTCGATCACCAGCCCCTCGACCTGATGGAACATCGGCGAGTGGGTGGCATCGGAATCCTGCCGGTAGGTCTTGCCAGGGATGACGATGCGGATCGGCGGTTTCTGCATCTCCATGGTGCGGATCTGCACCGGCGAGGTGTGGGTGCGCAAAAGCTTGCGCTCCCCCTGCTCGTCCGGCTGGAAGAAGAACGTGTCGTGCATCTCGCGCGCCGGGTGGCCTTCCGGGAAGTTCAGCGAGGTGAAATTGTAATAGTCGGTCTCGATGTCCGGACCTTCGGCGATGGCAAAGCCGAGATCGCCGAAAATCGCCGCGATCTCGTCGATAACCTGGCTGATCGGATGGATGCGGCCGCGCTCGGCCGGCGATTGCCTGACCGGCAAGCTGACGTCGACCTTCTCGGCGGCAAGCCGTGCCGTGATCGCCACATCTTTCAGCTCGGCGCGGCGCGCCGAAAGTGCCTCGGTGACGCGGTTCTTGAGGCCGTTGATCGCCGGGCCCTTGACCTGGCGCTCCTCGGCGCTCATCGAGCCGAGTGTCTTCAGCATCTCGGAAACCGAGCCCTTCTTGCCAAGGGCAGAGACACGCACCGCCTCGATCGCCTGCTCGTCGGCGGCCGAGGCGATCTCGGCCATCAGGGAATTTTCGAGAGTTTCCATGTCACTCATGTTCCAGATCCGATTGGAAGCAAAGAAAAACCCGCGCCAGCCCTGCCAGCGCGGGTTTCCCAAATCAAGTGTCGAATAGCTTGGGAAGCGCTGGTCTTAAGCGACAGCGCTTTCAAAAGCATTCGGCGTGGTATTCTTCAGGTATTCGAGCGCGACCTTGGCCTTGGCCACGAGTGCGGCGAAGGCCTGCGGCTCGTGGATGGCCATGTCCGACAGGATCTTGCGATCGATCTCGATCCCGGCCTTGTTGAGACCGTCGATGAAACGGCCATAGGTCAGGCCATGCTCATGCGTCGCCGCATTGATGCGCTGGATCCACAGCGCGCGGAACGAACGCTTGCGATTCTTGCGGTCGCGATAGGCGTACTGCAGCGACTTTTCCACCGCCTGCTTGGCGATGCGAATGGTGTTCTTGCGGCGGCCGTAAAAACCCTTGGCGGCTTTCAGGACCTTCTTGTGCTTGGCGTGCGAGGTGACGCCTCTCTTTACGCGTGCCATGTCATGATCTCCTTAAAAGCAATTCCAGGAAAAGTGCCTGGCGGTTTTCCGTTCGGAATTGCGTAAAACAAATGCGTGCCCAGACCGAATGCCCTTATTTTGGCGCATGATGTTTTCCAAAAAGTCTGCAACTTTTTGGCATCATGCCCTAGAGGCCGTTCGGCAGAAAATTCTTGATGACCTTCTTGCCATCCGGCTCAGCCAGAACCATCGTGCCGCGGGCATTTCGAATGAACTTGTTGGAACGCTTGATCATGCCGTGACGCTTGCCGGCCGCAGCCGACAGAACTTTACCCGTACCTGTGATCTTGAACCGCTTCTTGGCGGCCGACTTGGTCTTCATCTTGGGCATTTTGCTACTCCGTTTATATGCGCACCAATGCGCCTTTTGTTCGCTTCAGGCCGACCAAAGCCCGAAAAGCAAATGAAACCGCCACGGCATGCCCTGCCGGGCGGTTTTTTGGGAACGGCGGTCCTATACGTCAAAGCGGGCTGGCGCGCAACACCCCGTGCCGAGCAACACTGTACTCAGCAACACTGCACTCAGGGGAAACGGAACAGCACCGGCAATATGCCGGACTGCTGGGCGCCGTCGATCAGTTCGAAAGCCGGCAAGGCAACCAGGAAGACCAGACCGTCCAGCAGCGTGGTTCGCAGCAGGCGCGGCTTGAAGCTGCCGGTGTCGCCTTCCTGATACAGCGACAGTTTCGGGAAGAAGCGCGGCACTTTCGCCAGGTAGGCCTGGTATGGCGCGCCAAGAACCTCTTTGAGGAATTTCTCCTCGCGCAGGATAACGATGTAAAAGGCACCCGCGCAGAGCGCTCCAAAGCCGATCGTGGCCGAGATGGAGCCGATCTGTGCGCCGACACCGGCGGCAGCTAAAGTCGAGAAGACATAGAGCGGGTTGCGGGTGATCGAATAGGGTCCGCCGGTCACCACTTCGGAGGATTTGCGTCCACCAATATAGAGCGTCGACCACAAGCGTCCGACGATGCCGAGAAAGATCAGCACGACGCCGACCATTTCGATCGTTTCATGCACAGGCGTATCGGGCGGAAAAACCGACTGCCCGAACAAAAGCATCGCGAAAAGGACGACGACGACGACGGCAAGCACCATCCTGCGCGTGTGCTGGTAGCTGCCCAGCCCATATTTGGCTTCCGAATGCTTGACGTCATTGACCATGTCGGGAATCCGATCGTCGAGGGAACCAGAGCGTCTTTGCTCTCGCCGGCGATCGCAGCGTGTGGCCAAGAAAACAGGCGCCCCGCCGATCGCCGGGACGCCTTGCAACATGATTCAGGCGGATTTTATGCACCTCGCCCAAAAGTGCGCAGCGGTTTTGCGACAACGACATGCACAAAACAGAACTAAAGCGCAACGCGCTTTAGCGGGGCGCCAGCACCATCATCATCTGACGGCCTTCGAGCTTCGGTTCGGCTTCGACCTTGGCGATGGGCGCCACTTCCTCGCGAACCTTGTTCAGAAGTTGCATGCCGAGTTCCATATGCGCCATCTCGCGACCGCGGAAGCGCAATGTCAGCTTGACCTTGTCGCCTTCCTCGAAAAAGCGCCGGACGGCCTTCATCTTGGTCTCATAGTCGTGGCTGTCGATGTTCGGGCGCATCTTGATCTCCTTGATCTCGATGACCTTCTGGTTCTTGCGCGCCTCGGCCGCCTTCTTCTGATTGGCGTATTTCAGCTTGCCGAGATCGAGGATCTTTACGACGGGCGGCACTGCATTGGGCGATATCTCGACCAGATCGAGCCCCGCCTCTTCGGCGAGCAGCAATGCATCGTTGATGGAGACATCGCCGCGGTTCTGGCCTTCGGCGTCGATTAGCTGGACCCGGGGAACCCGGATGTCACGGTTGGAGCGCGGGCCTTCCTTGGTGGGCGCCGCTGCTTTGAAAGGTCTGCGAATGGTCGTGGTCTCCTTGAGCCGTTTCGTTAAGGGGTTCTTCAGTTCAGAATTGCGAACGCGCAATGTGGTGAGCGCGCGGTCGGAGTCAATAGCACAGCATTCTCAGGAAATCACCTGCTCGATGGAATGCTCCTCTGCACCAAGCGAAGAAAGTGGCGGAGCACTTTTCGTTGAATGCCTTGCTGTGTCAAAAGACCGGCGAGAGGGAATACACCATGACCACCACCCCGATCTTTCTGGACGTCGACGGGACGAGCATCGCCGTCAGGCATGCGACAGGTGCCGAGCCCGGCATCGTCTGGCTCGGCGGCTACAAATCGGACATGCTGGGCACCAAGGCCGAAACGTTGTCGGAATGGGCGCGCAAAGAAGGTCGCGCCTTTCTGCGCCACGATTATTCCGGCCACGGCGAATCGGGTGGCGCCTTTGCCGACGGCACCATCTCGAAATGGCTGGGCGAGAGCCTGGCGGTTTTCCGCCGCTTCACCCAGGGCAGGCAGATCCTGGTCGGCTCCTCGATGGGCGCCTGGATCGCGCTGCGCATGGTGCAGGAATTGCGCAAGGCGGGCGAAAACAGCATCGCAGGTCTTGTGCTGCTGGCCCCGGCGCCCGATTTCACATTCGAACTGGTGGAGCCGGTGCTGACCGGGGCGCAGAAGCGCAACCTCAGGAAAAAGGGCTTTTTCGAGGAGCCGTCGGACTATTCCGCCGAACCGTACATCTACACGCGCGCACTGATCGAGGACGGCCGCAACAACCGGGTGATGACCGGGCCGATCGACACGCACTGTCCGGTCCACATCCTGCAAGGCCTGGCCGATCCCGACGTGCCGTCGAGCCATGCGCTGAAGCTGGTCAGCCTGCTGCCGGCCGACGACGTCACGCTGTCGCTCATTCCGGACGGCGACCACCGCCTGTCGCGGCCTCAAGATCTCGACATGCTGGTGCGGGTAGTGGACGCGATAGTGCTGCAGGCGGGATAGATTCAGCCGTTGCGGAACGTATAAGCATATCCGTTGATGGCCGGAGCGCCGCCAAGGTGGGCGTAGAGCACTTTCGATCCCTTGGGAAAATAACCCTTGCTCACGAGATCGATCATGCCCTGCATGGATTTTCCCTCATAGACCGGATCCGTGATCATGCCTTCAAGACGCGCGCAGAGACGGATTGCTTCCTTCGTCTCCTGCGAGGGGACGCCGTAGACCGGATAGGCATAATCTTCGATCAGGACGACATCGTTCTCATCGAGCTCCTTGCCGAGTTCGACCAGCGTCGCGGTGCTCTGCGCGATCTTGAGCACTTGCGCCTTGGTCTGCGCCGGGGTGCAGGATGCGTCGATGCCGATCACCTTGCGCTCGCGGCCGTCCTTGGCGAAGCCGACCAGCATGCCGGCGTGAGTCGAACCGGTGACGGTACAAACGACGATGTAGTCGAAGGCAAAGCCGAGCTCCTTCTCCTGCGCGCGGACCTCCTCGGCAAAGCCGACATAGCCCAGGCCGCCATATTTGTGTACCGAAGCCCCGGCCGGAATTGGATAGGGTTTGCCACCCGTGGCCTTCACATCCGCGATTGCCTGTTCCCAGCTTTCCCTAATCCCGATGTCGAAACCCTCATCGACCATCTGGACATCAGCGCCCATGATCCGGCTCAAAAGGATATTGCCGACGCGATCGTAGACGGCGTCCTCGTGGGGCACCCAGCTTTCCTGCACGAGGCGGCATTTCATGCCGATCTTCGCCGCGACGGCCGCCACCATGCGCGTATGGTTGGATTGGACGCCACCGATCGACACCAGCGTATCGGCGTTTGAGGCGATCGCGTCCGGGACGATGTATTCGAGCTTGCGCAGTTTATTGCCACCGAAGGCAAGGCCGGAATTGCAATCCTCCCGCTTGGCATAGAGATCGACCTTCCCGCCGAGATGACCACCAAGCCGCTCCAGTTTCTCGATATGGGTCGGCCCGAATGTGAGCGGATAACGTTCGAATTTCTCGAGCATGAGAGTGCCCTCGCTTGTTCCATTCATTGCGGTGTGGTGCGATGAACACTATCAGCTCTGCCTTGAAATGTGCTCTCAAAGATCGAGCCCACAATATCCAAAATATCGCTTCATGGCGTTGAAATGTCATATATATTCGATTCTTAATCCGAATAACGGAAGAATCTTTCATGCGCGCAGCGCTCGACCGGATCGACCTGAAAATGTTGCGCCTGCTCCAGGGCAATGGGCGACTGACCAACGCGGAGCTGGCGCAGTCGGTCGCTGTTAGCCCGGCGACGTGCCACCGCCGGACGCAACGCCTGATCGATGACGGCTACATCAGCCATGTCAGGGCGATGGTGACCCCGCAGAAGGTCGACAGAGGCGCGTTGGTGATGGTTGGCGTCGTACTCGACCGTTCGACCCCGGAGAGTTTCGCGGAATTCGAAAAGGCCGTCGCCAAACTGAAATTCATCCTCGACTGCCATCTGGTGGCAGGCGACTTCGATTATTTTCTGAAGATCAGGGTTGGTGACATGGCGGATTTCAACCGAATCCACGGGGATCAATTGATCGCACTGCCTGGCGTTCGCCAGACGAGAACCTTCTTCGTGATGAAAGAGGTCGTCGACAATGCGCCTCTGGATTTTTGAACGGACGGCTTCGAAGCGTCAAACCATTGCACTAAGCCAGCAGACGCGATCGGCGCTGGATTTTCACTACGAACCGTCGGCGGCATTGCCCCCTTACGGGGCTTGGCTGCTCTTTTCCTCGAAATGCTCAAAAAGCGATAATCATTTCAGCCGCTTGTCCGGTTTTGGCGGTTGCTGTCTTGAATCGCCGTTTTCTTCATCCCATTTCGATTCCACGCAGCCGGAATTGGCTGTCTCCAACTGAAGGATTGGGAGAAATGAACACATCTGCATTGATCCGTCCGGCCTGGACGCCGGCGACCATCGCGTTGATGGTGATCGGGTTCATGGTGTTCTGGCCGCTCGGCTTCGCCATGCTCGCCTACATCATCTGGGGCGACCGGCTCGAGGGCTTCAAGCGCGACGTCAACCGCGCGACCGACGGCATCTTCGCCGGCTGCCGCCGCGGCTCCGACAAGGCCGCGCGCTGGGGCCATGGCTCCGCCCGCACCGGCAACGTCGCTTTCGACGACTGGCGCGAAAAGGAACTCGAGCGGCTTGCCGAGGAACGCCGCAAGCTCGACGAGATGCTGAGCGAGTTCGATGAATATGCCCGCGAATTGCGCCGCGCCAAGGACCAGGAAGAGTTCGACCGCTTCATGGCCAACCGCAACAAGTCGACATCGCCCACGACCGGCGGGTCAACCGGCTCGACGACGAACAACAAACGCGGCGGCAACTCCACGCCAGGCCTGCTCGACGAGTAAGGTCCCGTGCCCAGATAGATAATCCAACGGCGTCGCGTCAGCGGCGCCGTTTCTTTTTTGTTCTAGTCGTTTCCCTCGAATCACGTATC
This sequence comes from Mesorhizobium sp. M0800, assembly GCF_040320095.1. Classification (NCBI taxonomy): domain Bacteria; kingdom Pseudomonadati; phylum Pseudomonadota; class Alphaproteobacteria; order Hyphomicrobiales; family Phyllobacteriaceae; genus Mesorhizobium; species Mesorhizobium sp. M0800. Next base: position 44,217 of record NZ_JAMYOZ010000021.1, read on the forward strand.
GTCCCGGAATGTCCTTCGGCTTCTTTCGCACCCCGACGAAACCCAAGCCCACGCCCGTCGTGGAGCGCGAGCATTGCGTTGCCGGCCGCACGCTGCCGCTCAAGATCGTCGAGAACGACCGCGCCCGCCGCCTGACGCTGCGCATCGATTCCGGCGGCCGCGGTTTGCGCATCACCGTGCCGCCGGGGCTGCGCCGCGGCGAGGTGGAAAAATTCCTCGACCGCCATCAGGACTGGCTGGAGCAAAGGCTGGCCAAGGTACCCAACCGGCCGCAGGTGCGGCCCGGCATCAAGGTGCCGGTGCGCGGCGTGCCGCATCGCATCGTCCATGAACCGTCGAAACGCGGCACCGTCACGCTGTCGCGCGACGAGCGCGGGCCGCTGATGATCGTGCATGGCGAACGCGTGCATCTGCCGCGCCGCATCGCCGATTTCCTCAAGCGCGAAGCCAAGCGCGAGATCGAAGCGCTGGTGACCAAGCACAGTGCTGCGGTCGGCAAGCGCGCCAAGGCGATCCGCTTCAAGGATACGTCGAGCCGCTGGGGATCGTGCACGTCGGACGGCAATCTGTCGTTTTCCTGGCGCATCATGATGGCGCCGCGGCCGGTGATAAACTACCTCGTCGCGCATGAGGTGGCGCATCTCAAGGAGATGAACCACGGCCCGAAATTCTGGAAACTATGCGAGCAGCTTTGCCCGGATACCGAGCGCTGCAAGGACTGGCTCAAGCGCAACGGCGGCGCGCTGCAGGCGATCGCGTTCGAGTGAGTTTATTGTCCACGAATTTGCCGGTGCAACTGGCCTTGAATACTTAGATGCGCCCACCTTGGGAAAGTCATTATTTCTTCCACGCCGAAGCGCCCGCCAAAGATTGGGGCGATTTTCCAGCCCAGACACTCATCATCTTTGGGGGGACGATCCCGCTTTGCAGCGCAATATTGGCCCAGCCCCACTGAAACCAGATATCGACATTTTCTGGATCACCTTTCAGCCTGTTGAACTCTGCGCTGTCCTTGGCAATCCGTTCATACTCCCCGTCCAGCGTCGATAACAGCCAATGCAATCCGTCCGGTGCTGCAAAAACCGTGTCCCCGAAATGACCTATAATCAGTGGAGTATGGCTGGCCGGCACAAGCCAGGACCAGTCGTCAAACAATCGAGAGCAGTCGATGTCTTCACATTTGATCGCAGCGTTGGCCATGTCGGTACACTCGCCCTGGACGGTGAGGATCAATCGTCATTCGCGGCGTTCAACTCCTCCGGCCGCAGCCCCTCGTCGGCGTGGCGCGGCCAGGGCAAGAAATCCTTCTCGAAGCCATCGTTGCTGAAATAAGCCAGCGCCCGGTGCGCCTCGGCGCCGTTGAAGGCTGCCTTGTCCATCAAATGAGCGATGACCTCATGGGCCTGCGCCAGCTTTTGCCTGAGTTCCGCGACGGTCTTTTCCGGCATGATCTTTGTTCTCCCGCCTTAGTGCCTGAGCAAGGCAGCGCGTTGCGCTCTTAGATTAGCAAGGTAGCGCGTTGCGCTCTTACATTAGCAAGGTAGCGCGTTCCGCGCTGGCGGCAAACAGGATGCTTTTTCTCGACTCTTTGGCCGTTTCGTGCCAATCCCGCGCCATGGCGCTCGACATCAAGATATGCGGGTTGAAGACCGACAAGGCACTGGCCGCGGCATTGGCCGGCGGCGCCAGCCATGTCGGCTTCATTTTCTTTGCCAAAAGCCCGCGCTATGTCGAGCCGGCGGAAGCCGGCCGCCTGCGCGAAGCGGCGCGCGGCAGGGCCAAGGCGGTTGCGGTGACGGTCGACGCCGGCGACGCGTTTCTGGATGAGATCGTCGAAAAAATGCAGCCCGACATGCTGCAGCTTCACGGCGCCGAAACCCCCGAGCGGGTGGCCGAGGTGAAGTCGCGCTACGGCTTGCCGGTGATGAAGGCGCTGCCGGTCAGCGAGGCCGCCGATCTCGGGCGGGTCAAAGCCTTCATCGGCATTGCCGACCGCTTCCTGTTCGATGCCAAGCCGCCTAAGGGTTCGGAATTGCCGGGCGGCAACGGTCTTGCCTTCGACTGGCGCATTCTTGCCGGCCTTGACGCCGGCGTCGATTACATGCTTTCCGGTGGGCTCAATGCCGGCAATATCGGCGACGCCCTTCGGCTCGTGAACCCGCCCGGAATAGATATTTCTTCGGGCGTGGAAAGCGCGCCGGGCGTCAAGGAACCGGCGCTGATCGAACAATTTTTCCGGGCCGTCGGGGCAGCACGCGACAACCGCGCCGCCTGACCACGCTTCAAACCGCAGACCAGGAGATCGGCGATGGATAAGCCGGCGATACCGAATTCCTTCCGCACCGGCCCCGACGAGCAGGGCATGTTCGGCATTTTTGGCGGTCGTTTCGTTGCCGAAACGCTGATGCCGCTGATCCTCGAGCTGGAGCGGCACTGGAACGAGGTCAAGAACGACCCGGATTTCAAGGCCGAGCTGACCGATCTCTCGACGCACTATGCCGGGCGACCGTCGAAGCTCTATTTCGCCGAAGGCCTGACCAGGCATCTTCGCGAGGTTTCCTCGGCGAAGGGCCTCCGGGGCGGCGCAAAAGTCTATTTCAAGCGCGAGGACCTGAACCACACCGGCTCGCACAAGATCAACAACTGCCTCGGCCAGATCCTGCTCGCCAAGCGCATGGGCAAGACGCGGATCATCGCAGAGACCGGCGCCGGCCAGCATGGCGTCGCGTCCGCTACAGTGGCGGCGCGCTTCGGGCTTCCTTGTATCGTCTATATGGGTGCAACCGATGTCGCCCGGCAAAGCCCCAACGTCTTTCGCATGAAGCTTCTAGGCGCCGAGGTGCGGCCGGTGACCGCCGGCCACGGCACGCTGAAGGACGCCATGAACGAGGCGCTGCGCGATTGGGTGACCAATGTCGAGGATACCTATTACCTGATCGGCACCGCCGCCGGCCCGCACCCCTATCCGGAGCTGGTGCGCGACTTCCAGTCGGTGATCGGCACCGAGGCGCGTGCCCAGATCCTCGAGCAGGAAGGCCGGCTGCCGGACACCATCATCGCTTGTGTCGGCGGCGGCTCGAACGCCATCGGCCTGTTCCATCCCTTCCTGGATGACAGGCAGGTGCGCATCATCGGCGTCGAAGCCGGCGGCCGCGGGCTCGACGGCATCGAGCATTGCGCCTCGATGAGTGCCGGCGCGCCCGGCGTGCTGCATGGCAACCGCACCTACCTCCTGCAGAACGCCGACGGCCAGATCATGGACGGCCACTCGATCTCGGCCGGCCTCGACTATCCCGGCGTCGGGCCGGAGCACTCATGGCTGCGCGATTCCGGCCGCGTCGACTATGTGCCGATCCTCGACGACGAGGCGCTGGAGGCGTTCCAGCTGACGACACGCGTCGAGGGCATCATTCCGGCGCTGGAATCGGCCCATGCCATCGCGCAGGCGGTGAAGATCGTGCCTGATATGGACAAGGACCAGATCGTCATCGTCAACCTGTCCGGCCGTGGCGACAAGGACGTGCACACAGTGGCCAATATGCTGGGCATGGAGATCTGATCATGGCCACTCGCATCGACCGCCGCATGGCAAAGCTGAAGGCCGAAGGTCGACCGGCACTCGTCACCTATTTCATGGGCGGCGACCCGGACTACGACACCTCCCTGTCGATCATGAAGGCGCTGCCCGGCGCCGGCAGCGACATCATCGAGCTCGGCATGCCGTTTTCCGATCCAATGGCCGACGGCCCGGCGATCCAGGCGGCCGGCCTGCGGGCGCTGAAGGGCGGCCAGACACTGGTCAAAACGCTGAAGATGGCCTCGGAATTCCGCGCCGGCGACAGTGAAACCCCGATCGTCTTGATGGGCTATTACAATCCGATCTACATCTACGGCGTCGAGCGCTTCCTGAGCGATGCGCTGGCCAGCGGTATAGACGGGCTGATCGTCGTCGACCTGCCGCCTGAGATGGACGAGGAGCTTTGCATCCCGGCACTCAAGGCCGGCATCAATTTCATCCGGCTGGCGACGCCGACCACCGACGACAAGCGCCTGCCCAAGGTGCTGCAGAACACGTCGGGTTTCGTCTACTACGTCTCGATGACCGGCATTACCGGTTCGGCGCTGGCCGACACCGGCAAGGTGGCGGCAGCGGTCAAGCGCATCAAGAGCCATACCGACCTGCCGGTCTGCGTCGGCTTCGGCGTCAAGACCGCCGAGCAGGCGCGCACCATCGGCGCGTCGGCCGACGGCGTCGTTGTCGGCACCGCGATTGTCAATGCCGTCGCCAACGTGCTCGGGCCGAAGGGCGAAAAGACCGCCGATCCGGCCGAGGCCGTCGCCACGCTGGTCAGCGGGCTTTCGCAAGGGGTTCGCGCGGCTCGCCTTGCTGCCGCCGAATAATCTTCCTACGTCTTCTTAAGGGACAGGAGCCGAAGCGATGAACTGGATCACCAATTACGTCCGTCCGAAGATCAATTCGATGCTCGGCCGCCGCACCGACATGCCGGAAAACCTGTGGATCAAGGATCCCGAGACCGGTGAAATGGTGTTCCATAAGGATCTGGAGCAGAACCAGTTCGTCATTCCGTCCTCCGGCCATCATATGAAGATATCGGCAAAGGAACGGCTGAAATTCTTCCTCGACGACGGCAAATACGAGACGCTGGAAAACCCCAAGGTCGTTCAGGATCCACTCAAGTTCCGCGACGAAAAGCGCTACATTGACCGGCTGAAGGATGCCAAGGCCAAGACCGGCATGGAAGATGCCATCATCAATGCGCTGGGCACGGTCGAGGGCCTGCCGGTGGTGGTGACGGTGCAGGATTTTGCCTTCATGGGCGGCTCGCTCGGCATGGCGGCCGGCGACGCCATCGTGCATGGTTTCGAGGTCGCCTTGCAGCGCAAGCGGCCGCTGATCCTGTTTGCGGCCTCCGGCGGCGCCCGCATGCAGGAAGGCATCCTGTCGCTCATGCAGCTGCCGCGGACCACGATTGGCGTCGACAGGCTGAAGGAGGCCGGCCTTCCCTACATCGTCGTCCTGACCAACCCGACGACCGGCGGCGTCACCGCCTCCTACGCCATGCTGGGCGACGTGCACATTGCCGAGCCCGGGGCGCTGATCGGCTTTGCCGGACCGCGCGTCATCGAGCAGACCATCCGCGAAAAGCTGCCCGACGGCTTCCAGCGCGCCGAATATCTGATGGAACACGGCATGGTCGACATGGTGGTGTCGCGGCTGGAGATGCGCCAGACGGTTGCGCGGCTGCTGAGAATGCTGCTCAAGCTGCCGGAAGAGCAAAACCCGCGGGAGCCGGAAATCCTGCCGCCGGTGGCGATACCGGCCGAAGCCCGGCCGCAAGCCTGACGCGACATCACGCGGCGCGAGCGGCTGTTGTGTGCCGTTGTGCGCGCGCGTAGGATTCCTTCATGACCACGCTTGCCGCCGACCGCGAAATCGAAAGCCTGATGGCGCTTCACCCGAAGGGCTTCGACCTTTCGCTCGACCGCATTTCGCGGCTGCTCGAGCGCCTCGGCAATCCGCAAGACCAGTTGCCGCCGGTCATCCACATCGCCGGCACCAACGGCAAGGGCTCCTGTGCTGCTTTTTCACGGGCGCTGCTCGAAGCCGCCGGCTACCGCGTCCACGTCCACACCTCGCCACATCTGGTGAACTGGCACGAGCGCTACCGGCTGGCCGCAGATGGCGGCGGCAGGCTGGTGGACGACAAGGTCTTCGCCGAAGCCATCGCCCGCGTCGCCAAAGCCAATCAAGGCCAGAAGATCACCGTCTTCGAAATCCTCACCGCCGTCACCTTCCTGCTGTTTTCCGAACATCCGGCCGATGCCGTCATCCTCGAGGTTGGCCTTGGCGGCCGCTTCGACGCCACCAATGTCATCGCCGAGCCGGCCGTGTCGGTGATCATGCCGGTGTCGCTCGACCACGAAGCCTATCTCGGCGACCGCGTCGAGCTGATCGCCGCCGAAAAGGCCGGCATCATCAAGCGCGGATGCCCGGTCGTCATCGGCGCGCAGGAAAGCGAGACGGCCCAGCAGGTGCTCATCGAAACCGCCGAGCGGCTCGACTGCCCCGCCTTCGTCTATGGCCAGGATTTCCTTGCCTATGAGGAAAACGGCCGCATGGTCTATCAGGACGAAGACGGATTGATGGACCTGCCGCCGCCGCGCCTGCCGGGGCGCCATCAATTCGCCAATGCGGCGGCGGCGATCGCGGCGGTCAAGGCGGCGGGCTTCGAGATCAGCCACCGCGCTGCCGAGAAGGCGATGGCGAATGTTGCCTGGCCGGGCCGCATGCAAAAGCTGCCGCAAGGACGGCTGAGCGAACTGGCGCCGAAGGGCGCCGACATCTGGCTCGACGGCGGCCATAATCCCGGCGCCGGCGTGGTCGTCGCTGAGGCCCTGGCCGAGCAGGAGGAAAAGAACCCGCGGCCGCTGTTCCTGATCTCGGGCATGATCAACACCAAGGACCAAAGCGGCTATTTCCGCGCCTTCAAAGGGCTGGTGCGGCACGTCTACACCGTGCCGGTGAGCCTGAGCGACGCCGGCGTGCCGAACGACGAACTGGCGACCCGCGCCATCGAGGCAGGCTTGTCGGCCGAACCGGTTAGTTCCGTTGCAAACGCACTGATGCTGCTGCGCGACACATGGGACGGACCGCCGCCGCGCATCCTGATTGGCGGGTCACTTTACCTGGCCGGCGCGGTATTGGCCGAAAACGGCACTCCGCCGGCTTGAGGCGTGCTTCAGCCGGGCCACGGTGACGCCACACTTATCAGACCACCGCCAGGAGCCAATCATGATCAAGGTAAAGCAGCTCGCTCACGTTTGCATTTTCGCGAATGACCTGGAGATGACGCGAAGCTTCTATCGGGACGTCCTCGGCATAGACACCCAGTTCAATTTCCTGCGCGACGGGAAGATTTTCGGCTTCTACCTCAATTGCGGCAGCCGCAGCCATGTCGAGGTGTTCCAGAAAGACGGCGCGAGCTATAGCGACTGGAACCAGATCAACCACTTCTGCCTCGAAGTGGAAAACATCGATGCCGCGATCGCCCATCTGAGGTCAAAGGGCGTTGATGTCACTTCAAAGAAACGCGCGTGCGATGACACCTACCAGGCTTGGATCCGCGACCCCAACGGCGTGAAGATCGAACTGTTTGAATATACTGAGAAAAGCGCACAATTCGTCGGCGGCGATCGTATCGCGGATTGGTGATCGCGTCTCGCCGGACAATTGTGGCGGCGCAGCCGATGCGTTGGTGGACTACTTCAGCTCGACCTCGATGAAGGCGAATTCGCCATCGTTTGCGCTGATGACGTCATGTTCGACGCCCTCGTTGCGGAAATACGGCGAGCCCTTCTTCATTTCGGCAAAGGATTCCCCATCCTTGGTCAGGAGCTTCACCTTGCCGTCGGTCAACGGCACGATCACATAGTCGTGGCCATGGCGGTGCCAGCCGGTGTTGTCTCCCGGGGCGAAGCGGTATTCGGTGACGATGACGCGCTCATTGTCGATGAAGACGGTGGCCTTGGCGGATCCGGTCATATCGCTTCTCCTTTGAATTCAGAAGAGAAGAATACCGGGCGGCAAGCCGCGAGTGCCAGAGCGGCCCACCAATGACGCCAGCAAAAGAAGGCCCGGCGCGAGGCCGGGCTTTTCTGCAAAATTTTGATCGGATCAGGCGAGGCTGCCGTTGATCCAGTGCGACAATGCCGTTTTCGGCGCAGCACCGACCTTCATGTCGGCGACTTCGCCGCCCTTGAAGATCATCAGCGTCGGGATCGAGCGTACGCCGAACTGCGCGGCCAGCTCAGGATTCTCGTCGATGTTGAGCTTGGCGATCTTTATCTTACTGCCGAGTTCGATGGCGATGTCCTCGAGCGCCGGGGCGATCATCTTGCACGGGCCGCACCATTCCGCCCAGAAATCGACCACGACCGGCTCCTTGGCGTTGAGCACGTCGGCCTGGAAATTGCTCTTGTCGACCTTGACGGTGGCCATGCTGAGATCCTTTCGATTTTGTTCGTCGCACCAAATGTGGTGGTGATCGCGTCCGTCTTCAAGCAAGTGTTGTGTCACGCTCCCGTGAGTCTAGCAAGCGCATCGTCCATGGCCGCCGCCGGCAGCTCGATCAGCCGTGGCGCCTCGGTGAACAGCAGCGCCGCCGAGACCTCGCGTCCCGGATAGAGCGGCTGAAGCAGCGCGCGATAAAGTGCGAGCTGCAGAACATAGGCTTGCGGCACTTCGGCGAGCGTAGCTGGCGCTGGCCGATTGGTCTTGTAGTCGACGATCGAAACCTTGTCCGGCGTTACTGCCAACCGGTCGATCTTGCCGGAAATCGAGCGCAGTTTGCCCCTTACCTCCAGGCTGCCCATGATGGCGACTTCGGCGCGCGAGTTTGGCGCAAACAGCGGCGCGAAGCGGCTGTCGGCAAGAATTCTGAAAACGCCAGCCAAGGCCTTGTCGTGCTCGTCGTCGGGCCATTCCGCGCCGGCTCTTGCCAGATAGCGTTCGGCGGCATCCCGGCGTTTTCCCTCGGCGATGCCGGGCAGCATCTGCAGCAATTTGTGCAGCGCCAGCCCGCGCATGACGGCAAAGCCGGGCTCGGCGTCGGCATCCAGTACCGACGAACGCGTGTCGGCCACCGCTTGCCGCGCCTCATCGATCAGCACCGAGGCGCCGGACGGCGAGAGCGGCCGCGGCAATTCCTCGAAGGGCGGCAGAGGCCGGAACAGGGTTTCAGGCAGTGGTGCAAAGCGTTCCGCCTGTCGTGCCTCATTCACTGCCGCCAGTGGCATGGGCGGCAGTTTTGTCACCTGGAAACGATGCACGGTCTCGCCAGTGGCGGGATGCCGGCGTTCTTCGCTCTCCGCGGCACCGACCATTGCGCGGCTGACGATCGAATGCCAGGTGCCGGTATTCGGCGCCCGCTTGCCATGGTAGCCGCAGACGATCAGCCGATCCTCGGCGCGGGTCATGCCGACATAGAGCAGCCGGCGGTATTCGTCGTCGGCGAGCTCGCGGGCGCGGGCCGATGCGGCGCGTGAAAACCCATTGGCGACATCGCTGGCCGAACGCCAGAGATAGCCCTTGCCCTCCCAGTAGTCGCCCGAGCCTTCGAACGGCATCAATCTCGGCAGATGCTGGTCGCTGAACGGCGCGGAGCCGCCATCGACAAGGAATACCACCGGCGCTTCCAGGCCTTTGGCGGCATGCACGGTCATGACGCGAACCTCGTCGCGGGTCTGGTCCATTTCGCGCTTGATCTCGGGGCCGGCGTTTTCCAGCGTCGACAGGAAGGATTCCAGCCCTGGCAGGCCGGTTCGCTCCTCGGCCAGGCAGAAATTCAGGAATTCGTCGAGGATATCGCCGGCCTCCGGACCGAGCCGCGCGATCATCTTCTTGCGCAGGCCGTCGCAGGCGAGAGCTGCGGCATAGAATTCGAACACCGGCTTGAATGCGGCCTCGTTCGACCATTTGTCGAGCCGGCTGACGACGGCGGCCAACGCCTCGCTTTCGCCGGCATGCCGGCGCAGCGAGGCGATCAGCGAGACGCCCGACGGCCTCTCGGCAGCAAGCGCGAAAAGCTGCTCTTCCGAAACATCGAAGATCGGGCTGCGCAGCACGGCGGCCAGCGACAGATCGTCCTCGGGCTGGATGAGAAAATGGCCAAGTGCGATCAGGTCTTTCACCGCGACGTGGCCGGGCAGGCTGAGCCGGTCGGCGCCGGCCACCGGAATGTCGCGGCGCTTCAGCGCCCGCGTCAGCGCATGGACGAAGCGATCGCGCTTGCGCACCAGCACCAGCACGTCGCCGGGGCGGAGTTTCTTGCCGCGGCCTTCGATGACCTCACCGTTGCCGATCCAGCCGGCAATCGTTGCGGCGACGTTTTCAGCGACGCGGACTGCCGGCGCGTGGGCATGGTCGACCGCTTGCGTCCAATCGTCTGGTTCGTCGACGACGTCGGCGCCGATCGACGGCCAGACCTCGACATGACCCGGCGCATCGGTGCGGATCGCCTTGTGGTCGAGCGGATCAGGATCGTGGCTGATGCCGCGCCGTACGTTCGGGTCGGCAAAGACCCGGTCGACGGCGGCAAGAACATCTTCGGTCGAGCGGAACGACCAGGTCAGCTTGAGATCGGCGAAGGCGGCGGCGGCGGATCTAACTTTGCCGGCAAACAAAAGCCGGCTGTCGGCAAAGGAATCCGGGGCGGCTCCCTGGAAGGAATAGATCGACTGCTTTTCGTCGCCGACAGCAAAGATGGTGCGGTGGACCGCGTCGCGTGCGCCGAGCCCGGCAAAGAACTCCTCTGCCAGCCGCTTGACCACCTCCCACTGGTCGGGACTGGTGTCCTGCGCCTCGTCGAGCAGGATGTGGTCGATGCCCTGGTCGAGCTTGTACTGCACCCAAGGGCCGGCATCGGGCCGTGCCAAAAGGTTGACCGTACGGGTGATCAGGTCGTTGAAGTCGAGGAAGCCGCGGGCGCGCTTCAATTGCTCGTAACGGGCGATCAGCCAGTCGGCGATGGTCAGCGCCGCACGCGTGCCTTCCAGCATCCTGAACAAGGCCAGCCGGTCGGAGATTTCGAGAATGGCGTCGACCGCCGCCAGATAACGTTCGGCAAGATCGGGCAGCCGGTCAAGCAATGCCCTTTTAAATGTCTTTGCCGGATCGTAAGGCTCGCCGTCGGCCCTCAGGAAAGCCTTGGAGAGCAAATTCAGGCGACGTACCGGATGCTCCTCGGCAAAGGCAAGGCGGGCGTATGGCAGCAGATTGTTCAGCACGATGCGCGCATCGGCGGCCTCGGCCGCCCGTGAAAAGGTGACGAGATAATCCGGCAGGAAGCCGGGCAGCGGCCAGGCCGAGGCGGCTATACCTTCGGCCGTCTGGCCGGCGCGGAAATGGAACTCGTCGAACAGCGCCTGAAAACCATCGCCGCCGGCCGCGGTGATGAACGCACGCAAACCATCGCGCTTGCGCACGATCTCGGCCAGCAGTGCGTCGAGCCCATGCTCGCCGCCGCGCTCCAGCACGGTGGCGAAGGCGTCGGACAATGCCGCATCGCCTGCAACGCCGCCCGAAATCATGTCGCGGCGGGCGGCGGCAAACAGCGATGCCTCCATTTGCGGATCGAGCATTTCGAAATGCGCAGGGATATTGGCTTCCAGCGGGAACTGATGCAGCACCGATTCGCAGAAGGCGTGGATGGTCTGGATCTTCAGCCCGCCCGGTGTTTCCAGCGCCTCGGCAAACAACCGCCGCGCCCGGCGCATGGTTTCGCGGTCGGGCTGGCGGCCGTCCAGCGCCTCTATCCGTGTCGAGAGCTCGGCATCGCCCAGGGCCGTCCATTGCGACAGGGTCGAAAACACCCGGTTCGACATGTTGGCGGCGGCGGCACGCGTATAGGTCAGGCACAGGATCTTGGACGGATCGGTGCCGCGCAGCAACAGCCGGATGACGCGCTGGGCGAGTACATGGGTCTTGCCGGATCCGGCATTGGCCGACACCCATGCGGAATTGCGCGGATCGGAGGCGCTTGCCTGACTGGCGACAGTGTCGCTTGGAATGGGATAGGCCTTTTTCATGCCTCCCCTCCCTCGTCGTCGGCATCGCCGCCGGCCGACCATTCGAGCACGCGGGCGAGATGGTCGTAATCGCCGTCGGTCTCACCCTCGCGGAACGGCAACGCCCGCGACAGATACCCGGTCGTCGGGTCGGCATAGTGGATCAGCAGCTTTTCCAGCCTCGCCCAGGCCTCTTCGGCGAGATCGGCGGCGGTTCGCGGCTTGCGGTTGTATTCGAGGATCGATTCTTCGAACACCTCGCCATTCGGCCTCAGCCGCACGAAAGCCAGTTGCGACGGCTCACAGGCGCCAAGCTCCTTGAAGGCGCCGCGACGCAGCAGCGCGCCCTCCAGCGCCAGTTGCGGCGCGAGCAGCGTGTGCGCCTGTGCCTTAGATGGCGAGGAGCCGGTCTTGTAATCGAGGATGTCGGCCATGCCGCCGGCCAGCAGATCGATGCGATCGGCATAGCCGGACAGGGTCACACCGGATCGGCCCACACCGGTCTTTTCGGCGCGTTCCTCGGCGTGCCGCCGTGCCACGGCTGCGGCCCGGCCGCGCTCCCATTCGATGATGCCGGCGGCAAGCTTTTCAAAACGCGGCCACCACACCGCCTCGACATCGGCGGGCAGGGACGCGTCGGCAAAGCAGGAGCGGCCTGCGGCGATGAGCCCGTCCAGCGCCTCCGGCGCGCGCGGGTCGGCCACCCTCGCCGAGAAGAGGTGCAGAATGGCGTGAAACAGCGTGCCACGCTCGGCGGCGCCCGGATCGCGAATGACCGGATCGAGCGGCATCAGGCCGAGTATCCTTCTGGCATAGACCGCATAGGGATCGCGGCGTAGCGTTTCGATCTCGGTGACCGAGAAGTGGTGCGGCCGCGCGGCGAGCGGCGGTTTCGGCTGCGGCCTCGGCGCAAAGTCCTGCTTTTCGCCGGCATCGAGCGCACGCGCCCAGGCAAGCAGTTCGTCGCCGCGCCGGCGAAGTGCAGCAGCGTGGTCCTCGCCGACGAATGTAAGGATGCGCTGCAGCCAGCGCGAAGGTACCGACGGTGCGTCGCCGGAGCGGCCGGAGCGAGCCAGCACCACTTTTTTGGCGCCCATGGCCATCTGGAAATCATGGGCGGCAAGGCCGATGCGCCGCTCGGGCGGTTCAAGATCGATGCCGGTCTTCATCAGCCGCGACATGAAGCGGTCGCTCTCCGGCTTGCGCGGCCACACGCCTTCGTTGAGCCCGCCGACGACCAGCGTGTCGACATCTTGAAGCCGCGCTTCCAGCACACCCCAGATGGCGATGTTCCTGTCGGTGCCCTGCGCCGGCTTGACCGTCTCGGGCGCGATCAGCGCCTCCATCACGTCAGGCCATTCGTCAGCGGCGAAGGAGAACGACACCGAGGCCGCGACCAGCCCGCGCAAGAGCTCGGCGAGCTTTTCGCCGGCATCGCCCGCATAGAGTTCGCTCAGGCTGCCGTCAGCGGCGCGGCCGAGACTTTCGAGCGCAACGACGCTGGCGCGCACAAGGGTGGCAAGATCGGCATTCTCGTCGCCGCGAAAAGCAACCAGCGGCGCCAGCGCGGCCGTTAGCCGGATCAGCAGGTCGCGCGCCTGTTCGATGCGCCTGAGCGAAAGCCGCGGCCACCAGAAGGGTGGGCGGCGATTGCTGCCGCCGTCTAATTCGAGGAGCCGGGTGTCGAAGAGCTGCGGCAGCGACGCCACGTCCGGACGCCCTGTGCCGCCGCGCAGCCCCACGAGTTCGACGATTTCGGCCGCATAGCGCACGCTTGCCCGCTCCAGGCCGAGGCCAAGCAGGGGATGCTTGAGCAGCGACAGCAGGGCGACGGGGTCGCCCGGGCGGAAGGCTGCCTGCAGCGCCAGCCTGAGCAGGCTGGCGGCTGGTGTGTTGATCAGCGGCGTGCCGCCGGAATCGTCGGCGGCAACGCCGAAGCGCAGCAGCTCGACTGAGACGCGCCGCGCTAGAGCGCGGTCGCCGGTGACGAGTGCGGCGCGCTGGCCGGGCCGTTCGACGGCCTGTTTGAGCGCGACGGCGATCGCCACGGCTTCGTCGCGTTCGCTGGCGGCTTCGAGAAGCGTCACATCGGCGAAGGCCTCGGCAATATCGCCGGCCCTAAAGCGGGCGCGCGTCTCGGCCCAGAGCTCGGTGGTCTCCGCCGGGCGCAGCGCTTCGCCGACAAGTGCGGCGCGCAGTGCAAGCGGCCGCGGCGCAACGGCAAGCTCCTCGACATCGGCGCGCGGCACGCCGATCTTGCCGATCAACTTTGCCAGGCCGTATTGCGGGTGGCCAAGCAGGGCCGGGCGCGCACCAGATGCACTGATGGCGGCAAAAGACGGCTCGTCCAGTGTCCGGTCGAGCCCGGGCAGCACGACGGCGCCATTGGGCAGACCGGCGATCACGGCAAGCAGCTCGGCCGTGGCGGGAATGGAGCCGGTGGAACCGGCGGCGATCACCGGTCCGGCTGGCGGATTACGCTTCAGCCGCGCCGCCTCCAGCCTTATCAGGGCATTACGATGCGCGGCCGGATTGGAACGATGGCGTTCCTCGAGCAGGTTCGGCCAGTTCTCCGTCACGATGGTCAGGAAGTCGAGTGTCACCTGCCACCAGCCTGCAAGATTGCCGGTTACAAGGTCGGCGAGCCTTGCCCAATCCGTGCCTTCGGTGTCGATCTCATCCATCAGGCGTGCAAGGTCGCGCGCCAGCCAGATGGCGTCGGCGGCGGAGGCCGGTATGACGATCTCCTCGTCGAACAATGCCGCGACATGTGCCGGCAGGCGGCGTTTCCACGCCCGCACCAGCGGCGCAAGCAGCAGAAGACGCTCGACCGGGGCGATCGGCGGCGCAAGGTCGATGGCGACCGAATCTCCTGCCTCGAAGGCGGCTTCATCTTCATCGAACTCACCAAGCGGGCGGATGACCGGCAGGATCGCCGAGCGGCTTCCCGAGCGCGAGAGAGCATCGACGAAGACGCCGCGAAGCGCCCGCGCCGCACGGCGCGTCGGCACATAGATGGTGAGATCGGCCAGGGCCAGCGGATCGCCGTCATAGGCGAAGCCGGGAACCAAGCGCCCCGCAAGCAGCGCCTCGGCCAGCGTCGGCAGGAACGGCGCTCCGGGCGGGATCGAGAAAACGCGGCGGGAGCCACTCATTTCGACTCGGTAAGAGCGCCGGGTGCCTCAGCAACAGCATTGGGCGTGCCGGCAACCGCGGCGGCGACCGCTGCTTCCGCCCGCGGGATCGCGTCAGGTGTGCCGACAGTAATCCAGTGACCCTGCATTTTCATGCCGAACAGGCGGCCGGCGGCGATTGCCGCATCGAAATAGGCGTTGAGAGAGTGTGGACCGGCCGGCGCATCCTTGAAGATGCGCGGATGAACGATTGCGGCGCCGGCATAGATCAGGCCGGCCGGATCGTTGTTCGCACGCCGCAAGGCGCCGTCCGGCGCCACCAGGAAATCGGTGCCGCCGCTATGTCCGGTTGCCGACTGGAGATCCGCAAGCATCAGCAGAATGTCCATTGTCGCGCCCTCCCATGCAAGGGCAAGACGCCTGAGATTGGAAACGCCGCTGTCGATCCAGAAGGTGTCGGCGTTGAGCACATAGAAGGGCGCCCCTAACCTGGGCAATGCCTTGACGATACCACCGGCGGAGTCAAGCAAGCCCCTACTCTCATCCGAGATGACGATTCTCGGCGCACTGCGGCGGGCTACATGGTCCACGATCTGTTGCGGGAGGTAATGGACGTTGACGACGGCCTTGGCGACGCCGGCTTCGGCTAGGCAGTCCAGCCCCCGGTCGAGCAATGTCTTGCCGGCGACCTTGACCAGCGGCTTCGGCATGGTGTCGGTGATCGGCCGCATGCGCTTGCCGAGCCCGGCGGCGAGCACCATGGCGGTCGTCGGCATCGGCTGCTCATCCGACGCCTTCAGGCCCAAATCCTTAGCCGTCAAATCGAGCGTTCCTCCAGCAAGCCGTGGGCGATGTAGAAATCCTGCAGCCCAGCCAGCGCCGGATGCGCCAGTGCCCGGCGAAGATAGTCGCGGATGCGCGGCAGATGCTTCAGATAATAAGGCTTGCCGTCGCGTTTTTCGAGCCGCACGAAGATGCCGAGGATCTTGGAATTGCGCTGTGCGGCCATGATTGCATAGGTTTCGCGGAATTCGTTCTCATCGAAGGCGCCGGCAGCGCGTCGCGCGGCGATGTAGGCGGCGAGCGTGTGCTTTTCGATTTCGGGTGAGATAGTGACGCGCGCGTCCATGGCGAGCGAGGCGACGTCGTAGGCGGACGGCCCGATCAGCGCGTCCTGGACATCGACGACGCCGAGGCGATCGTGACCGGAACGGTCAGCGCGCCAGATCAGATTGGGTGAATGGAAATCGCGCAGCATCAGCGTGTATTCGCGCCCCTCCAGCCGATCGAGCACCGCACTCCATTCGCTGCGGTAACCGGCGCGCAGCGCCTCTCTAGGCGGAGCGCCTGATATCGCCGGGACATACCAGTCGACCAACAATTCGGCCTCGATCATCATGGCGTCGCGGTCGAAAGGCGGCACCTCGTGGAAGACGCCGCGGCCGGCCTGCATACGGGTCGGCCATGTTTTGCCGTGCATCATGGCAAGCAGTTCGGCCGCCGCAGCGTAGCGCTCGGCCACCGGCTGGCCGCGCTTGTCGAGAAACCCTTGGGAACCGAGATGCTCCAGCAGGAGAAAACCCTGGTCGAGATCCTGGGCATGGATTTCCGGGACGCTGACGCCGCCGGCCCGCAAGGCCCGGTCGATGGCGACGAACGCCGAAACGGATTGCGCGGTGTGAGCGATCTCGGCATAGGGTTTGCCGTCGCGGACTGGCGGTCCGAGCACCAGCCTTGGCGAGTTCATCAGCACGCGCGGCGGAAATCTGGTGAGCGTGACGATCTCGTAGGAGCGAGCCGAGGCATCACCGATGAAATATCGTCGCTGCGCTTCGCCCCAACCGGCCTGCCCGAGAAAATCGCGCATTGCCAGCGATCGCGCCGCGCGCTCGAAGGCGGCGCCCTCTCCCGATAGTCTCGCCAGTCGGCCGTCGCCCTGCTGGAGAAGTTCGACCAGCACCGAGGTTTTCGGCAGATATGCCTCTGCCCGCTCCGGCCATTCGACCAGCGCGGCGCCTTGCGTCAGCGCCTCGTCGAAGCCCAGCTCGTCCAGCTCGGATGCCATGCCCAAGCGGTAGAGATCGAAATGATGAACCGGCACACGCGTGTCGTAGCTCTGGACCAGCGTGAAGGTCGGGCTCGGCACGTCGAGTCCGGCATCGTCGGCCACTGCCCTGATCAGCGCCCGTGCCAAGGTCGATTTGCCGGCGCCGAGATCGCCCTTGAGGGCGAGCGCGTCGCCAATGCGCAGCGACATGGCGAGATCCTCGCCGAACCTTGCCGTCGCAGCCTCGTCGGCGAGAAAATGCTCCAGCACCAATACCGCCATCGAACGCGCTACTCGGCCGCCGCGCGGATGCCGGACGGCGTGTCGGGAAAGGTGCAAACAACCGTGGTGCCCTTGTCCCTGCCGGTCTCGATGCGGACGCTGCCGCCATGCAGTTCGACAAAGCTCTTGACGATCGACAGGCCGAGCCCGGCGCCACGGCGGCGGCCGCCATTGGTGCGCGGCTCGAAGCGCCGGAACACTGAGTCAAGCAGGTCCGGCGGCATGCCGGGGCCGTCATCGTGAACGGAAAATTCCACGCCGTCGGCAAGTTGGCGGCAGGCGAGCGTTATGGTGCTCGCCTCCGGCGCGTAATTGGCGGCATTGCTGAGCAGATTGTAGAGGATCTGGCGGACGCGGATCTCGTCGCCGTGGAAGGTTTTCGGCGCGGCCGCCGCGTCGATCCTAAGCTTGATCGCATGTTCCTCCAGCCGGTCGGCGACCAGTTCGGCGGCAGCCGTAATGGTTCGATCGATGTGAACTTCGGAAATGTCGAGTTCCATGATGCCGGCATCCACCGTCGCCAGGTCGAGGATGTCGTTGACGATGGTGAGCAGGACCGAGGAGGACGAGCCGACATGCCCGATATATTCGCGTTGTTTCTGGTTCAGCGGACCAGTCGACGGCAGTGAAAGAAGCTCGGTAAAGCCGATGATGTTGGTGAGTGGCGAGCGCAGCTCATAGGAGACGTGCTGCACGAATTCGTTCTTGATCTGGTCGGACTTTTGCAGCGCCTCATTCTTGTCCTTCAGCGCCCGCTCGACATTGACGCTGTCGGTAACGTCGACGAAGGTCATCATCACCTGGCCGTTGGGCAAAGGGATGACGGCGTAGCGCAAAACGGTGCCGTTGTTCAATTCGGTTTGGCCGTGGCGGTCGCGGCGCTCGTCGTCGAAGCCGGTGATGGCGGCAACGAACCCGCCCCACGGACTGTCGACGGCACGGCGGTCGCAAAGGTCGCGGATCGTCGAGACATGGACGTTGGGTTTTGAGGCATCGGCATCCAGCCCCCACAATGCCGCGAACGCCGGGTTCGACAATCTCAGCCTGCCGTCGGGGCCGAACACAGCGACGCCTTCGGCGAGGTTGTCGAGCGTCTCGCCCTGGACCCGGACGGCGGTCTGGTAGCGGCTTTCAAGGTCCATCTTCTCGGTCAGGTTCTCGAACACCCAGGTGACGCCGCCCTTGGGCTGCGGATTGGCGACGACGCGAATGGTCTTGCCGTCCGGCAGATGCCACCAATGCTCCTGCGATTCAACCGCGCGGTAAGCGCCGAGCAGGCTCTCTTTCCAGCGCCGCCATTCGGGCTGCTCGGCGATCTTGCCTTCGCTGCGCAGGCGGTCAAGCAGCAAGGCGTTGTCCGGCGCGCTGTGCAGGAAGCCGCTGTCGAGGCCCCATAGTTTCTGGAACGCCTGATTGAAAAACCGCAATTTCTCGTCGGTGTCGAAAATCGCCACGGCGGTGTTGAGCTGATCGAGCGTGTCGGCGTGGCTCTGCATGGTCCGCTCATATTCGGCGCGAATGGCCTCGATCGCGCTGATGTCGCAGGCAAGACCAGCCGAACCATCCGCCCCGGCAAAATCGGTCACGGCAAACATACGGCGGTCGCCTTCGATGACCGTGGAGAGCGTCTGTTCAAAGACCGCGCGCGACTTGTGCTGCGCAGCGATCGTGTCGCGCGCCTGGCCGCCGAGGAATTCCTTGCCATCGCGGACCGCCGCTTCGGCATTCTCGGCCTCGACCGCTTCGGCATAGGCGCGGTTGACCCATTTCAGCCGCCCGTCGACAGTACGCAGCCATGACGGCATCTTGAGCGCATCCAGAAGACCGATCAGCGTCTCATGGTCGGCGGCTAAGCGCTGGTTCTCGATCTTCAGCCTGGCCTGGCTTCGCTGTGTCTCCGAAAGCGAGACGAAGCGAACCAGCACATGCGCCGCACTCTTGCGGCCGTGAACCTCGAGCGGCTGGCCGGCCTGCGATTCGATGACAAGATCGAACGGCTTTGCCTTGTCCCGCAGTGCCGCGACGGCATGTTCGAGTGCGGCCGCCGAACGCGGCATCAGCCAGCGGCCGAAAGCCAGGAAGGCCGCCCGGTCCTCCGGCGCGCCGCTCTCGATCGGCAATGTCCCGACAAGCTCGGGCTTCTTGTTCTCGGCCGCCCATACCACCACGCGCTGATCGCGGGAATGGAGCAGCGCCTCCGAGCGCTGCAGCGCGGCATTGACGTCGGCGATACGGGTCCTGAGCTCGGCATTTTCCGCCGCGGTGCGCGCCCGTTCGCGGATCAGAAAGATGGCCGACAGCAATGCCGCCCCCATGACGCCGACGAACATGGCGAGTTGCATGACCTCGACCGTGCTGACCGACAGCCCGGCCTTTTGCGCCACGCGGGTTTGGGCATGTGCAGTAAAGCCAAGCAGCGGACCAACCAGCGCGGAAGAAGCAAGCAGCACCCCGACACGGCTGCCGGCGCGCCATAGAAGGCTGCCGCCTCTGGCAGCGGAGCCCGTGATCGAATCGTTATGGCCGCCGGAAACGGCCTGTCCCGCGCAAGGCGGGTTATCCCCCGGCATGTCTTGGTCCTCTTCGCCGCCTGAATGCAAGACCGCCCTGATGCGTGCGCCCGGGCCTCGTCCCCGGACCGCGAATCAGCACCATAGCGCTTGCGCGAATCGGCGTGAAGAATCAATCAGCGCAAAAATAAAGCCGGGCGAAAAGTCAATCGCCCGGCTTCAATATCTAGTGGCAAGTTTCGCCGTGGTTAATAGCGGTAGTGTTCCGGCTTGAACGGTCCCTGCGGAGTGACGCCGATATAGGCGGCCTGTTCGCCGGACAGTTCGGTCAGGCGGGCACCGAGCTTGTCGAGATGCAGGCGCGCGACCTTTTCGTCGAGATGCTTCGGCAGGACATAGACCTGGTTCTCGTACTGGCCGGGCTTGGTGTACAGCTCGATCTGGGCCAACACCTGGTTGGTGAAGGACGCCGACATGACGAAGCTCGGGTGGCCGGTAGCGTTGCCGAGGTTGAGCAGGCGGCCTTCCGACAAAAGGATCATCCGCTTGCCGTCCGGGAAGGTGATCATATCCACCTGAGGCTTGATGTTGGTCCATTTCAGGTTGCGCAGCGAGGCCACCTGGATCTCGTTGTCGAAGTGACCGATGTTGCCGACGATCACCATGTCCTTCATCAGGCGCATGTGGTCGAGGGTAACGACGTCCTTGTTGCCGGTGGTGGTGATGACGATGTCGGCCGTCGGCGCTGCGTCTTCGAGCGTGACCACCTCGAAACCGTCCATCGCCGCCTGCAGCGCGCAGATCGGATCGACCTCGGTGACCTTGACGCGGGCGCCGGCGCCCTTGAGCGAAGCCGACGAGCCTTTGCCGACGTCGCCATAGCCGCAGACAACCGCGACCTTGCCGGCCATCATCGTGTCGGTGCCGCGGCGAATGCCGTCGACAAGCGATTCCTTGCAGCCATATTTGTTGTCGAATTTCGACTTGGTGACGGAATCATTGACGTTGATCGCCGGGAACGGCAGCAGGCCTTTTTTCTGCAACTGATAGAGCCGGTTGACGCCGGTCGTCGTCTCTTCGGTGACGCCGCGGATCGCTTCCTTCTGCTTGGTGAAGAAGCCGGGCGATGCCTGCATGCGCTTCTTGATCTGGGCAAACAGGATCTCTTCCTCTTCGCTGCCCGGATTGGACAGCACATCCTCGCCGGCCTCGGCGCGGGCGCCGATCAGGATGTACATGGTGGCATCGCCACCGTCGTCGAGGATCATGTTGGAGGTGCCGCCATCGGCCCACTGGAAGATCTTGTCGGTGTAGACCCAATAATCCTCCAGCGTCTCGCCCTTGACGGCAAACACCGGAATTCCGGCCTCGGCAATGGCCGCGGCAGCGTGGTCCTGGGTCGAAAAGATATTGCAGGAAGCCCAGCGGATATCGGCGCCGAGCGCCTTAAGCGTTTCGATCAGCACCGCCGTCTGGATGGTCATGTGCAGCGAGCCGGTGATGCGGGCGCCCTTGAGCGGCTTCTTGTCGCCGAATTCTTCGCGGCAGGCCATCAGGCCCGGCATTTCGGTTTCGGCGATCTCGATCTCCTTGCGGCCCCAGCCGGCAAGCGCGATGTCTGCGACCACATGGTCCTTGCTACCCGTCATGGCAGTGCTCCGATGCGAATTGATTGCGGGACGCGCCCGCCCCGAAAGCGTGTCGGAGGGCGCGAGGTGCCGGCCTGACTAGCAGATCGGGAGTCGGACGACAATGGGATATAAAGAAATCTTTATCCGTGCATGTCTTCAGAAGCGATCAGCACGTCAGCATTCCTCGCCAAAACGGGAAGCAACCAGTTGCTCCAGCGCATCGATGACCTCTTCGGCCTCCGGGCCGGTGGCGGTGACGCGGATCGAATAACCGGGGCTCGCCGCCAGCATCATCAGGCCCATGATCGAGGTGCCGCCGACCTTGACGCCGTCCTTCTCGACCTGGACCGTGGCGTTGAAGCCGCTGGCGATTTGAACGAACTTGGCCGAGGCGCGTGCGTGCAGGCCGCGCTGGTTGACGATCGGAAAGTCGCGAACGATCTTGTCCTTTTCCGGCAACAGCGCGCTCATTTGCTGCTCAGGAGTTGACTGGCGACATTGATGTATTTACGGCCGGCAGCCTGCGCCTCATCCAGCGCGGCCGTCATGTTGTCGCCCTTGCGAACGCTGGACAGCTTGATCAGCATCGGCAGGTTCATGCCGGCAATGACCTCGATACGCCCGGATTCCATCACGGAAATGGCGAGGTTAGAGGGCGTGCCGCCGAACATGTCGGTCAAAACGATGACGCCTGATCCCGTATCGACGCGGCCGACTGCCTCGATAATGTCGCGGCGGCGCTGTTCCATATCGTCGTCGGCACCGATCGCCACGGTCTCGAAATTGTCTTGTGGCCCAACGACATGTTCCACGGCATTGCGGAACTCGGCGGCCAGTTGACCGTGCGTTACAAGCACGAGTCCGATCATTCTTTGGTGGCTCCCGTCATCGCCGCTTCACAGGCGCATTTTATGCTCGCCGACCGTTCCAGGTGGCGGGAGCGCTATCTTGTCGACGCAAGGCCCGTTGACAAGCCCAAAATTGCGCCGGCCCAAGCCAATTTGACGCATTGCAGCAAAAAATCGAAATCGGATCACAGGAAAGGCGCAATCGACAGGCGCGACATCACTGCCGGCAAGGCCGCCGCTACATTGCGCCCGGCAAGATCGATGCGCCGCACTGGTACGCCGACAACGAGTTCGCTGCAGTCTTCCTGGAAGCGGGCCATTTTGCCGGCTGGCACCAACCGGATAATGAGGTCGATCACGCAGCTTGGCTCGAACTGTAACGGTTTGGGGCCGAATCCCGGCACCTCGACGAGGCCGGCTATACTGGCTGGTGCGCGGCAGACCAGCCGCCCGTCGCAATCTGCAGCATAGAGCTGGTCATCGCCGATCAGCCGGGAAAACAGCCCACGCTGGCTGCAATGATCAATCAAGGCGAGCGCCAGCGTCGTCTTGCCCAAGCCGGACGGTCCGGTGATGAGAATGCCGCGATCACCTATCAGGATCGCGGTGCCGTGAATATTTTCAGGCTGCACAATAGGACCAGGCGTGATTGGAATTCATCCGTCAGCCTTCCGCCGGCAGCGTCACCACGAAGCGCGCGCCCTTGATCTCGCCAGGCTTGGTGCCCGGGATGTTCTCGGCGCTCAGCGTGCCGCCATGGGCTTCAACGATCTGCCTGGATATCGACAGGCCAAGGCCCGAGTTCTGACCGAACGCCTCGCCGGCCGGCCGATCGGTATAGAACCGCTCGAAAATGCGATCGATGTTATCGGCCCGGATACCGGGTCCATTGTCGTCGATGGTGACGATGTTGAACTTGCCGGCGCGCGCCAGCGATATGGTGATGTGGCCACGTTCCTCGGGAACGAACGAGCGGGCATTCTCGATCAGGTTGGTGATCACCTGGCCGATCCTCAGATCATGACCGACGACGAAGTAGCCTTTCACGCCCTGTGGCAGTTTGGCGACCTTGAATTCGATCTCGACCGCCTTCTTGTTGCGCGTGGCCTCGCGCGAGACGGCGACCAGATCGGTGATGAACTTCTTGAGGTCGACGGTTCCCGCATCTTCCCGCGCCAGCTCGGCATCGAGACGGGAGGCATCGGAAATATCGGTGATGAGACGGTCAAGCCGCCTCACATCGTGCTGAATGATATCCATCAGCCGGCTGCGCGAATTGTCGTTCCTGGCCAGCGGCAATGTCTCCACCGCGCTGCGCAGCGAGGTAAGCGGGTTCTTCAACTCGTGCGAGACATCCGCGGCAAAACTTTCGATCGCCTCGATGCGGGCGTAGAGCGCATTGGTCATGTCGCGCACGGCGATCGACAGATTGCCGATCTCGTCCTGGCGGTCGGAGAAGTCGGGGATTTCCTCGCGGTTCTTGACGCCGCGGCGAACCCTGACGGCCGCCGCGGAAAGCCGGCGCAGCGGGTTGGCGATGGTGGAGGCCAGCAGCATCGACAGGATGGCGGTAACCAGGGCGGCAATGCCGAACACGCGCAGGATCGCCTTGCGCTCGGCCGCGACGATCTTGTCGATGTCGCCGCCTTCGGTCGACAGCATCAGCACGCCGAGAACGGCACGGAAGCGCTGGATCGGTACCGCCACTGAAACGATCTGCTCGCCCTGCTCCGAGATCCGCACGATCGTCGACGGACTGCCGGTAAGCGCCTTGACCACTTCAGGAAACGCGGCGCCGTTGCCACCTGGCTGCTCGCGATAGACAGGCAGCTGCTTGTTGCGAAAGAAATCAAAGACGAATTTCTGGATGCGCTCCAGAAGGTCCGGCTGCTCCTCTTCGACCGGCGGCAGGTCGTAGCGAAGGATCTGGCCGCGCGAATAGAGATGGCGGGAATCGAGCAGCAGGTTGGCGTCGCGGTCGTAAATGCGGGCGCGTGTGCGCGTCGGCGAGATCAACCGCCTGAGCACCGGCGCCACGCGCTCCGGATTGATCGGGAAATCGAGGTTGTCGAGCTGATCGGAGCCCGGGCCGAGGCTTTCGCCGGCCTGCAACTCGAGCAGCTTCTCCGGATCGATGCTGATCGAATCCGTCTCGACCGTCGCCGAGGCGGCGATCGCCCCGGCGATGATCTCGCCTTGAGTCATCAGGCTCTCGACACGGGCGTCGATCAGCCCGTCGCGAAAGGTATTGAGATAGAGAATGCCGGTGACCAGGACGGCAAGGCCGGCAAGGTTGAGAAAGAGGATACGCCGCGTCAGGCTGGAAAAGATGTGATGGCCGAGAAACCGGCGCATCGGCACCGTAATTTTCGACACGAAGGCGGGCAGAATCCGCGGCGGGCGCCTGGCGGCGCCCGACCGTCTCACTCGCTCTACTTGCACTGCCATCGAATAGCAGCTCCCGCTCGACTCAAGCTTCGCGGAACCGATATCCGACTCCGTAAAGGGTTTCGATCATTTCGAAGTCATCATCAACGGCCTTGAACTTTTTGCGCAGCCGCTTGATGTGACTGTCGATGGTGCGGTCATCGACATAAACCTGCTCATCATAAGCCGAATCCATCAGCGCATCACGGCTTTTTACAACGCCCGGACGCTGGGCCAGCGAATGCAGGATGAGGAACTCGGTGACGGTAAGCGTCACCGGCTCGCCCTTCCAAGTGCAGGTGTGGCGCTCCTGGTCCATGACAAGCTGGCCGCGCTCAAGCGACCGAGCCTGCTGGTTGGGCGCCTTGGCAGCCGCCTCACGGGTGCTGGCGCGGCGCAGCACGGCGCGGACGCGCTCCACCAGAAGACGCTGCGAGAAGGGTTTGCGGATGAAGTCGTCGGCGCCCATCTTGAGGCCGAACAGTTCATCGATCTCGTCGTCCTTGGAGGTCAGGAAGATCACCGGCAGGTCGGATTTCTGACGCATCCGGCGCAGCAACTCCATGCCGTCCATGCGCGGCATCTTGATGTCGAGGATGGCGAGGTTCGGCGGGCGCGCCGCCAGTCCCTCCAGCGCCGATGCCCCATCCGTGTAGGTTTCGACCCGATAACCCTCGGATTCGAGGGCGATCGAAACCGAAGTCAGAATATTGCGATCGTCGTCGACAAGCGCGATTGTTGCCATTTCAAGCGGCTCCCTCATGAGCTGTCCCTTCTTTCGTCGAGAAGGGGCTTTTGCAGGACAAATTAGGTACAAAATGTGGCATAGGCTGTATCCGCTGTCACGCGCGGCATGTCGACGGCCACAATTGTACCTCGATATGGATTGGACGAATGAACATCGCCAATCCTTTGGGCAACCATCAGTGTTTTTGCACATATAAACGATTTAAACAACTTTCAAAATATTTAAATCGATTAATGATTTGATATCATTCGCCTTTTCTGGTTTTGACGTTTTTAGCTCCTGCAATGGGAGTTCCGGAATTCGCCGGTAAAGACGCGGTAAATCGAAGAAGGGACACCCATGTCGGAAGCCGGCAAACGCAATCCTGCATGTGCAATCGATCGGATCGGCCTAAGAACCACGGGCGTGGTGCGCTATAATTTCGGCGCGGCCGCGCTCTACGAGGAGGCAATCCGCCGTGGCGAGGCCCGACTCACCGCGCATGGCGCGCTTGCCGCCGAAACCGGGCAGCACACCGGTCGCTCGCCCAGGGACAAATTCGTGGTGCGCGACGAAAGCACCGCACGGCGCGTGTGGTGGGACAACAACAAAGCGATTTCGCCGATCCAGTTCGATACGCTGCTTGCCGATTTTCGCGCCCACGCGGCTGGAAAGGACCTTTATGTGCAGGACCTGGTCGGCGGCGCCGACGAGGAGCTGAAGCTGCCGACCAGGGTGATCACGGAGCTTGCCTGGCACTCCTTGTTCATCCGCAATCTGCTCATCCGACCGGCCGCCGCCGAACTCGAGCATTTCATGCCCGATTTGACGATCATCGACCTGCCGTCGTTCCGCGCCGATCCCGCCCGCCACGGCACGCGCGGCGAAACGGTGATTGCCGTCGATCTTTCGCACATGATCGTGTTGATCGGCGGTACCTCGTATGCCGGCGAGATGAAGAAGTCGGTGTTCACCGTGCTCAACTACCTGCTGCCGGCAAAAGGTGTGATGCCGATGCACTGCTCGGCCAATGAAGGGCCCGTCGGCGACGCGGCCGTTTTCTTCGGCCTTTCCGGGACCGGCAAGACGACGTTGTCGGCCGACCCGTCGCGCACGCTGGTCGGCGACGACGAGCATGGCTGGGGACCGCACGGCATCTTCAATTTCGAGGGCGGCTGCTATGCCAAGACGATCAAGCTTTCGGCCGAAGCCGAGCCGGAGATCTTCGCCACCACCCAGCGCTTCGGCACGGTGCTGGAGAATGTCGCGCTCGACGCAGGCCGCGTGCCGGATTTCGACGACGGCGGGCTGACCGAAAACACACGCTGCGCCTACCCGCTCCACTTCATCCCCAACGCCAGCAAGACGGCGCGCGCCAGCCACCCGAAGAACATCATCATGCTGACCGCCGACGCATTCGGTGTGATGCCGCCGATCGCGCGGCTGACCCCGGCGCAGGCCATGTACCATTTCCTCTCCGGCTACACCGCCAAGGTGGCGGGGACCGAGAAGGGCGTTACGGAACCCGAAGCGACATTTTCGACATGCTTCGGCGCACCGTTCATGCCGCGGCATCCGTCGGAATACGGCAATCTGCTGCGCGAGCTCATCGCCCGCCACGGCGTCGATTGCTGGCTGGTCAACACCGGCTGGACCGGCGGCGCCTACGGCACCGGCAAGCGAATGCCGATCAAAGCAACGCGGGCGCTGCTTGCGGCGGCGCTCGACGGCTCGCTGAAAGCGGCCGACTTCCGCACCGACGCCAATTTCGGTTTCGACGTCCCGGTGACGGTTGCCGGCGTCGACCGCGCCATTCTCGACCCTAGATCGACCTGGATCGACAAGCCCGCCTACGACCGGCAGGCGGCAAGGCTCGTCGGCATGTTCGTCGACAATTTCGAAAAGTTCGAAGCCCATGTCGACGCCACCGTGCTCGGCGCCGCACCGCGCATGCAGGTAGCGGCTGAATAGCCGTCGCCCCTGGTGATGCTTCAAGGCCCGGCTTCGATCGGGCCTTTTCTTTTTTCGCCTGCCGCGCCATGAGTGCGGCATGAACGCCGACGACAAGATCATCATTACCGACGATGCGGTGATTAATCCGGGCGACCTGCACGAGGACTTCATCCGTTCGTCCGGCCCGGGCGGCCAGAACGTCAACAAGGTGGCGACGGCAGTGCAATTGCGCTTCGATGCCGCCAATGCGGCTGGCCTGTCGGAGCGGGTGCGCGAACGGACCATCAAGCTTGCCGGCCAGCGCGCCACCAAGGACGGCGTCATCGTCATTGAAGCCGGACGCTTCCGCACCCAGGAGCAGAACCGGGCGGACGCCCGGGCGCGGCTGACGGCACTGGTCGCCAAGGCCGCCGAACCACCACCACCGCCGCGCAAGAAGACCAGGCCGTCCAAAGGCGCGGTCGAAAGACGGCTCAAGAGCAAGGCCGGGCGCGGCTCGATCAAGAAACTGCGCGGCCGGGTCGGGGATGAGTGACAGCCGAAGCGGCTTCGGATCTCAGATCGCCGGTTAAAGCGCGCAGCCACCGTCGGAGGCGGCTTTCGGGTCGCCGTTTTCATTTGACGGTGGCATTCTGATTTGTCCAGACCAACGGATTAAGCGACGCGATGCTCGTACTGCCCAAAGGCGTCCGCCATATGCCCGGCTACCTGTCGCGCGCCATGCAGGAAGTGCTGGTGGAAGATATCAGGCAGGTCGTGCAGAAGGCGCCGCTGTTCGTGCCGGCGATGCCGCGTACCGGCAAGGAGATGAGCGTGCGCATGACCAATTGCGGTCCGCTGGGCTGGGTCACCGACAAGGAGCACGGCTATCGCTACCAGCCGACCCACCCGGTGACCGGAAGGCCTTGGCCGCCGATCCCGGAGATGCTGCTCGAACTGTGGCGGGATGTATCTGCCTATGCGCACCCGCCGGAAGCCTGCCTGGTCAATTTCTATTCGCAGGATGCCAAGATGGGTCTTCACCAGGACCGCGACGAGAGCGATTTCTCCGCGCCTGTCGTCTCGGTGTCGCTCGGCGACGATTGCCTGTTCCGGGTCGGCCAGACGACGCGCGACGGCGCCACCAAATCGTTCAGGCTGAGGAGCGGCGACGTCGTCGTGCTTGGCGGCGAAGGGCGGCTCTGCTTTCACGGCGTCGACCGTATCTACCCGTCGACCTCGGCATTGCTCAGGAGTGGCGGCCGCATCAATCTGACGCTGCGACGGGTGACGATGCCGAAATAGGCTGTTCGGGTGGCCGGGGGCCCGGGCGGACATAATCGTCGCGCAGATAGATGCGCTCGGTCTCGTCCTCGATAAGAATGCGGTAGTGCGCCAGGATGGCGTCAAAGCCAAAATGCCCCATCAGTTGGCTTGTCCACATCGTGTTGTTTTTCTTGAAGACGACGATATCCGGGCGCAGACGCACGAACTCTTCGCGTTTGCTTTCGACGTAGCGCGCCATGATGGCTTGGTAACGCATGGCTTCGGCGGTGTCACCCGAGAGAGCTGCCTGCCGGGACAGGGAAAGTGCGAACGCTCCAAGCCAATCGCTGACGTGGGTCGAAACGAACTGCCCATCGATCATACGGTTCAACGGATGTCCCGAGGAAATATCCGAACTGACCAACGCTACGGTCGGCCGATCGGTGGCGGCGCGAATTGCGGCAACCAGCGCCGGCCCTGGTTTCTGGGTGCTCCAGTACGGCAAGAAAGCGATTGCCACCGCCGCCAATGCCCAAGCTCGCGAAGGAGCCGTCACGAACGTCAACAGCTTCGACGGCTGCTGCACGATCCTGGGCAGTGCCAACAGGCAGAAAATGGCTGCCACAGCGCAAAGGATCGCGGGATAAGCATGATAAGACCAGCCTTTGGCTTGGTAGAACAGGGGAAACATGCCAGCGATCGATGCCGCCAACGCTACCGCCGCCAGTTCTGGAAACCGTCTGGCAGGCCACAGCCACCAGATCAGGAAGACAAGGAAACACCACGAGAAACCGTAGCCGATCACAATCGGCCAAAAGATGCCGATCTTTGCATAAACGTCCGCCAAGAGGGGATAGATGTCGCGCACGAATTCCGGATGGATCAGCGTGACGGTGCCAAGATAGACAACGCAGATGCCGCCAATGACCCAGTGTTCCAGGGCGAAGATCGATTTCAGACTGCGCCGGCGCACTGCAACGACCAGCGCCGGCGCCAACACCATGATCGCATAGTAGGGCTTGACCAGCAGCAGAATGCTGCCCGACAGGCCGGCGAGTACGGCGAGCCCAGGGTCTGGTTGGGCAGCTGCATCTCTGCGCGCGCGCCAGGCATGAAGCGCAAGCAGCGGCATGAAAAGTGCCATGCCGATATGCTCCCGCTCGCTGAAGGCATTTCCGGGGAAGACCACCAACATTGCGCAAAACGCTGGCCCCAGTGCAAACAATGATGCAGTTTCGGTGAAACCCGCACGCTTGACGATCACGCCCGAGAGCGAGAGTCCGATAAGCACGGCAAGGTATGTCCAGGCCTCAACCAGGATTTCCGGGGCGGTGCCCAGCAATCTGGCCGCAGCCACTGGCGGCAGATAGAGCCAGATGCTGAATGGGGGATTGGTCTCGTAGATTTGCGAGTAAAGCCGCTCACCGGACAGCATGCGCTCGCAGACCGTGATCAGCCAGCTAGTGTCGGGAACAGTCCCCCAACGTCGCTGCCAGAAGATCGAGAAGACGGTGACTGCGGCAATGGCCAGGACATTGCGGCTAGGAAGCAGCGACGCCGCAATGTCCCGGTCGCGCCAGCGGCTCAAGCCGCCAATGTCGTTCGAGACGCTCATGCTGTTGCACCGAGGCTCTCGAGATCGAGCCATATGTCGTCCGGCGGAGCGATTGGATCCAGCCGTGTCATGGGTTTCCGGGGGCTCCTGCTCAATCGGTTTGGAGCGGCGCAGGCGCCGTGTAACGCAGATAGACAGTGATTTCCGGCTCGGCGTGCAGCAGACGATAGTCGGCCAAGGCGACCTGGATCCGCTTGTCCTGCAGCATCAGGGCAGTCCACGCGGGCGAGCCTGACAGCACGATATCGGGCTTCTTCGCTGATATCTCGGCGGCGTTTTCGCCGATCACCCGATCGCGGATGCTTTCAAGTTCCGGTCTCCGTTCGAGATCGCCGGTGATGCGGGCGAGCGTGTCCGCGTTGGAGACCGCCCAGGCGCTCGGATGGCGTGATATGAACCTGCCGCCGACCAGCCTGGCGAGGGGATGGGCAACCTGCATCTGGTCGGCAATCGACATGATGGTCGGGGTTTCGACCGTTGCGCGGATCGCGGCGACAGACCGGGCGATCGGGCCGTTATCCGTCGTCAGCGCCGCGTACTGTGCCCTGACCGCTATTTGCAGCACCAACACGCAGCCGAAGATCAGGGCGGCCTTGCGAACGAAGCCTGCACTGCCGAATGTGCCGAACCGCACAAGCTGGATGCCAAATGCAAGTGTCGCAACAACGACCATCGGCAGCGCGTGATTGGGCCAACCCTTGCCCATGACGATGAAGGCCGGAATGAACCCCAGGGCGGTCAGGAGCGGAATCCTGACGTCCCAGTTCGTCTTTCTCAGGCCGCCGGCCGCGAGCACGGTGGCGGCGGCCAGAAGCAGCACCACTTTCGGCCAGTTTGCCAGCATATCGGCGGCAGAGGCCCTCAACGGAAGATAGACCTCCCTGACCAAGGGCAGGACGTCGCTGACGTAAGCGCGGTCGAAGAGCGCGATGGACGCGATATAGGCGGCCACGATCGCAGCACCCACCAGGTTCTCTGCGACGAAGAGCGGTCTCAGCGACCGCCTTTCAAGCGCAAGACAGAGCGACGGCAACATGAAGGCCAGCACAAAATAGGGCGGCTTGACCATGACCACGACCGCCGCGCCGAAGCCCGCGACTATGTGCTCCAGGCGCGAGCCCGCGCTGAAATCCAGGTTCCGCTGACGTGTGCATTGCAACGCCACCCAAGGCAGAATGGCAATCAATGCGAAGTGCTCGCGTTGGCCGAATAGATCCGGCATGAAACACAGGATCAAAAACAGGGCCGCCGCTGCCGCCCACAACGCATGGGGCTGCCGGTAGACCGGTTCATCGCGCGCGAGAATGCGGACGGAAACGGAAAGACTGGCCAGGCTCAGGCAAACGACGCCAAGCGTCAGCCAGAATTCCGCACGCATGCCAGTGAGCTTTTCCAGGAGCATGAACGGCATGTAGAGCCAGATCGAGAAAGGGGGGTTGGTCTCCACGATGTCGGTGTTGAGCCGCTCTCCGCCAAGCAGGCGGTCGCAGACGACCAGAAGCCATGACACGTCAACATTGGTCGGAATTGCAACGGTCGATAGCCAGACGGCGTATGTGACGACCAGACTGGCCAGCAGCAACGGAGCACCCGCTACGCCCACAAAGGGCGAGAAGCGGTTGGCGCCGGGCAGCAGTTCACTGAGGGATCGCGCGCTAGAGACCACGAAACACCCACCGCCCGAGGACGACATAGTTGATGACCGGCACGGCAATGCAGGTGAGCAGGATCGGGATTGCGGCAGGGACGCCGAGCATCTGGGTCAAAAGCCCCGGCAGGGCGATCGCGACGGCGAGGCCGGAAGCGGTGAGCAGGAGGAAGCGGGGCAATTCCATAGCGTGGCTGCCGCCCGAGGTGAACGTGAAATATTTATGCCCGGTGTAGGAGAACAGCGCGGCGACGGCGTAGGCCGCAAACGATGTGAGCGCCGCCGGCAGGGCCGCCGTTGCCTGTCCACGCGACAGCAGAAAAGCGCAACCGGCGTAGATCAGCGTCGACGCGATGCCAATCAGCGCAAAGCGCGATAGTCGACGATACGAGCCGGTGCCCATGACGCGGTCAAGCTGCCAATTTCTCGTCGAGGCGAGCGGTTTCGACGGCGCTGTCCTTGCGGAATACCGCCAGCAGCGAAACCCCGAAGGGCAAGCTTGCATTTGGTATGATGCGGCCTTCCGCCGAAAACACTGCCTTCATCGCCGCATTCAGTGGTTTTGGCGGCGTGGCATGGCCGGCTGGCAAGGCCGACTTGCGCAACCTGTCCACCAGTCGTGCCAGCGCCGCTACCGGGAAGAGCGCGGCATTTGTGTAGCTCAGCCGGTCGATCGCGAAACCAGCCCTTTCGATTCGTTCACGCAGCAGATTGCGTGAATAGCGCCGCATATGATGCAGCCCCACATCATGCGTGCTCCACAACCATTGGTGTGCGGGCACAGTGAGGACGACGCTGCCGCCCGGTTTCAGCACTTGGCGGATCGCGGCAAGCGACGCCTCGTCTTCGGCGACATGCTCCAGCACGTCGAACAGGCAGACGAGGTCGCAGCTTTGCGGCGCGACAGGAATGTTGTCCGGCAGATGTCCGGCGAGGAAGTCGCGGCCGGTCTTTTCCCAGGCAATCCTGCGCGCGAGATCGCTCATCTCGACTGCCGTCACTGCGCCGAACTGCTCCAGCATCCGGATGTTGCCGCCGGTGCCGGCGCCGATCTCGACGATGCGCGCGTTTTCAGGCAGGCCGATGCTGCGAATGACCGCCTCGGCGATGGCGCGACGCCCGCAGAACCACCAATGCTCGTCTTCGGTGGCGGCCATCTGTCGGTAGGCGTCGATCTCCATCAGCTCATTCCCTCATATTTGCGGCGCACGATGTAGATCGGACGCTGCTTGATCTCGGCGTAGACCCTGCCGAGGTATTGTCCGATAATGCCGATGCCGAGTAACTGGATGCCGCCAAGGAAAAGAACACTGACCAGCAGGGAGGCGTAGCCGGGCACATCAACGCCAAAGATCATTGTCTTGGCGACGATCAGCAGGCCGTAGAGGAACGACAGCGCGGAAATCGTCGCGCCGACATAGGTCCAGATTTCAAGCGGAGCGGTGGAGAAGCTGGTGATGCCTTCGAGCGCGAAGTTCCACAGCTTCCAGCCGGAGAATTTCGACTGGCCGGCGATGCGCTGATCGCGGACATATTCGACGCTTGCGGTGCGGAACCCGACCCAGGCGAACAGGCCCTTCATGAAACGACGGCGTTCGGGCAAAGACCGCAGCGCCTGGATGACCTGGCGGTCGATCAAACGGAAGTCGCCGACATCGTGCGGGATCTTCTGCTGCGCGATCCAGTTGTGAACGCGGTAGAACATCGAGGCGGAGCGCTGCTTGAGAAAGCTGTCGCTCGACCGATTGGCTCGCTTGGCCAGAACAACCTCAAAACC
Source organism: Mesorhizobium sp. M0800 (assembly GCF_040320095.1). NCBI lineage: Bacteria > Pseudomonadati > Pseudomonadota > Alphaproteobacteria > Hyphomicrobiales > Phyllobacteriaceae > Mesorhizobium > Mesorhizobium sp. M0800. The sequence goes on from NZ_JAMYOZ010000021.1 coordinate 77,647, forward strand.
CTCGCGCCACTTTTCCACAAGCAGCGGAATGACATGCGGCGGATCCTGCATATCGACATCCATCGGGATCGCTGCATCGGCATCGCAGCTGTCGAGCCCCGCGGTCATCGCGGCTTCCTTGCCGAAATTGCGTGAAAGGTCGATTACGTGGATGCGTGGATCGATTTGTTGGGCTTCGATCAGCTTTTCGAGCGTCGTATCGCTGCTGCCGTCGTTGACGAAGATGAACTCGAGGGCAACGCCTTTGTCCTTCAGCGGCGCGGTGCTTTCGCATACCGCCTTCAGGAATGGAGCAATTGCGCCTTCCTCATTGTGGACAGGCACGATCAGGGCAATCGTTGCGCCGCCGCTGCCCGGACGTGCGATGCGGTCAGCTGCCGGCCGATCGATGTTTAGGAATGGCGCATTCATTTGTTTGCCGAGCCCGCAGATCAGGCCCGACAATAGAAAGACTGGGTTAAGATGACTTTAAGGAATGTCCCGGGATTTCACAGTTTCCTGAGCGCCACTTCCTCGACCAGATGGTTGGCGCCCTTGCGCAGGATGAGATCGGCTCGGGCGCGGGTCGGCAATATATTCTCGCGCAGATTCTTCAGGTTGATGTTGGTCCACAGGCCCTCGGCGATGGCGCGGGCCGCATCCTCGGAAAGTTGCGAATAGCGGTGGAAGAAGGAGGCCGGGTCGCGGAAGGCGGTTTCGCGCAACCGCATGAAGCGGGCGATATACCAGTGATGGATCAGCGCCTCCTCGGCATCGATGTAGATGGCAAAGTCGAAGAAATCCGACAGGAAAGGCACGATCTTGCCGTCCTTCGGCAGCTTGCCCGGCTGCAGGACATTAATGCCTTCGAAGATCAGGATGTCGGGCCGGTCGATGGTCTGGAACTCGCCCGGAATGACGTCATAGGTCAGGTGCGAATAGACCGGCGCGCGGACGTTGCGCTGCGCCGATTTGATGCCGGACAGGAAGCGCAGCAGCGCGCCGACGTCGTAGCTGTCCGGAAAGCCCTTGCGCTCCATCAGATTGTTGCGGCGCAGGACTTCGTTCGGCAGCAGGAAACCATCGGTGGTGACCAGGTCGACCTTGGGACTCGACGGCCAGCGCGCCAGCAGCTCCTTTAGCACGCGCGCCGTGGTCGATTTGCCGACCGCCACGGAACCGGCAATGCCGATGATGAACGGTGTCTTGGCCGCGTCCAGCGCGTTGAAGAAGGCCTGGCGTTGCCTGAACAGGAGTTGACTGGCTTCGACATGAGCCGACAACAGCCGTGACATCGAAAGATAGATGCGCTCGACCTCGTGGAGATCGACCGGATCGTTCAGCGACCGCAGACGACGGACCTCGTCCTCGGTGAGCGTCATCGGCGTATCGGCGCGGAACCGCGACCATTGCTCGGCCGAGAAGAAACGATAGGGTGAATACTTCTCGGTAGGAGCGAGCTGGTCCATCGAGTTCCTCCGCAGCGATCAGCCCCGGTCCAGCCGAGACGCCTTTTCGGCGATGCCCGAACGACCGGTGCGGCGTTCAAGCTCGTTGAGCACATCGCTCAGCGGAATGTCCGCTATGCCGAGAACGACAAGCCAATGATAAATGAGATCGGCGCTTTCCGAAACAAGCGCGTCCCGGTCGTCGCTGACGGCTGCGATCACCGTTTCGACTGCCTCTTCGCCGAGTTTCTGCGCTGCCTTGCTCATGCCACGCTGAAAGAGCTTGGCCGTCCACGAATCCGGATCGCCGGAACGTGCGCGTTCGCCAATAATCTTCTCCAGATCGGAGAGCGAGAACTCGGTCATGACGGCGTTTACAGCCTCTTCTTAGCCGGAAAGGCTCTAGGACCGATTACCCGGCGAGTCCAGCCGCATCGGCAGTCCGGCCTGAGCCATGTGCAGCTTGGCTTCAGCGATGCTGTAGGTGCCGAAATGGAAGATCGACGCCGCCAGCACCGCGCCGGCATGGCCGTCGCGAATGCCTTCGACAAGGTGGTCGAGCGTGCCGACGCCACCGGAAGCGATGACCGGCACGCGTACGGCATCGGCGACCGCGCGGGTAAGGGCTATGTCGTAGCCGGCCTTGGTGCCGTCGCGGTCCATCGATGTTAGCAGGATCTCGCCGGCGCCGAGATCGACCACTCGCCGAGCGAACTCGACGGCGTCGATGCCGGTCTTCTCGCGGCCGCCATGGGTGAATATCTCCCAGCGATCAGCCTCGCTCGCAGCGGACACTTTCTTGGCATCGATGGCGACGACGATGCACTGGTTGCCGAATTTGTCGGCAGCCTCGGCGACAAAATTTGGGGTCTTCACCGCCGCCGTGTTGATCGACACCTTGTCGGCGCCGGCCAGTAGCAGCTTCCTGATGTCGGCGACCTGACGGACGCCACCGCCAACGGTCAGCGGCATGAAACATTGTTCGGCGGTGCGGGCGATGACATTGAAAATGGTCTCGCGGTTTTCCGACGAGGCGGTGATGTCGAGAAAGCAGAGCTCGTCGGCGCCGGCCGCGTCATAGGCTTTTGCCGCTTCGACGGGATCGCCGGCATCGACCAGGTCGACGAAATTGACGCCCTTGACGACACGGCCGTTCTTGACGTCGAGACAGGGGATGACGCGGGCTTTCAGCATCAGATCCTCTCGATCGCCGCAAGAAAGTCGACAAGCAGCTGGCCGACGACGGGCGGAACTTCGGACTGGGAATCAAAGGCCGGGTCGTAGGCCGAGAGCGTCACGCCGACGATTGGGATTGACCTGGCCAGTCCGCAGGCAAGCTGCCGTAGCTGTTCCGGACTCGGGCCGCCCGGGTGCGCGTAGCGGTTCACCTGCAACACATCCGGATCGAGGACATCCAGGTCGAGATGCAGATGCGCCCGCACAGTCCCTGTCGCCGTGAGCTTTCCGATCATATCGAGTGCACCGGCACATTCGGTGCGCACGATCGGCAAAGTTTCCAGCAGTCGCTTTTCGTCGGGATCGAGGTCGCGGGCATCGACCAGCATGCAGCGCGCCGGGTCTATCGGCCGGAACGCCGGAATTGCTGCCGCCATCGGATGCCAGCAGAGCCCGAGCGCCGCCGCCAGCGCCATGCCGTCGAGAAAGCCGTAGGAGGACGTCTCCGGCGTGTTGAGATCGCCATGCTGGTCGATCCAGATGATCGAATCCGCAACTTCACCGGCGACCGCACCGGCGGCGGTCAGGCAATTTCCAGCAAGGATAATGGGGAAGCGTCCTCCATCGCGGGCGAGGTTAACCCTGGTCGCGACGGCGTTGCAGACGGCGAAGCCGGTTGCAATTTCGCGCCCCTGCTCGTCTCCGACCTTGCCGATATCTTCGACGGCGACGTCATGGCCAGCCACGGTCAGGGCTTGGACCAGCCCACCGCCGATGATGGCGTCCGGCCCCTGGCCGCACCCTTCGTGATAGTGCCCGCTGTCGTAGGGAGCAACGATAATCGAGACCTTCACGTTTCACACCCCTGCCATCGGTTTGCCACGCAGGATCGCCAATGCCTCGGCCGGGTCGATGCGGCCGTCGTAGAGGGCGCGTCCGGAGATCGCGCCTTCGAGCTTGCGGGCATCGGGCATGGTCATGCGCACGATGTCGGCGATCGAGGCGAGCCCGCCCGAGGCGATAACCGGGATCGACACCGCGTCGGCGAGATCGATGGTGGCGTCCCAGTTGATGCCGGTCAGCACACCGTCGCGGTCGATATCGGTGTAGATGATGGCGGCGACGCCGGCACCCTCGAATTTCCTCGCCAGTTCAATGACGCCGAGGCTCGAGGCTTCAGCCCAGCCTTCGACCGCGACCTTGCCGCCCTTGGCGTCGATGCCGACGGCGATCTTGCCCGGGAATGCCTTGCAGGCCTGCCTGACCAGATCCGGATCGCGCACCGCCACGGTGCCAAGAATGACGCGGGCCAGCCCACGGTCGAGCCAGTCCTCGATCTGCGCCAAGGTGCGGATGCCGCCGCCGAGCTGCACCGGATTGCTCGTCGCCTTCAGGATGGCGCCGACCGCGGCGCTGTTGACGCTCTGGCCCTTGAAGGCGCCGTTGAGGTCGACGACGTGCAACCATTTGAAGCCCTGCTCTTCGAAGGCGCGCGCCTGAGCGGCGGGATCGTCATTGTAGATGGTGGCGGTCGCCATGTCGCCATGCCTGAGGCGCACGCATTTGCCGTCCTTGAGGTCTATCGCCGGAAACAGAAACACCTTCAGGCGCCTTCGACGATGACAAAGTGGCCGGTCGAGCCGGCGAGCCTGTACTTCAAGGCCTCCTGGTATTCAGGCGAGCCGTAGCATTCCAGCGCCTTTTCATAGGATTCGAATTCCACCAGCACGTGGCGATTGCCTGCCGGTCCTTCCGGGCTGGTGTACCGCCCGGCGCGCACCGGGAACTTCGCGCCGTATTTCGCGAAAGCCGCGGCATTGGCCTCGATGTACTGCTTGTAGATCTCGGGATCGTGGACATCGACCATTGCCATCCAATAGCCCTTCTTGCTCATGGTTCAGGGCCTCCAGCCTAGGAAATTGGTGATCAGCGCAAGGCCCAGCGCCTGGCTCTTCTCGGGGTGGAATTGCGTTCCGGCTAGGTTGTCGCGGGCGACAGCGGCCGTTACCGGGCCGCCATAGTCGGCAACCGCCAGCACCTCATCCTCCTTCCGTGCATCGAGATGGTAGGAGTGGACGAAATAGGCGTGCAGTCCCTTGCCACCCGTCGCAATGCCGGAAAACAGCGGATGCTTGCGCTTCAGGTCAATCGTGTTCCAGCCGATCTGCGGGATCTTCAGTGTCGGATCGGCCGGCGTGATCTCCTTGACGTCGCCGGCGACCCAGCCAAAGCCCTTTGTGACGGTCTTTTCCAGGCCTCGCTCCGACATCAGCTGCATGCCGACGCAGATGCCGAGGAACGGCCGAGCCTTGGCGATCGCCACCTCCTCGACCGCTTCCCACATGCCGGCGACCGCACGCAGTCCAGCGGCGCAATCGGCATAGGCACCGACGCCGGGCAGGACGATGCGGTCGGCGGTCCTGACCCGCTCGGCATCGGCGGTGAGTTCGATCGCGGCGGCAATGCCGGCTTCATGCGCGGCACGCTCGAAGGCCTTCGTGGCCGAGCGCAGATTGCCCGACCCGTAATCGATGATCGCCACCCTCATCTCAGGGCTTTCCCGGAATATGGTTCAGCCCCAGCGCCAGGCCCATCTGCGCCGACCGGGCATGTGCTGCGTCTGGGACGATGCGTTGCACCGTCGGTTGTTCATCCGACTGAGCATCGGCTTCCAATGCATAGCGGACGTCTGCGTCGTCGAGCCTGTCGGCCTCGACCACGCCCCATTCATGCCAGCCGCGACGGCGCAGGGCTGCGATCCGCAAGCCCTGCCCTTCCAGTCCGACAAAGAGCATGACAAGCAGGGATAAAAGCGAGCCGGCTGTTTCCAGGTCCAGCCTTTCGCCCAGCATCGAGAGCAGGCCCATGGCGACAAACGCCAATGCCGCCTCGACCCACAGCCGGTGCCAGGCCAGCCACAGCGGCGGCACTAAGAAGCCGAGCCAGGCAAAGCCGTCACGGATAAAGGTAGTGTCCACGCTTTCGCTGCGGCCTGGCGGCTCCATCACGACATAGATGGCCATGACGCTATCCTTTCAGGGATCCCTTGGTGGAGGGAACCGCGTCCGGCTGGCGCGGGTCGCGCTCAAGCGCCGAACGCAGCGCACGCGCCACGGCCTTGAAGCACGTCTCGGCGACGTGGTGGTTGTTGGCGCCGTAATGATTGGTGACATGCAGCGTGATGCCGGCATTCTGCGCCAGCGCGTGGAAGAATTCGCGCACCAGCTCGGTGTCGAACGTACCGATCTTCGGCGACGAGAATGAAACATTCCAGACCAGAAAAGGCCGGCCGGAGACATCGATTGCCGCCCGCGTCAGCGTCTCGTCCATGGCGAGATCGATCGAAGCATAGCGCATGATGCCGCGCCGCTCGCCCAATGCCTTGGCCAGCGCCTGCCCAAGCGCGATACCAGTATCCTCGACCGTGTGGTGGTCGTCTATGTGCAGGTCGCCCTTGGCCTTCACGGTCATGTCGATCAGCGAATGGCGCGACAACTGGTCCAGCATATGGTCGAAGAAGCCGACGCCCGTCGAAATGTCGGATTTGCCCGAGCCGTCGACCTGAACCGACACGGCGATGTCGGTTTCCCTGGTCTTGCGGCATATCTCGGCGGAACGGGGCGCCATGACCTCATCCTTGTCTCAGATTTTGCACGATTCAGGCGTTCACATGCCTGAAAACGAAAGCCTTCTAGCAGCATGATCCGGCGATTGCCAGTTACCGCTGCGGAGCACAGTCCGGCCCGGCGGATGGCCGGTTTGCAATCGTCCGGCCTATGCATACATATGGCCGATCAAGTCACTCGTAACGCGCCGATCGCCTCGATGGGATCGGTGCTTATCGGAGCAGAAAATGTCGAATGAACTGACCATGCATGCCACGACCATCCTGACCGTGCGCAAGGGCGGCAAGGTGGTGATCGCCGGCGACGGCCAGGTCAGCCTCGGCCAGACGATCATGAAAGGCAACGCCAAGAAGGTGCGCCGCATCGGCAAGGGCGGCAACGTCATCGCCGGTTTCGCCGGCGCCACCGCCGATGCCTTTACTCTGCTCGAGCGGCTTGAAGCCAAGCTCGAACAATATCCCGACCAGCTGACACGCGCCTGCGTCGAGCTTGCCAAGGACTGGCGCACCGACCGCTATTTGCGGCGGCTGGAAGCGATGATGCTGGTGGCCGACAAGTCGGTGTCGCTGGCGCTGACCGGCACCGGCGACGTGCTGGAGCCCGAATTTGGCGTCATGGCCATCGGCTCGGGCGGCAATTACGCGCTGGCAGCGGCACGCGCGCTGGTGGACAGCGACAAGGGCGCAGAGGAGATCGCCCGCAAGGCGATGCAGATCGCGTCAGACATTTGCGTCTACACCAACAACAACTTCGTCGTCGAAACCCTCGATGCCGCCTGAGCGGAGCCTCCGCTATGGTTTTCGGCCGGTGACCGAGAGGGACCTGCCGATGATCGCCGGCTGGCTTGCCGAGCCGCATGTCGCCGAATGGTGGAACGACCCAGAGACCGAGATTGCGGAGATCCGCGAGCATATCGACAGCATTTCGGTCGAGCCGCTGATTATCGAGCTCGACGGAAAGCCCATCGGCTATTTGCAGAGCTACGATCCGCATCTGGAGGACGGCCATCCCTATAGCGACCAGCCGTTCGGCACGCTCGGCATCGATCTGTCGATCGGCGTGCCGGAGCTTGTCGGGGTCGGCCACGGCTCGGCGATCGTCCGGCAGTTCGTCGAGCAGCTTTTCGAGGAAGGTACGCCGCGCGTCATCATCGACCCGGACCCCGCCAATGCACGGGCTATCCGTGCCTATGAAAAGGCCGGTTTCACGGCTATCGATCGCAAGAAGTCGGAATATGGCGATGCCGTGCTGATGGCGATTGATGCCCCAGAGGGTGATGCCGGACAGGGTGACGCAGAAGAGGGGCAATAGCAGCATGAGCGTATCCAGCGACAAAACCGTCTCGGCCTACTACGACAGTTGGCGAATGGGGCTTCTGCTGGTTCTCGGCCTGGTCATCTTCCAGGCCGGGGTCCTTTACGGCATGGGGCGGACGCCGATCTGTACCTGCGGCTATGTCAAGCTGTGGCACGGCATCGTGCAAAGCTCGGAGAATTCCCAGCATATTTCCGACTGGTACAGCTTCTCGCACATCATTCACGGTTTCCTGTTCTATGCGCTGGCGTGGTTCCTTTTCCCGCGCTCGCCGATCGGGCTCAGGCTGGCCTTTGCGGTGGTTATAGAGGGCGGCTGGGAGCTGCTCGAGAACAGCCCTTTCATCATCGATCGCTATCGCGCCGGCACGATCTCGCTCGACTATTATGGCGACAGCATCATCAATTCGGTGTCGGACACACTGGCCATGGTGCTGGGGTTTGTCATGGCGCGAAGGCTTCCTATATGGGTGGTCGTAACCCTCGCCCTCATCTTCGAATTCGGTGTCGGCTATCTCATCCGGGACAATCTGACACTCAACGTGATCATGCTGCTGCATCCGTTCGAGTCCATTCGGCAGTGGCAAAGTGGAATTTAGTGACATGAGCACCTTCTCTCCTCGCGAAATCGTTTCGGAACTCGACCGCTTCATCATCGGCCAGAAAGACGCCAAGCGTGCCGTGGCGATTGCCTTGCGCAACCGCTGGCGCCGCCAGCAGCTCGAGGGCCAGATGCGCGAAGAGGTGATGCCGAAGAATATCCTGATGATCGGCCCGACCGGCGTCGGCAAGACCGAGATTTCGCGCCGCCTGGCACGCCTTGCCGGTGCGCCTTTCGTCAAGGTCGAAGCCACCAAGTTCACCGAGGTCGGTTATGTCGGCCGCGATGTCGAGCAGATCATCCGCGACCTGGTCGAGATCGCCATCGGGCTGGTTCGCGAGAAGATGCGCGAGGACGTCAAGGCGCGTGCCCACATCAACGCCGAGGAACGGGTGCTCGAAGCGCTCGTCGGCAAGACGGCGAGCCCGGCCACCCGTGACAGTTTCCGCAAGAAGCTGCGCGACGGCGAGCTCGACGACAAGGAGATTGAGATCGAAGTGGCCGATACCGGCAATGGCGGCATGCCCGGCTTCGAGATCCCCGGCATGCCGGGCGCCAATATCGGCGTGCTCAACATCAACGATATGCTGTCGAAAGCGATGGGCGGCAAGAAGACCAAGTTGCGCAAGACGACCGTCAAGGAGTCCTACGGGCTGTTGATCAGCGACGAGTCCGACAAGCTGCTCGATCAGGACGAAGTGGTGCGCAGGGCACTCGAATCGACCGAGAATGACGGCATTGTCTTCCTTGACGAGATCGACAAGATCGCCTCGCGCGAAGGCGGCATCGGTGCCGGTGTTTCGCGTGAAGGTGTGCAGCGCGACCTGCTGCCGCTGGTCGAAGGCACCACGGTTGCGACCAAATACGGACCGGTGAAGACCGACCACATCCTGTTCATCGCCTCGGGTGCGTTCCACGTCGCCAAGCCCTCCGATCTGCTGCCGGAATTGCAGGGCCGCCTGCCGATCCGCGTCGAGCTGCGGGCGCTGGAGAAGGGCGATTTCGTCCGCATCCTCACCGAGACCGAAGCCAGCCTGATCAAGCAGTATATCGCGCTGATGAAGACCGAAGGCGTCGATCTGGTCTTCACCGACGACGCCATCGATTCGTTGGCCGGCATCGCCGTGGACCTCAACGCCAGCGTCGAGAATATTGGCGCCAGGCGGCTGCAGACGGTGATGGAACGGGTGCTGGACGATATCTCCTATGACGCGCCGGACCGCAACGGCACCTCGGTGACCATCGATGCCGCCTATGTCGAGAAGCATGTCGGCGACCTCTCCAGAAACACGGACTTGTCGCGTTTCATCCTGTAGGAGACGCTTCATTCTCGAAGAGGGTCGGGGAATTGCTCCCGGCCTCCCCAATTTGGCCCAGCATTCCCGATGTGTGGCCAAATGGAAGCATCCGGCAAGCTTTCGTCCCGTCGGGTGCAGGCGTCTCTCGACTCCCGGTGGAGCATTACCTAGTTTGCCGGCGACTATTTGGGCGGCGGCGCATGAAAAAACTGATCCTCGTCATTTTGGGGCTGACGCTGGCGGCAGCCATGTTCGCCGCGCAAGCGGCAACGATGGTGCCGCCGGGCAACCGCAACACCGAGCAGCCCGACATACCGGGCGCTTCGAGCCGGCGCACCCAGGCGACCAACACCACCTTCCAGGCGAAATACCGCAAAGTCTTTGCGCTGCTCCAGAACGATGCCGAACTGCGCGGCAAGATCAAGCAGGCAGCCGCGGCCTATGACATCGACCCAATGCATATCGTTGGAGCCATCGTCGGCGAGCACACCTACAATGTCGATGCCTATGACCGGCTGCAGACCTATTACGTCAAGGCGATCTCGTATCTGTCGAGCAAGCTCTCCTTTGCCTATGATGGCGAGGACATCACCGATTTCGTGCAACGGCCGCAATTTGCGAAATGCGCAGGGAAGTCCGACAGCTACGATCTGTGGGAGTGCCGCGAACAGGTGTGGAACCGGTCGTTCCGCGGCAAAACCGTCAACGGCGAGAGCTTTCCCAACGACCGCTTCGGCGCCACTTTCTTCCAGCCTTATTATGCCGGCCAGACTTTTGGCCTTGGCCAGCTCAATCCGCTGACGGCACTGCAGATGAGCGACCTCGTGCACAAGGTTTCCGGCCTGCCGCAGCTCGACGTCGGCGACCCCAATGCGGTCTACAAGACAATCATGGACCCTGACCTCACACTGCCTTATGTCGCAGCGACGATAAGGAAGTCGATCGACGCCTATAGAAGCATTGCCGGCTTCGACATCTCAGGCAATCCCGGCATCACGTCGACGCTCTACAATGTCGGCAATCCCGAACAGCGCGCCTATGCGCTGAAAGCCGAGAACGACAAGCGCCGCGCTGCGGGCGAACCGGAAAAGCTGCCCGAGGAAAATTACTATGGCTGGCTGGTCAACGACAAGCTGCCGGAGCTGAAGGCGCTGTTTTAGCCGAACGCGTTCGTCCAATTATCCACGCGGCGGATCAAGCCGCCAGCAGCGACTTTAACTTGACGGTCTGCGAGCCTAGCGCTTCCGGCGCCGGCCTTGCCTGCTTTGCAATCAGCATCTCGGCCAGCCTTATGTCGCGGGCGACCGCGTTGCCGGGGCCGATGCCGCTTGCCGCAACCAGCCTGCCGTCCTCGGCGAGGTGGAACAGGATGAAGGCGCCGTCGCCGAGGTCGCGGCGCACGATGCTGCGGCCTTCGTCCGACAGGCCGGCGATCTGCAAGGTCAGGCCGTACTGATCCGACCAGAACCACGGCACCGCCGCATGGGACTCGCCGGCGCCAAGCATATTCCTTGCGGCGAGCGCGCCCTGCTCCTGTGCATTGCGCCAAGCTTCGAGCCGCACGCGCCGGCCGCCATAGATGGCGAGCGGAAACGAACAGCAATCGCCGGCGGCAAAGATATCCCGGTCGCTGGTGCGAAGCTCGGCGTCGACGGCGACACCATTGTCGACGGTCAGCCCCGCCTCCGCGGCAAGTCCGGTCACCGGCACGGCGCCGATGCCGATCACGGCAAGATCGGCGACAATGTCGTGTCCACCGGCGAGCGCGATGCGCACTTCGGCGCCATCATCGGCAATGGCGGCGATGCCCTCGCCGCACAGGATTTTCGCGCCTTCGGCTTCATGCGCCTGATGGATGATTTGCGCGATCTCGGCCGGCACGCCGCGCATCAAGATGCGCGGCAGCGCCTCGATAACTGTGACCGCCGCACCCAGTCTGCGTGCCGCCGCGGCAAGCTCAAGCCCGATGAAGCCGCCGCCAATGATGGCGATGCGATTTCCGGCGCTGAGATGGGCGCGAATGGCCAGCGCGTCGTTGAAGGTCCGGAGGTAGACGCAGCGCCCGCCAAGGCCCGGCATCGGCAGCTTGCGCGGCACCGAACCGGTCGCCAGCAGGAGCTTGTCGTAGGCCAGGACGGAACCGTCCGAGAGGCGCACGACATGCGCCGCGTGGTCGATCGCCACCGCCTGAACCGAATGGATATGCCTGATCGATCTTTCGGCCAGGATCGCGTCGGTGGCGATTGCCTTGAGCAGGGGCGCGTCGGCAACCATCGCGTCTTTCGACAGCGGCGGGCGCTCATAGGGCAGATGCGGCTCGTCGCCGACCAGCGTCACCGGTCCATTAAAGCCGAGCTCGCGCAGCGCAAGGGCGGCGCGCCCGCCGCATTCGCCGGCGCCAATGATGACCATTCCCTTCGTCATCATCAACCAATCCGGACAAGGACTTTGCCGGCGTCGACCTTGACCGGATAGGTCCTGAGATCGACGCAGACCGGCGCGCCCCTGGCAGCCCCTGTCTTGTAGTTGAAGCGGCCATTATGCTTCGGGCATTCGATGATATCGTCCATCACCAGCCCGTCGGCCAGATGCACCTTCTCATGCGTGCAAAGCCCGTCGGTGGCGAAATACCCGTCGTCGGGGCTGCGATAGATGGCAAAGGTGCGGCCGCCATGGTCGAAGCGCATCACGTCCTCTTCGTCGATGTCCTCGGCGTCACAGGCCTCGACCCAGTCGCTCATTTACGGGTCCCTCGATGTTTGGTGCCTTGGCATGGGCTTGTCATTCAGCAGCCACCGCAACAGCAGCGTTATCGCTGTGGAAATCCTCGCGATAGGGCCTCGCCGTCGGCGGCAGTTCGCGCTTGATGAAATAATCCTCATTGCGCAGCTGGCGCAGGAAAGCCGGTATCATCTCGCGGTAGCCGGCCAGGATGGACGGTGTCGGCGCCGGCAGATCGTGCTTGATCAGTTCGTGCAGCCTGGGCAGCGCGTGATAGGGCACCATGGGAAACATGTGATGCTCGACATGGTAGTTCATGTTCCAGTAGATGAAGCGGCTTATCGGGTTCATGTAGACGGTGCGGCTGTTGAGCCGGTGATCGGTGACGTTTTCAGCCAGGCCGCCATGCTGCAGCAGGCCGACCATGACATGGTGCCACGCGCCGTAAAGCCTGGGCAGCCCGACAAGCATCAGCGGCAGGAGCGAGCCCGTGTAGAGCGCCAGCGCAACGGTCGCGGCATAGATCGCCGTCCAGATGCGGGCAATGCGAATTGCCTTCGGCTGCTCCTGGTCGGGAATGAAGGTTCTTTCGGCCGGACTGACGATACCGGCTGCATTGCGCAGCATGTCGCTCATCGCATGCCAGGCGTCGAGAATGCCGACGAAGTTGAGCACCACGCGCAGCAGATCGGGCGGACGCATCACCGAGATCTCCGGATCGCGGCCGACGATGATGGTATCGGTATGATGGCGCGTGTGGCTCCAGCGCCAGGTCACCGGGTTGCGCATGATCATGAAGCAGGCGACCTGATAGACCACGTCGTTCATCCACTGCGTCCTGAAAGCGGTGCCGTGGCCGCATTCGTGCCAGCGTGAATCGGTGGAGGAACCGTAGAGGACGCCGTAGACGAAGAAGAACGGCACGCACCACCAGCTGCCCCAGAACCAGGCGGCGCCGGCGCCGCTGAGGATCATGGCGCCGAGCCAGACGATGGTATCGCGGATCGCCGGGCCGTCGGAGCGCTGCATCAGCTCCTTCATCTGCTTGCGCGGCACGTCGGTGTGATACCACTCGGCCGCCGCCAGCCCGCTCTCGACGGCAAGCTTCGCGTCGCGGCCGATCAGGCTATAGTCGCGTCGGGACGCCGCTGCGGAGCTCGTATTCCCGGTTCGGAGTCCAATATCCACCATAGCGGAGGCCTCGATCATATTCGGTCAGCGTTCAAAATAACGCCGAGCCCTGATAGGCTCAATATCACAAAGATAGTTTCTATCATTTTCCATCATAATGGTGTAAAAGGGCCAAACAGTGGAATGAGGCAGCGATGGCGAAACGGCCGACGATCACCGACCTGGCGCGCATTTCGGGGGTCAGCGTTGCCACCGTCGACCGGGTGCTGAACAACCGCTTGCCGGTGCGCGAGGAAACCGCGCGCCGCGTCTATGAGGCCGCGACCAGCATCGGCTATCACGCAGCCGGATTGATCAAGCAGCGGATGCGCCATGAATTGCCCGAATACCGGCTCGGGTTCCTGCTGTTGAGACGGGAGGACGTCTTCTACAGTGAATTTGCCCGCGAGCTTGAACTGGCGGTATCGCAGTCGCCGCGCTTTCGCGGCGTGGCCACCATCGACTTCGCCGCTTCGCTGGCGCCGGACGAGATCGTCGAGCGGATGCGCAAGCTGGCCGCCAAATCCAGGGCCGTCGCCCTGGTCGGGCCTGATCACCCGACGCTGACGGTCGCCGTCGAAGCTCTCAAAGCCAATGGCGTACCGGTGTTCTCCCTGCTTTCCGACTTTGCGTCCGGTATTCGCGAGGGCTATGTTGGCCTGGACAATCGCAAGGTCGGCCGCACCGCTGCCTGGATGATCTCGAAGGCCGCGAAGAGACCTGGCAAGGTTGCCCTCTTCGTCGGCAGCCATCGCTTCCATGGCCATGAGCTTCGCGAGATCGGTTTTCGCTCCTTCTTTCGCGAGCAGGCGCCGGAATTCACTCTCCTCGAGACGTTGGTCAATCTGGAAGCGAACCAGATCACGCATGATGCAATGATCGAGCTTCTGGCCCGCCACCCTGATCTCGCCGGTTGCTATGTCGCCGGTGGCGGCATGGAAGGCGCGATCTCGGCGCTGAGGGAGGCAAAGCCGGCTGAGATGCCGGCGGTCGTCTGCAACGAGATCACGCCCGACTCCCGCGCGGCGCTGGCAGATAATTTCCTGACCATGGTGATCTCGACGCCACTGGCGGCGCTTTGCCGCGAGCTTGTCGGGCTGATGGCGCATGCCATCGAGACCGGCGCTGCGAATGCGCCGGGCCAGACCTTTCTGCCCTTCGACATTTATCTGCCGGAAAACATCTGACGTCGCGGTCATCGGCGGCAGACATGATGTAATCTATCAGAACGCTTTCAGGCCTGGCTTGCGTTAGCGTCCGTCTAAAAGCGCTCGAAATGCCGAAAATCCATTCGTCATGGCGAAATCTCGCTTGACGCCCAAGCGAAATGGAATAAATATTTCACCAACTGAGAATTTTGGTTCTTTCGTTCCGGAAGATCTGTTTCAGGCAAATGCCTCCGGAACTAAAAATGGCAATCGGGAGAGAATTCCCTGCGAGATCGGGGATTCCGGGTAGATCGGTGCAGCCGGACACCAATGTGGAGGAGAAATAAAATGAAAAAACTGCTTTTGGGCGTCGCGTTCGCGGCGCTGATGAGTTCGTCCGCCTTTGCTGCCAAGATCGGCGTGTCGATGGCGTTGTTCGACGACAATTTTCTCACAGTGCTGCGCAACGGCATGATTGAACAGGCCAAGGGCATGGACGGCGTCGAGCTGCAGGTGGAGGATGCGCAGAACGACGTCGCCAAGCAACTCGACCAGATCAAGAACTTCGCCGCCTCAGGCGTCGACGCTATCATCGTCAACCCGGTCGACACCTCGGCGACTCAGGCGATGTCGGACGCAGCCGCCGCTGCCAAGATTCCACTGGTCTATGTCAATCGCGAGCCGGTCAACGTCGACACGCTGCCCGAAAACCAGGCCTTCGTCGCCTCGAACGAAGCCGATTCCGGCACGCTCGAGACCAAGGAGGTCTGCCGCCTGTTCAAGGAGGCCGGCAAGACTGAAGCCAACGTCTATGTGATCATGGGCGAGCTGTCGAACCAGGCAGCGGTGCAGCGCACCAAGGACATTGACGACGTGATCGCCACGCCGGAGTGCAGCTTCATCAAGATCATCGACAAGCAGACGTCGAACTGGAAGCGCGAAGAAGCGCAGAACCTGATGACCAACTGGCTGTCGACCGGCAAGCCGTTCGACGGCGTCATCGCCAATAATGACGAAAGCGCCATCGGCGCCATCCAGGCGATGAAGGCCGCCAACATCGACATGAAGTCGGTTGTCGTCGGCGGGGTCGACGCTACCCAGGATGCGCTTGCCGCGATGCAGGCGGGCGACCTCGATGCGACGGTGTTCCAGGACGCGGCCGGCCAGGGTGCCGGCGCGCTTGACGCAGCGCTCAAGCTGGCGAAGGGCGAGAAGGTCGAGCACAAGGTCTACATCCCGTTCCAGCTGGTCACGCCGGCAAATATCGACAAGTTCCTGAAGAAGAACTGAGGCGGACCTGTCCGATACGGAGCGGCGCGCCAAGGTAAGACAGCGCCGCTCCGCTTTTTCCCTCTCGGCCTGAACAGCGCCGAGTGGAGACCGTGGCTGACGGAGGAAGCACGATTGGCACAGACATCTCACGGCGTCGGCGGGCTCAGCTATGATGCGAAGCGGCGCGCATGGCCGGCCGAATTCAACGTCTTCCTGGCGCTCGTCATCCTGGTCGGCGCTTTCGAGCTGATCGGCCGGGTTTTCCTGGGCGACAGCTTCCTGTTCAACACCCGCGACAATATCGATGCGATCTTCAACGAAGCGCGCCTGCAGATCATCATCCTGCAGGTGTCGATAGTCGGCATCATTGCCATCGGCGTGACGCAGGTGATCATTACCGGCGGCATCGACCTGTCCTCAGGTTCGATCGTCGGCGCCACGGCGATGATAGCCATGAGCTTCGCCCAGGTGGCGACCGTCAATGGCAACCCGAACCCGAAGGCGATGTTCATCGCCCAGGGCTGGACCGACCTGCCGGTGATCGTGCCCGTGCTGGTCGCGATCGGCTGCGGCCTGCTGGCCGGCCTGGTCAACGGCGCTTTGATCGCCTACACGCGCATCCCGCCGTTCATCGCCACGCTCGGCATGATGGTCACCGCACGCGGCATCGCCAAATGGTGGTCAAAGGGGCAGCCGATCTCGTTTCCGACCGAGAGTTTCGCCGCCATCGGCAAGGGGCTGATGCCGGTCATCATTTTCATATCGCTCGCAGTGCTGTTCCAGCTGATCCTGAGTTACACCAAATATGGCAAGCACTGCTATGCAATCGGCTCCAATGAGGACGCCGCGCGCATGTCCGGCATCAACATCGCCAACCACAAGATCCTCGTCTACGTCATTGCCGGCGTCCTCGCCGCGCTCGCCGCCGTGGTGCTGAGCTCCAAGAATCTCACGGCCCAGGCCGGCATGGGTGTAATGTACGAGCTCGACGCGATCGCCATGGCGGTTATCGGCGGCGTCTCGCTGTCGGGCGGCCGCGGTTCGATTATCGGGACAGTGATCGGCTCGCTGATCTTCGGCGTCATCATCTCCGGCTTCACCTTTCTGCGCCTCGACGCCTATTATCAGGAGATGGTCAAAGGCGTGATCATCGTCGGCGCAGTCGTACTCGACCAGTGGCGCCAACGCCTGCGGGCGATGAGGGCTTGATCATGTCGGACATCGTCCTGAAGACCGAAAACCTGACCAAGTATTATGGCGGCGTCCATGCGCTGGAGGGTGCCAACTTCGAGCTGCGCAAGGGCGAGCATGTCGCCATCATGGGCGACAACGGCGCTGGCAAATCGACCTTCGTACGCCAGATCACCGGCGTCGAGCAGCGCACCAGCGGCAGGATGTGGTTCGACGGCAAGGAAGTGAATTTTGCCGGCCCCATCGAAGCCCGCGAGGCGGGCATCGAGACGGTGTTCCAGAACCTGGCGCTCGCCGACGACCTCGACGTGCCGTCGAACCTGTTCCTCGGCCGCGAGCGGGTGCTTTTCAATCTCGGGCCCTTCTCGATCCTCGATCGCAAGTTCATGCGCAAGGCGACCGAGGCAGCCTTGGTCCGGACAGCGGTCAAGATCCCCAATCTTTCCAACACCATCCGTCATATGTCGGGCGGCCAGCGCCAGTGCGTAGCAATTGCCAGAACCGCGACCTTTGCTTCCAAGCTCATCATCATGGATGAGCCGACGGCGGCACTCGGCGTGCAGGAGACGATGCAGGTCGAAAACATCATCCGCACGCTGAAGGAGAATGGCGAACCGCTGATCCTGATCTCTCACAACATGCGCCAGGTGTTCGATCTGGTCGACCGCATCGTCGTTTTCCGGCGCGGCCGCATCGTCGCCAATTTGCGCAAGCAGGACACCGACGGCAACGATATCGTCTCCTACATCACCGGCGCCAAGACCGGGCAGGCGGAACTTGCGGCGTAACGGCCAACGCCGAGCCACAGGCGCTGACACGCCCTCCCTTCCGAACCATTCTCAAAGGAAAACTCTCCATGCCTCTTCGCTTTGCTCTTCTCGGTGCCGGCCGTATCGGCAAGGTCCATGCTCGCGCCGTCGGTTCCAATCCTGAGGCCAGGCTGGTCGCAGTTGCCGACGCCTTCGAGAAGGCGGCGACCGATCTGGCCTCTGCCTATGGCGCCGAAGTGCGCAGCATCGATGCCATCGAGAAGGCCGGCGATATCGATGCGGTCGTCATCTGCACGCCGACCGATACCCATGCCGATCTGATCGAACGCTTCGCCAAAGCGGGTAAAGCGATTTTCTGCGAAAAGCCGATCGACCTCGACGCCGCCCGGGTGGAACGTTGCCTGGCCGTCGTCGACAAGGCCGGCGCCACCCTGATGGTCGGCTTCAACCGCCGCTTCGATCCGCATTTTGCCGCCGTGCGCAAGGCGATCGACGACGGCGCCATCGGCACTGTCGAAATGGTGACAATCACCTCGCGCGATCCCGGCCCGCCGCCGCTCGACTATATCGGCCGCTCGGGCGGCATCTTCCGCGACATGACCATTCATGATTTCGACATGGCGCGCTTCCTGCTCGGCGAGGAGCCGGTGGCGGTCAGCGCGCATGCTTCGGTGCTGGTCGACAAGAAGATCGGCGAGGCCGGCGACTTCGACAGCGTCAGCGTCATCCTCGAAACTGCCTCCGGCAAGCAATGCGTTATCTCCAACTCACGCCGCGCCACCTACGGCTACGACCAGCGCATCGAGGTGCATGGCTCGAAAGGCATGATTGCGGCCGAGAACCAGCGGCCGGTGTCGATCGAACTGGCCAATGAGAAAGGCTATACGCGGCCGCCGCTGCACGATTTCTTCATGACCCGTTATCTCGACGCTTATGCCAACGAGATCGCTGCCTTCATCGCGGCAGCGACGTCAGGCAAGAAGGCGGCGCCGAGCGGCAAGGACGGGCTGGTGGCGCTCAGGCTGGCGGATGCGGCGCTGAAATCGGCCAAGGAAGGCAAGACCGTCCGCCTCGACAAAACAATCTGACTATCAAGCACAGGAGCAAGGCGATGAACGGTTCAGCCGGTCGCAATTCCGAAACACGCGCCATCGTCACCGGCGGCGCACAAGGCATCGGCTTTGCCGTCGCCGAAGCGCTGGCGGATGAGGGCTGCCGGGCGCTGGCGCTGATCGGCCGCTCGCAGGAGAAGGGCGACAAGGCTGTCGCCATCCTCAAGGGGGCAGGCGTCGATGCCATCTTCATCAGCGCCGACGTCTCAAAAGTGGCCGACTGCAAGCGTGCGGTCGAAACGGCGATTGGCCATTTTGGTACCGTCAACGCGCTGGTCAACGCCGCTGCCACCTCGGCTCGCGGCTCGCTGGTCGAGACCTCCGAGGATCTGTTCGACCAGATATTCCAGACCAATGTGCGCGGCCCGTTTTTCCTGATGCAGGGCGTGGTGGCGCATTTGCTGGCGCGCCAGGCACCGGGCTCGATCGTCAACGTGCTGTCGATGTCGGCGCATTGCGGCCAGTCGTTCCTGGCGCCCTATTCGTCGAGCAAGGGAGCGCTGGCGACACTCACCAAGAATGTCGCCAATGCCTATCGCGGCAATCGCATCCGCTGCAATGCGGTGCTGCCCGGCTGGATGGACACCGAGGGCGAGGCGATCGTGCAGAAGAAATGGCACGACGCGCCGGAGGACTGGTTGGAGAAGGCCGAAGCCGCGCAGCCGACGGGCCAATTGGTGAAACCGGCGCAGCTTGCCCGGTTGATCAGCTATATGATCAGCCCGCAGTCCGGCGTCATGACCGGGTCGCTGGTCGACTACGATCAGAGCATCGCCGGGGCGTCACCGGAATAACGCCGGCAAGTCTAGCGGAACGCCGCCCATCACTTCGTCATCCACGGGCGGAGCAAGGAGCGCAGCGACGCGGCGCAGACCCGAGGATCCATGCCGTGACATCTAGGCGTCGCTACAATGCAGAATTTAGTTCCGCAGCACTCCTTGGCCAAGGCAACGGCATGGATCCCAGGGTCTCCGCGACGGAGCTCCGCTCCTGCTTCGCCCTGGGATGACGAAGTTCGGGGGGCTTCAGCCAATCGCGAATGGGCTGGAGTAGACCTCCTCCTCACCAGGCACGTGACAAGCGCCTCCGCATCGACTATATCAGCCCTCATGATCAACCTGACCGCCACCTATTGGTACTTTATGAGCTCGCTGGCGGCGGGAGGATTGCGCTCGATCTGAAGATTGCAGCAACAATATCCGAACAGCCGCCAGACCTGGCGGCTTTTTTGTTTCAGCCGGCAGGTCTCCCAATCAGGAGCATAAGCCGTGTTGACGACCACAGACGATCTTCGGGTCAAAGAAATAAGGGAATTGAGCACGCCGGACGAGGTGATGCGGGAGATACCGCGCACGCTGACGGCGACGCGCACCGTTGCCGCGTCACGCAATGCGATCCACGCCGTGCTGACCGGCACCGACGATCGGCTGGTGGTCGTCGTCGGCCCCTGTTCGATCCACGACCCGGCCGTCGCCGTAGACTATGCCAGCCGTTTGGCATCGCTGCGTGAAAACCTGTCGGACCGGCTGGAGATCGTGATGCGGGTTTATTTCGAGAAGCCGCGCACGACGGTCGGCTGGAAGGGCCTGATCAACGATCCCGACCTGGACGGCAGCTTCAACATTGACAGGGGCCTGAGGATGGCACGCAACGTGCTCTCCGCCGTCAACAATCTCGGCCTGCCGGCGGCGACGGAATTCCTCGACATGACAACTCCGCAATACATCGCCGACCTCGTCGCCTGGGGCGCGATCGGCGCGCGCACAACAGAGAGCCAGATCCACCGCGAGCTCGCATCGGGCCTCTCCTGCCCGGTCGGCTTCAAGAACGGCACTGACGGCAATCTGCGGATTGCCGCCGAGGCGGTGAAGTCCGCCGCCCAGCCGCATCATTTCATGGCGGTGACGAAGGGCGGGCGCAGCGCCATCGCGACGACCACCGGCAACGAGGACTGCCACGTCATCCTGCGCGGCGGCATTGTGCCCAACTACGACGCGGCAAGCATAGCTGCTGCCTCCGCTGAGCTCGGCCGGATCGGCGTGGCACCTCGGCTGATGATCGATGTCAGTCATGCCAACAGCAACAAGAAGCCGGAAAACCAGCCGCTGGTGGCGGCTGACGTGGCGGGCCAGGTAGCGGCAGGCGACGAGCGCATCATCGGCATCATGATCGAGAGCAACCTCGTCGCCGGCCGGCAGGACGTCGTGCCCGGCAAGCCGCTCGTCTATGGCCAGAGCATCACCGACGGCTGTATCGACTGGGAAACTACCGAAACGGTGCTGCACGGCCTTGCCGACGCCGTCGAGCAGCGCCGGTCGGCGCGCCGCGCCATGATCGCCGGCCGGCCAGGAGCCGCCTGAGCACTTCTCCTTCTCCCCTTGTGGGAGAAGGTGGATCGGCGCGCAGCGCCGAGCCGGATGAGGGGTGCTGGAAGAAACTCGGCGCAAAAATATTGAGGGATTTGAAGCGCTTATTTCTTTGCTGTAGCGATCCGTCCAACACCCCTCATCCGACCGAGCTTCGCTCGGCCACCTTCTGCCACAGGAGGAGAAGGGAAACCAGCGCGGGCTTACTACCGCACCTCCATCCAGCGCTGTTCCGCGAACGAGCGCGCCATCGCGTGCACCGTGCGCTCGATCTCCAGGCCTTCGTCGAAATCGATGATCCGCGCCGGCTTGCCGGCAAGTCGCGTCAACAGTTCCCGGCATTCGATAATCTTGAGGTCATTAAAGCCAAGGCCGTGGCCGGGCGCCGGCAGGAAGGCGTCATAAGGCTTATGATGCGGCGCCACCAGGATGGTGCGATAGCCTTGCTCGGTCGGCCGGTCGGCCGTCAGATAGAGTTGGAACTCATTCATCCGCTCCTGGTCGTACAGGATCGAGCCCTTCGAGCCAAAAATCTGGATGGCGATCCGTCCTTTGCGGCCCCAGGCCGAACGGTTGACCAGCAAGGTGCCGGCGATGCCGTTTTCGAGATGCATCAGGATGCTGGCGATGTCGTAGGTTTCCACCGCGCGGCGCCCGCCCGAGGCGACACGGCGGTCGGCATAGGGTCTGGCCATGTCGCACATGACGCGGGCGACGCGGCCGAACAGCACGGCGATGAGCGACAACGGATGCACGGCGAAATCGTCGAGCGCGCCGTAGCCGGACGCCGCCTCGTGCTTCCAGAAGAACAGCGCCTCCGGATCGGCCATGAAGTCCTCGTCCATCTCGATACGCAGATGGTTGACCTCGCCGATGATCTTCTCGTCGAGCAGCGCGCCGATATGGCGGATCGCTGGGTTCTGAATATAGTTATAGCCAAGCGCGGCCATCTTGCCGGACTTTTGGGCCGCCGCAGCCATGGCTTGCGCCTCCGCAAAACTTGGCGCCATCGGTTTTTCACACCACAGATGCTTGCCGGCTTCGAGGATGGCGATGGCCATTTCCGGGTGGAACTGGTTCGGCGTGGTCAGCGAGATGACATCGACATCCGGGTCGTCGACGACGGCGCGCCAGTCACCGGACGCCTTGGCGAAGCCGAATTCGCTGGCACGGCGTTTGGCAAGATCCTCGTTGACCTCGCCCAGATGGACCAGCCTTGGCTTGGCCACATCGGGAAAGACGGTGCCGACCGCGTTCCAGGCAATGGCGTGGCACTTGCCCATGAAACCCGTGCCGATAAGACCTACCCCGACCATCCGCTTGCCTCCCTGTGTGCAAAATTGTGTGGATGAATTAGTCCATTTTGTCTGCAGATGGAACGCTTGTCTCATTTTTTATGGTGTTCTTGCACAGGCCCGCTATGATGGGGCACAGAGGGAACCAGACGATGAGCCTGGGCGGAGCGACGATGGACGAACGGGTGCCGCGCGATTTCGAGACGCTGCGGGCGACGATCCTGGAGCGGCGCCACAGCCTGCCGAAACGTATCGCCCAGATTGCCGCCTATGCGCTCGACAACCCAGACGATATCGCCTTCGGCACCGCTGCCAGCATCGCCGCTTCCGCCGGTGTCCAGCCTTCGACCCTGATCCGCTTTGCCCAGCAGCTTGGTTTTGATGGTTTCACCAGCCTGCAGTTGGTGTTTCGCGAGCGCCTGCGCGAGCGCAACTCATCCTATGATGAGAGGCTGGCGGCATTGCGCGCCAAGGCCGAGGAAGGCGCCGGCCACCGCGCGATTTTCGACGGTTTTGTTGCCGCAGCCAGTACCTCGCTCAACGACATTTCGCGCACGCTGAATGAAGACCATTTCGAAGATGCGATCACCGTGTTGGCCAAGGCCGAAACCATTTACGTGCTGGCCAAGCGGCGCTCCTACCCGGTCGCCTCCTATATCGCCTATGCATTGGGCAAGCTCAAGATCCGCAACCAGCTGATCGAATCGGCCGCCGGCCTCAATGCAGAGATGATCGGCTTTGCCTCTCTAAGGGACGCCGTGATCGCCATCAGCTTTTCGCCCTATGCCCCGGCCACCATCGAGGAGGCGCGCGTCATTTCGGAGCAAGGCGTGCCGATCGTGGCGATTACCGACAGCTCCTTTTCGCCACTCGCCCAATTCGCCAGGGTCTGGTTCGAGGTCGCCGAGGCCGATTTCGCCGGCTTCCGCTCGCTGTCGGCGACGATGGCTTTGGCTATGGCGCTGACCGTCGCGGTCGGCGAGAAGCGGCGCGATACTGGCAAGAAGCGCAAGCCTTAGATCACCTCTATTGCCGTTTCGCCTTCTGCCGAAAGCCGCGCTGCGTCGCGGGCAGGCGGCGACCCGAACTGGCGGGCATACTCCCGGCTGAACTGGGAAGCACTCTCATAGCCGACGGCGAAGGCGACACGTGCGACGTTGCCCGGCTGGGTAATCAGCAGATGGCGGGCTTCCAGCAAGCGGATTTGCTTTTGATACTGGATTGGGCTCATGGCCGTCGCCGCCTTGAAATGACGATAAAACGCAGCACTGCTCATACGGGCAATCTCGGCCAGATCGCCGACCCGGACCGGCTGATGGGGATGCGAACGGATCCAGGCGATCGCCCGGCCAATCCGGGACAGATAGCCATCGGCGCGCGCAAGTTCACGAAGCTTTCCGCCTTGGGGGCCTTGCAGGAGCCGAAACAGCATCTCTCGCTCGATCATGGTCGCGAGCACGGGAATCTCCGCTGGCCGGTCAAGCAGCCGCATCATTCGACGCAACGCGTCGAGCAGATCGTCATCAGCGGGAGAGGTGGAGAAACTGTCGCCACTGAGGGCCGGCGCGTGCTCGACGAGGAGCGCGGCGACGGCCTGCAGGTCAAGGGTCAAGCCAATGGCTAGGTAAGGACGCGCCGCGCTCGCTTCGATTATCTGGCTGATGGTGGGCGTCTCGACAGTATAGATGAAATAGCTGGCCGGATTGTAACGAAGAGCCCGGTCGCCGATCAGAACCGTCTTCGCGCCCTGCAGTACGAATAAGATCCCCGACCCCCACACCCCTGGCATTGGCGCCGTGGCGACTTCGCTGCGGCCGATCGAAACGCGGGGAACCGCCGTTCTTGTTCGTCGCCCGCGCGCATGGCGGCCGGCGATCTCGATCAACTCCTGCAGCGCCTCGCTCATTGCGCCAGCATCGCGCATTCGCACCGGCGGCGCAACAGCGTGAGAGGATTAGGCAAGAGCCGGAGAATTTCCGGCGCGCAACGCCCGCTGCCTCGCACCATTTGTGGGTCTTCCACAAGAAAAATGGAGACACCGATTATGAGAACATCGAAAAGCGCGCTGGTGACCGGCGCCAACAAGGGTATAGGCCGTGAAATCGCCCGGCGACTGGCGACCATGGGCTTCAAGGTCTGGCTCGGCGCCAGGAGCGCCGAACGCGGCATGGCGGCGGCGCAGGCATTGCGCGCCGAAGGCCTCGACGTGGAGTGGCTTGAGCTGGACGTCACGCGGGATGACAGTGTGAAGGCGGCAGCCGAGGCATTCAGGCAGGCCAGCCCCTGCCTCGACGTGCTGGTGAACAACGCCGGCGTCGCCATCAATTACGACCTGCCGCCGAGCCAGCAGCGGATCGCCGACATCCAGGCCACCTACGACGTCAATGTCTTCGGCCCGATCCGCGTGACCCAGGCATTCCTGCCGCTGCTGCTAGCAGCACCTGCTGCCCGGATCGTGATGGTGAGCAGCTCCACCGGGTCCATCGGCCGGGCGCTCGATCCCGCCACTGCGAACCACGCCGTTAACATGATGGGCTACGGCAGCTCCAAGACAGCCTTGAATGCCATCACGGTGGCCTTCGCCAGGGAGCTCGCGCCCCAAGGCATCAAGGTCAACGCCGCGGCGCCCGGCTACACTGCCACCGATCTCAACGGGTATAAAGGTCACCGCACGGTGCAGCAGGCGGCCGAGATCGTCATTCACCTGGCGACCTTGGACGCCGATGGCCCGACCGCCGGGTACTTCAACGATGATGGCCCGCTTCCTTGGTAAATCAGCTGGTTTCAGTGGTAGACACTTGACGTTCGTCTGACTTCAAAGTTTCTGAACGCGCGAGCCTTGCACAGCACTTTTCAGCCTTGGGAATGCTCGTTCCATATTGACTATGGATTGGAATTATTATTTCATATTGCCGGCGCCACGCTGCCGCTCGCGCGTGTTACTCAAGACAACAAAGCCGATGGGAGGTTCGAATGGGCGAAGCCGTGGAAGCGAAATATTCGCCGCTCGACATCATCACCATCGGCCGCGCTTCCGTCGATCTCTATGGTCAGCAGATCGGCTCGCGCCTCGAGGACATTACTTCCTTTGCCAAGTCGGTCGGCGGCTGTCCGGCCAATATCGCGGTCGGTACTGCCAGGCTCGGCCTGCGCTCGGCGCTGCTCACCCGCGTCGGCAATGAGCAGATGGGCCGCTTCATCCGCGAGCAGCTGACCCGCGAGGGCGTTTCGGTCCAAGGCCTCAAGACCGATCCGGAGCGGCTGACCGCCCTGGTGCTGCTGTCGGTCGAGGATGAAGGCGTCTCGCCGATGATCTTCTATCGCAGCGATTGCGCCGACATGGCGCTTTCGAAAGACGATATCGATGAGGCGTTTATCGCTTCGGCACGCGCGGTCGTCGTCACCGGCACGCATTTTTCACGGCCCAACAGCGACGCCGCCCAGCGCAAGGCGATCCGTGTCATGAAAGCCAAGGGCGGCAAGGTGGTGTTCGACATCGACTACCGCCCCAATCTCTGGGGTCTCGCCGGCCACGCCGAAGGCTTCGAGCGCTATGTGAAATCCGACCGCGTCTCGGCGCAGTTGAAGACGGTGCTGCCCGATTGCGATCTCATCGTCGGCACCGAAGAGGAAATCATGATCGCCTCGGGTGCAGACGATTGCCTGAGCGCGCTGAAAACCATCCGCTCGCTGTCGGCGGCAACCATCGTGCTGAAACGCGGCGCCATGGGCTGCATCGTCTATGACGGGCCGATCAGCGACGACCTCGAGGACGGTATCGTCGGCAAGGGATTTCCAATCGAGGTCTACAATGTGCTCGGCGCCGGCGACGCCTTCATGTCGGGCTTCCTGCGCGGCTGGCTCGGCGAGGAAGGCCTGGCGACGGCGGCGACCTGGGCCAATGCCTGCGGCGCCTTTGCCGTGTCGCGGCTGCTCTGCGCACCGGAATACCCGACTTTCGAGGAATTGCAGTTCTTCCTGAAAAACGGCAGCAAGCATCTAGCGCTGCGCAAGGACGAGGCGATCAATCACATCCATTGGGCGACCACGCGCCGGCGCGACATCCCCTCGCTGATGGCGTTCGCCTGCGACCACCGCGTCCAGCTGGAGGATGTCGCGGCAAAAGCCGGCGCCGATCCGTCGCGAATCCCAGCTTTCAAGGTGCTGACGGTCAAGGCTGCGGCCAAGGTTGCGGCTGGCCGCGCCGGCTACGGCATGCTGCTCGACGAAAAATACGGACGCGAGGCGATGTTCGAATTCGCCCACCATTCCTTCGCCTGGCTCGGCCGGCCGGTCGAGTTGCCGGGTTCGCGGCCGCTTCGCTTCGAGTTCTCGCAAGACATAGGTTCGCAACTGACCGAATGGCCGGTCGACCACTGCATCAAGTGCCTGTGCTTCTATCATCCCGACGATCCCGCGGCGCTGAAGAGCGAACAGCAGCAGAAACTGCGCGCTTTGTTCGAGGCCGCGCGGAAAGTGGGCAGAGAACTTCTGGTGGAGATCATCGCCGGCAAGCACGGCAGGCTCGACGACATGACCATCCCGCGCGCGCTCGAGGAACTCTACGCACTCGGCATCAAGCCCGATTGGTGGAAGCTCGAACCGCAGGCATCGGCCGGCGCATGGGCAAAGATCGAGGCGGTGATCCTGAAGAACGATCCGTGGTGCCGCGGGATTGTGCTGCTTGGCCTCGAAGCGCCGCAGGACGAATTGGAAGCGGCCTTTGCTGCCACCGCCAAGGCGTCTATCGTCAAGGGCTTTGCCGTCGGCCGCACCATCTTCATCAACGCGGCCGAACAATGGCTTGCCGGCAAGATGTCAGACGATGAAGCGGTTGCCGACATGGCATCTCGCTTCGAGAGACTGACCGAGGCATGGCTTGCGGCGCGCGGCCGCAAAGCAGCATAAGAAGGCGCGGCATAAGGACTGCGGAGGAACCGACATGACCAAGACAATCCGCCTGACGATGGCGCAGGCGCTGACCCGCTTTCTTGCTCGACAGATGACCGAGATGGACGGGAAGAAAGTGCCGATCTTCGGCGGCGTCTGGGCGATCTTCGGCCACGGCAATGTCGCCGGCGTCGGCGAGGCGCTCTACCAGGTTCGCGACGAACTGCCGACCTTCCGTGCCCATAACGAGCAGGCAATGGCGCATGCGGCGATCGCCTACGCCAAGGCCAATTTCCGCCGTCGCTTCATGGCCGCGACCAGTTCGATCGGCCCCGGCGCGCTCAACATGGTGACCGCTGCGGCACTTGCGCATGTAAACAGGTTGCCTGTCCTGTTTCTGCCAGGCGACGTCTTCGCCAATCGCATTCCCGATCCCGTCCTGCAGCAGGCCGAGGATTTTTCCGACGGCACGGCGACGGTCAATGACTGCCTCCGCCCGGTGTCGCGCTATTTCGACCGCATCACGCGGCCGGAGCAGATCATGCCGGCGCTCAACCGCGCCATGCAGGTGCTGACCGATCCCGCCGAATGCGGCCCGGTGACGCTGGCGCTGTGCCAGGACGTGCAGGCCGAGGCCTATGACTACCCCGAGAGTTTCTTTGCCGAGCGACTCTGGACGCCGCGACGGCAGCGCCCGGACCGCAACGAACTGGCGGCCGCAGTCGCGGTACTCAAAGCGGCGAAAAAGCCGCTGGTGATCGCGGGCGGCGGCGTACTCTATTCGCAGGCGTCCGAGGAGTTGGCAAAACTGGTCCAAGGCGCCGGCATTCCAGTTTGTGAGACGCAAGGCGGCAAATCCTCGCTCCCGGACGATCATCCGTTGAACATGGGCGCGGTCGGCGTTACCGGCACTTCGGCGGCCAACAGGCTGGCCGAAGAGGCCGACGTCGTGCTTGCCGTCGGCACCAGACTGCAGGATTTCACCACCGGCTCCTGGGCATTGTTCAAGCATACCGGCAGGACCATCATCGGGCTCAACGTGCAGCCTTTTGACGCCGGAAAGCACCAGGCGCTGCCGCTGGTCGCCGATGCGGCGGAAGGGCTCGCCGAACTCGCTGCGGCGCTGAAAGGCTGGAAAGCCCCTTCAGGCTGGACCGACAATGCGATCACGGGCAAGAAGAACTGGCAAGCGGATGCCGACAGGGTGACGGCGTCGACCAATGCCGCCTATCCGTCCGACGCGCAAGTGATCGGCGCAGTACAGCGCGCCGTGGGCTCCGGCGTGGTACTGCTTCATGCCGCCGGCGGCTTGCCCGGCGAATTGCACAAGCTATGGCAGGCGGGCGCGCCCGGCTCCTATCACGCAGAATACGGCTTCTCGACAATGGGCTATGAAATCGCCGGCGGGCTTGGCGTCAAGATGGCCAAGCCGGACGAAGAGGTCGTGGTGATGATCGGCGACGGCTCTTACCTGATGCTCAATTCCGAGATCGCGACCTCGGTGATGCTCGGCCTCAAGCTGACCATCGTGCTGCTCGACAACCGCGGCTATGGCTGCATCAACCGGTTGCAGATGGCGACCGGCGGCGCCAACTTCAACAATCTGCTGAAGGACGCCCGTCACGAAACCTTGCCCGAGATCGACTTCGCCGCGCATGCTGCGAGCATGGGTGCGATTGCCGAAAAAGTGCCGTCGATCGCCGGGTTGGAAACGGCGCTGGCGCAAGCGAAGAAGAACCCACGAACGACGGTACTGGTCATCGATACCGATCCGCTGGTTTCGACCGAAGCCGGTGGAAGCTGGTGGGATGTCGCCGTGCCGGAAGTCTCAGTGCGGCCGCAAGTGAACGCGGCGCGCAAGAAATATGAGGAAGCGCTGAGCGGGCGGCGGTTTTAACGCGCCCGCCAACGCCGCCTCGAATGTCAGAAACTGGAGTGACGACTTGAAAGCCAAACTGGGCATGTCCCCCATTGCATGGTGGAACGACGATCTTGCGGAACTCAGCGATGATGTGTCGCTGGAGGAGTGCCTGCGCCAGTCGCGTTCGGCTGGCTTTACCGGAATGGAAATGGGCCGCCGCTTTCCCAACGATCCGCAAATCATGCTGCCGATCCTGAAAGAGGCCGACGTGACGCTTTGCGGCGGCTGGTTCTCGGGGACGCTGGTCGACGAAGACATGGCAAAGAACAAGGATCGTATCCAGCCGATGATCGACCTGTTCAAGGCGGTGAACGCGCCATGCATCGTCTATGGTGAAGTCGGCCGCTCCATCCAGGGCGACCGCTCGAAGCCGCTCGCCGGCAAGCCCAGGCTTTCGGACGAGGAAATGAAAGCCTACGCGCGGCGGCTCACCCAGTTCGGCGAATGGTGTGCAGAGCAAGGCATGCCGCTCTCCTACCATCATCATATGGCGGCAGTAGTTGAGACCGAGCCAGAGCTAGATGCCTTCATACGCTATTCGGGAGAAGGCATTCCATTGCTGCTCGACGCGGGTCACCTGGCCTTTGCCGGCGGCGATGTGCTGCGCGCTATTGATAACCACCACCCGCGCATCAACCATGTGCATGTGAAAGATGTGCGCATGGAGGTGATCGCGGGACTGGATCGCGAGAAGCAATCGTTCCTCGACGCGGTGGCACTTGGCGCCTTCACCGTGCCGGGAGATGGCTCGCTGGATTTTGGCGCCATCGTCCAGAGGCTCGCCGACCATGGCTATGAAGGCTGGTTCGTGGTCGAGGCCGAGCAGGATCCGAAGAAGAACCCGCCGCTCAAGATGGCGCAGGTCGGCTACAAGGAATTGATGCGGGCTATGACGGCGGCCGGCTATACGGTGGAGACACAGGGCTTTCCCAATGCTTGAGAGTTCGCAAGGAAAGGTGTTGATCCGATGAAAGACTCCGAGCACCCGTTTTTCCGGCCGCTGTGGCGGCGCGTCGCCGTTGTCGCGGTCTGCCTGGTCTGGTCGGTGATCGAATTCGCCACCGGCACGCCGTTCTGGGGCGTGATCGCGCTCGGCTTCGCCGGCTATGCCGTCTGGCAGTTTTTCTACCCCTACAAGCCGGCTGACGAGGACGAGCCATCGGCAGACGCCAAACCGAAGGAATGACCATGTCGAAACTGCTCGTCAAAGCCAACAAGGGCCACGGCCGCATCGCCCATGTGACGCCGCAAAGCGCCGGCTGGACCTATGTCGGCTTCGATCTGCATCGGCTCAGGCCCGGCGAGAGCGCTTCCGGGCAAACCGCGGATCGTGAGGTCTGCCTGGTGTTCGTCACCGGCAAGGGCAAGGCCAAGGCCGGCGGCAAGGATCTCGGCTTACTCGGCGAACGCATGTCGCCCTTCGACGGCAAACCTTGGTCGGTCTATGTGCCGCAGGGCTCGGAGTGGTCGGTGAGCGCCGATACCGATCTCGAACTTGCCGTCTGCTCGGCGCCGGGACTGGGCGGCGGTCTGCCGGTCCGTGTCATCGGGCCCGACGATCTCGGCCAGGAGGTTCGCGGCAAAAGCACCAACACGCGCTATGTCACCAACATCCTGCCGGAGGGCAAGCCGGCCGATTCCTTGCTGGTGGTTGAGGTCATCACACCCGGCGGCCACACATCGAGCTATCCGCCGCACAAGCACGACCAGGACAATCTGCCGGCTGAATCCTATCTCGAGGAGACCTATTACCACCGTCTCAACCCGCCACAGGGCTTTGCTTTCCAGCGCGTCTACACCGATGCCGACGAGAACGGTGCTCGTTCGCTCGACGAGACGATGGCGATCGAGGACGGCGACGTCGTGCTGGTCCCCAAGGGTTATCACCCCTGCGCAGCCTGCCACGGCTATGATCTCTATTATCTCAACGTCATGGCCGGACCGAAGCGGACGTGGAAATTCCATAACGCGCCCGAGCACGAATGGCTGATGAAGGCCTAACCACTTCCCCTTCGCCCCAACCGCTGGTCCAAGCGAAAAATCGTCGGCTAACGACCCGGCTGTGTGGTTTTGTTACCGAAAACGCCGCAAAGCTTCGTCAATTCGTCATGGAAATCACCTATGGCAGCGGGGCTGACGAGGACTTTCGATGCGCTACGCGATCTATTTCACCCCCCGACAAGACGAACCGCTGGCACGTATCGCCGCCAACTGGCTCGGCCGCGACCCATTCGGTGCCGCCACAAAGCCGGTCGAGGCTGCGGGCGAGTTGTCGGCGGCAGAAGTTGCCTTCCATACCGCCTCGGCGCGCCGCTATGGCTTTCATGCGACACTGAAGGCGCCCTTCAGACTGGCCTCCAACGAGACGGAAACGTCGCTTCGTGCAGCACTCGACGATTTTGCCGAGGCGACGCCGGTGGTTACGATCCCGCGCCTCATCGTCAGCCAGATCGACGGCTTCTTCGCGCTGTTGCCGGAAGCACCGCTGCCGGCGCTCAACCGCTTCGCCGACGACGTGGTGCGCGACTTCGACCGCTTTCGCGCGCCGTTGACGGAAGCCGAGATCGAACGGCGCAGCCCCGATTCGCTGAAGCCCGACGAGTTCCGCAATCTGTGCCAGTGGGGCTATCCCTATGTCTTCGAGACGTTTCGCTTCCATATGACGCTGTCCGGCCGGGTGTCGTCACAGGAAAGCCCTCGTCTTCGCCTAGCAATCGACAGCCTGTTTGCGGACGTGCTGCAACGGCCGGTGGCGGTGGACGCGCTGACGCTGTTTGTGGAAACTGAACCGGGCGCACCGTTCATGGTGCTGTCCCATCACGCGCTCGGGCGCCGCCCGGCCAGAAGAACTGCCTAAATGACTATTTGCTTTAACCGCATGGTGCGACGCCAATTCATTTTCAATTGGCTGCAAAATGCTGCAAGGACTGCCTGAAATGACTGCCGAGACCGTTCTTGACAATGCCCGTATTGTGCTGGCCGACCAGATCGTCGAAGGGTCGATCGTGCTGCGCGACGGCATGATCACCGCCATCGATGCCGGACCCGGCCGCAGCGGCGAGGACATGGGCGGCGACTTCATCATCCCTGGCCTGGTCGAGCTCCACACCGATCATCTCGAAGGCCATTACGCGCCACGGCCGAAAGTGCGCTGGAACCCGATCGCCGCGGTGCTCGCCCATGACGCGCAGGTGGCGACCGCCGGCATCACCACCGTGCTCGACGCCTTGCGTGTCGGCATGGACGAGGATGCCGACCTGACGGCCGCCGA
Source organism: Mesorhizobium sp. M0800 (assembly GCF_040320095.1). Classification (NCBI taxonomy): domain Bacteria; kingdom Pseudomonadati; phylum Pseudomonadota; class Alphaproteobacteria; order Hyphomicrobiales; family Phyllobacteriaceae; genus Mesorhizobium; species Mesorhizobium sp. M0800. The sequence goes on from NZ_JAMYOZ010000021.1 coordinate 110,215, forward strand.
CATACGCAAGCTGGCCGACGCGATCGAGGACAGCGTGCAGCAGGACCGGCTCAGGGCCGACCATTTCCTCCATCTGCGTTGCGAGGTTTCGGCGCCGGACTGCCTCACGGCCTTCGCCAATTTCGACGGCGACGAGCGGGTCAGGCTGGCGTCGCTGATGGACCATGCGCCCGGACAGCGCCAGTTCGTCAATTTGGAAACCTACGCCTATTACTACCAGCGCAAGCTGAAGCTGACCGATCGCGATTTCCAGAAATTCTGCGAAAAGCGGATGGCGGAATCGGCGAGGAATTCGAGCCCGAACCGCAGCTTCATCGCCGCTGCCTGCCAAGAGCGCGGCATCGTGCTCGCCAGCCATGACGACGCAACCGTCGGCCATGTCGACGAAGCAATCGAGCAAGGCGTCCGTGTCGCCGAGTTCCCAACCACCGAGGAGGCGGCGCGGGCTTCGAAAAAGGCAGGGCTCGGCGTATTGATGGGCGCGCCGAACGTCATGCGCGGCGCGTCGCATTCGGGCAATGTCTCGGCCCGCACGCTGGCCGGCGATGGCCTGCTCGATATCCTGTCGTCGGACTACATTCCCTTCAGTCTGATCCAGTCAGCCTTCTTCCTCGGCGACGTGGTCGAGGGCATTTCCTTGCCAGAGGCGGTGGCGATGGTCTCGAAGAACCCGGCCGAGGCGGTCGGCCTCAGCGATCGCGGTGTCATCGAGCCCGGCCGGCGCGCCGATCTGGTTCGCGTGCGCGTCGACGACCATGTCCCGGTCGTCCGCACGGTCTGGCGGCAGGGACGCCGAGTCGCATGATGGTGTCGGCATCGGTCGAGCGTGAATTGTCCGCTACGGGATTTCCGATCCGCGACGGTGTCTTCGTCGCCGTCGTCGGGCCGAGCGGTGCCGGCAAGGACACGGTGATCGGCTATGCGCGCGCCGTGTTTGCCGACGAGAGCCGGCTGGAGTTCGTGCGCCGGGTGATCACCCGGCCGAGCGATGCGGCCACCGAGGATCACGACACGCTCGCCGACGTTGCCTTCGTCGAGGCCGAAGCGGATGGCGCCTTCGCGATTTCCTGGGAGGCGCATGGCCTGCGCTATGGCATCCCGGCCGAAGTCGATTGGTCGGTCTCAAACGGCCGTGTCGCGATCGCCAACGTCTCGCGCGCGATCATCCCGGCGCTGCGGGAGCGCTACGCCAATCTGGCTGTCGTCGAGATCACGGCTACACCGGATATCCTGGCCGAGCGGCTGGCATTGCGCGGTCGCGAATCGCGCGGCGAAGTGCTGGCACGGCTGGCGCGCAGTGCCAATGTCGCGCTGTCCGGACCGGGTGTCACCTCGATCGACAATAGCGGCCCTCGTGAAGCCGCCGGCGAGCGCTTCGCCGAGGTGCTGCGCAAGGCCATGGCCTTCTCCGACATGTCGGGCCTTATCTAAAGTAGCGCCCATCCGATGCATTCGGTATGGGCGCTACTTGTCTAACCGATATCTTTTTGGAAACCGGTATCCACTTTTCGGGATTATGGCCTCATGCGGCGTGCCGGTCCCGACCAGCGTGACGAGTATCCGTGGCAGTGGTTGTCGAAGGCTTCGCTGGCGCATCCGCTGGTGTGTCCAGATAGTGTGCTGAAGGTTCTGCAAAAAGTTTTGGAGAGAGAACGGCGCCTGCTCTGAGGGGCGAGCGGCCATGGCACGGTGGTGACGTTGCGATCACCGATTCCCGTGGAAGGGGAAGTGCCATGACCAATCGAGACGTTAGACTGAGCAGA